>DAOUHY010000445.1:0-3696 GCA_034428435.1 Caldilineaceae bacterium | reverse complement strand
CCGGCTGGTTGTTCTGCTGGTTGCCTTGATTGTTCCCCTGATTGCCGCCATTGCCTTGGTTGTCGCCGTTGTTGCCGCTGTTGCCGTTGACCTCTTCAGTCGGCGTAGCCGTTGGTGTCGCGGTCGGTGCATTTGGATCGATTGTCGGCGTGGCCGTTGGGGTTGCGGTCGGGTTGTCGTCGTCCTGTGGTGGGAACAGAGGCCCTTGCGTATCGCTGGTCGGCGTGGTCGTCGGAGTTGCTGTCGGAGTTGCTGTGGCGTCCCCTAACGGCAGCTCCTGTGGAATCAGTTCGCCCTCGGTGGTAGCCGTCGGCGTGGCGGTGGCCGGTGGCGGCGTTGCTGTCGGGGTAGCAGTGGCCGGCGGTGGTTGTGGAGGTGGCTGATATGGCCTGGGCGTTGACGTCGGTCTAGGCGTAGGCGTCGGCGTTGACACTGAGATTTGGAAGTTTTCCGTGTCTGAAAGGGACTCGTCCCAGCCGACGTATGTTACCGTGAGTGTGACTTTGTAGGAGCCTACCGGACAGCTTCTATGTATGCGAACGTAAGCGTCACTCGATTTCCAGTGCCTGTAGGTTCCGGACAGCGTTCTCTCGGCGACCCACCCACTCTGACAGTCGGCTGAGGGCGTTTCGCCGGAAATGCTGGACAGTTCATACTTGTAACTGATGCCGGAATCGAAGTTGTCACTGTAATTGCAATCTCCATTCTCTTCGACGTCATCTTCGTCATCGCAGGGCAAATCATGGAAGAGGAAACTTAACTGCAAGTATTCATTCGGAGCCACGGTCGAGTCCAGCAAAGAAACCTCTACAAAGGGGTGCGGGTCCCCATGCGGAGCTTTGATGGAGGCGTTGGTGACCTGGGCGCTGAACGCGATGAAAGCGGCCAGGGCACAGAGCAAAATTGCGCCCGTCCAGACCACGGTGAAGATCGACAGTTTGGTTCGCATTCGCATCGTCTTTGCTTCTCTCCTATCGGCGAGCTTTCCTGCCATAAGGCATGAGTCGTGAACAATTCCATTCGGTCCTGCGGATGGAGCGTTCGCCGATTGGGGAGGCAGAGATAGAAAGACCTGCACCGCGAATGCAGAGCATCACAGCCGGTTTTGAAGTTGTCAGATGAACGAGGAGCGGGAAGAAAGGCCGCTCGAATGAAACAGCGGGTTAGGCGCGTGTAGGCGATAAGAATGAAAGCCGGGGGCGCCTCGTGTGTTCTAAAGAGGATGTAGATTTGGGTCGTGCATCCACCTCGACCGTACTCGGGAGGGGGCTTTTTCTGGCGGCCGCTTCTGTGCAGTCGCTGCACGCGCGTGTACGCCGATGATGACGCTGTCCGCGTTGCATGCAGTCATACCGCTTTGGCCGCCTTTCTGGGTTGTCGAACCGACAGAAATAAATAATAACAGTTCCCTGCGACGCGAGAGGAGCGGAGGGATCCTGATCGTAGATCGGTGTATCGCCGGCGTCAAGCCTTAGAGACCGATTTCGGGTACTAAAAGGCTGTAGGGGCGCGGCGGAAGTGGAGCACGGATTCGCGGAGGTAGAGGTCAGTTTTCCAGTGTAATGGAGTGGAGGCGCGTTGGAATCTCGTAGGCATTGGGCATGGAAGCCGGCGCGTTGGCGTCTGCACAGCGGCAGTGTCCCACCTTTTTCGTAGGTGGATCGTATGCAGATCGTTGATCATTTTTGCCAGAGCATGCAGGGGAGCCAGAAGCCGGGCGGACACGCGATGAAATCAGGCGCGATATATGGGAGGCGTCTGCGCTGAACCGGGCACCTTGGAAGGGTTAATGAGAACTGTCGCGGCGGCGCTCCCCCTGCGAGGAATTGAACGGTGGAACGAGATCGTTTATCATCCTCGCAGCCGCGGCCTGAACAGTAGGAGAGGCCGCTGTGGGACGGGCCAATGCCTTGGTGGCTGAGCGCGGCGCGGCATAGCGAGGAGGGAGATGATGGGGGATTGCAGGTACTGCGGACAGTCTGCCGGCTTCCTGCGCAAGGAACATAAGGCGTGCGCGGAGGCGCACGAAGAGGGGCTGGAGAGTATTCGCAAGATGTGTGTGGATGCCGCGCTGTACGGGGTTGACGTCAATGGGCTGCCTGACAGGGTGCGCGCAATCGGCGCGGCGGCCTATATCGACACATCAGGCGCGGCGATGACGGCGACCCTGGCGCAGGGCTGGGGGCAGGCCGTCAAGGCGGCGATGGATGATCACTTCCTTTCCAACGAGGAAAAGAGGGCTCTAAACCGCTACCGCTCGCAGCACAATCTCGGCGCTCACCATCTCGACGGTAGCGGGCAATTCACGCTGTTCAGGATGATGAATCTGCTGAACGCGCTGAGCGAGCACGGAGTCGTGCCGCGGTTCGACCGGCGGCGGGTGCGGCCGCCTTTCAACCTGATGAAGAGCGAGGAGCTGCTGTGGCTGTTCGGCGGCGTAGATTACCTGGAGCAGGTGACGCAGCGGGAGTTTCGAGGCGGGTCGTTGGGTGTGAGTTTTCGCGTGGCAAAGGGCGTTTACATCCGGCCGGGCGCGTTTCGCGGCCGCTCGGTGGCGACCAGCTCGATGCAGCATACCGATTCGGGCGTTCTGGGGATCACGACCAAGCATATCTATTTCAAGGGGAACAGCAAGAGCTTTCGGGTGAGGCTGGAGAAGATCGTTTCGTTTGATCCGTACCGGGACGGGCTGGGCATCATGCGCGATACGGCGCGGGCGAAGCCGGAGGTATTCAGGATGGGCGAGACCGACGCCTGGCTTTTGCTGAACATCATCGACGCGGTGATGAGTCTGGACAGGGTCAAGCTGCCGAAGGCGGGTGATCCGACGCTGGATGATATTGTTGACGGGGAGCTGGTTTGAGGGACGAGAGGAGGCCATACAGATGAATAGACTGTATCTCACATTCGAAGGGCCGAACGTCGGCGAAAACGGCCTACCCGTAGATGCCTTTGCCCATGCGCTGACAGGTATGCAGGACGCGATGAGACTGATGGTCGAACATCTAGGAGGACGCCAGTCGGGGCCCGGGCAACCTCCCCGCTGGGCGCGCGAGCAGAGCAGCTTACAGTTAACTGCCGTACGGCCAGGCTCGTTGGTCGCCGAACTGACATTGGCGGAGGTCGATGGGCAACTCTCCTTGGAAGACCTGGGGCAGCAGGCAGTCGAAGCTATCTACAGCTGGGATGGCAGCCAGGATTCAGCGCTGCCGCCAGAGGTGGCCAACAGACTCGGAGCCATACCCTCTGAACTCCCCGCGGACGTGCGGGTCTGGCTTGGTAGCGCCGATACTCCCCTTAAGACGGAAATCAAACGCCCGAGTGCTGCTGGCCGCTCTGTACCACAGAGCGAAGAGGCTCTCCTGCAGGGCTGGCTCAGGGAGGTGAACTGGCACAGGGGGACAGCCCAACTGCACGACTATGCAGGCTCATTCGTGCGTCTTCGCTTCAGCGAGGAGCACGCCGAAGATATGAAGCGTTTGGCAAGACAGCATGTGGAAGTCAGGGGCCATGGGAAATTCAACCAGAAAGGGGACTGGATGCCCGTCACCGTAGAACAGATTCGTACTGGGCGCCCATGGGGCGAGCCCTTCGACATGGACGAATTCCTGACCGATCCGGACCCGAAGATCTTCGATCCAGACAATCTGGTCACCGCCAGCGAGCCGTTCGACGTCGATGAATTCGTCAGTATTA
>DAOUHY010000444.1:0-15875 GCA_034428435.1 Caldilineaceae bacterium | reverse complement strand
GGTCAGGCTGTTCGATCTGCCAGACCCGCCCCAACCGGGACCCACCGAGATCGTTACGCGAACGCTTTTTTCGGGCGTCACCAATGGCACCGAACGACACTCGTTGATGGCCGATTTCGGCAGCCGCTTCCCGGCGCGCTCGGGCTACCAGCATGTAAGCATAGTCGAGAAAGTGGGAAGTCGCGTCGACCAGTTTTCAGAGGGGGAGACGGTTTTTCTGGGCAATCATGGCGGCCACCGGGGCTGGCACCTCGTTGATCTGGCCGCCGCCAACCCGCGCGAGCGCCTCTGCATCGGGCTGCCGCCTGATCTCGAGCATGAGTTTTGCGCCCTCTTCGGCATCGCGGGTGTAGGGTTCAGGCACTCGCGGCGTATCCGGGTCGCGGCGCCGATGCGGGTATGGGTTGCCGGCCTGGGGTTGATCGGTCAGTCGGTGGCACAGGCCTCGCGGGCGCTTGGCGCACACGTCACGGTCACTGATTTCGACCCGCGCCGGCTGGAGATTGCAGAACAGCTCGGCGCCCACCGCGTGATCGACGTCAGCGACGACAGCGCCGACGAGTCGCTCTCTGAGGGCGGTCCCTATGACCGAGTCGTCGACGCCTGCGGGGCGCCCGATCTCTTCGATTTCATCTACGAGCACAAGCTGCTCGCGCTCTACGGCGCGATAGGCGCGCTGGCCGGCCGCCAGCCGACAGTTTTCCATCAGACGATGCTGCACGCATTGCGGGCGTCGATCGAGTCGTCGTCGCATTTTACGCTGGAAGATCTGGGGATACTGCGCCACTACTGCCAACTCGGTACTGTTAGAATCGAGCCGTTGGTGACACACCGTGTCCCTGTGGAGGAAGCCCCCGCCATCTACGCCACCATGCGCGACGAGCCGTCTGAACTGCTCGGGGTCATATTTGACTGGCGAACTTGAGTGGAGATAGCCAGAAGGAGGAGGTGGGCATCCAGAATTGTGTGAAGATCGTCGAAGAGGAACACGCGGTCTGTACTAAGGGGTACGGGCAGGTGGTGCCGGAGATTGTAGAGCTGGCCGGATATTTCTTGGTGAGGTAGATGGCGTTACAGGCAAGAAAGAAAGTTAGGCAGAATTGAGAAGCAAAGTTCTTTTGCATCAGATAGACTTGAACCATTCACCATTAATTTCCACCTCTTCAACCATCCTTGTTTCCACACCGAGATTAAGTTCCTTCAGTCGATCAACTAACAGAGCGCCATCTATGAGGTCAATGGGAGGCGCGCCATCTCGTGTGGCTTCTTTGTAGGCATCACGTGTGAAGCTTCCTGTCGTCAAAATTACGCCTTTGTCTGCACGGCCTTGCATAGCACCTCTGAAGTCTCGAACTGTGCCCGCTGTAACGCTGCCTCTATAACGCTTGCATTGAAACAAGACAGGGAAGCTAATCAGCCCAGCGAGACGAATGATACCTTGACCGTCGATTCCACCATCCCCTGATTTACCTGTTACTTCAACCTCTATGAACCCCGATTCACGTAAGAGCCTCTGACATAAGCGTTCAAATGCATCGAATGGCAGTTCCAAAAGGATTTCAAGTAGGTTGTCCCGCCACACGGCGGTTTCTTCACCAGCATCTCCAAGGAGGGCATTCTCATGTTCTTTGGAGACTTTCTCCCCTCTCCTCTCTTTTTCGGCAGCCAATAGGGAACTGACATATCTGACTACCTCCTTGGGATCAACGGTTTCGACTTTGTGACCCTTCGAGGTAAAGGACCAAACACCCATTGTTGAATTCTCGATGAGGCCATACCGCTTGAGGTAAGATCTTGCCCAACTTAGCCTGTATTCTAACTCTGTCTGACTACCTTCGCCGTGAAGTTTCTCGCTGATGTGGGATGGTAGACCTAACTCTGAAATTACCCTGCCAACTATTTCTTTGTTTGAAGCGCTGCCCCCGTGGGATCGAATGGCTTCTAAAGTCGGGTTCATCAACAGTTGGAAGTTAGGGACGGAATGAAATGCAGGTTCTTCAGGCAAAACGGAGACTCCTGTATTCGATTTGTGGCTTGCGCTGCACTTACAGCTCGAATTGCTCGGCAAGATGAAGTAGAAGCAGGAACACCCCTTCTGCGCGGTTCTCGACGCCTCTGACGTCGCCGTGGGGCTCAGTCGGGGTACTCGATCCAGATCGCATCGAATTCTACGAAACCTTCGGGCAGGTAGGTATAGTCTGGCTCGTAGTCGCGGTGGGTGCGCAGTTGATCTCTCATTTCCTGGGGCGCGTCGAGGGGAACTACGTTCAGCGGGTAGAGCACCAGGATCAAATCACAGTTCACATCTCTAAGCGCATCACGAATGTCACCATAGCCGTAAAGATCCTGCTTATCGTGACGTCCCCCCACACACGTCCATTGGGAAGGATCATCAGACAGTAGAAGCGTCTGCTCGCTCCAATCTTCGGTGACTGTAAGAGACTGGCCGGTGAGGGCGAAGTTCGGTCGTGTATCACCCACATCTGCCTGCACCCACAGCGTCAGATTCGCCCCTTTCAGGTCCACATCGCCACGCAGACGAACGGTCATGCGCGCGTTGGTCAGATTGCGGTCCTTACCCTCCGCCAGAAAGCGATTGACGCCGACCTCGGCTGCAAACTCATCAGTGTAATAGTCGGCGTGCGTGTGGAGGTAGGCAAGCAGATGCAGATAGCCTGCACCGGGGGCGCTGTGATTGGGGTCGACGCGCCAGGGGCCGCGGGTAACGAAGGCGCCGTCTTTCAGTTCGGGCCGATGTGATCCTGTACCCCATGCGCACCAGCCGCCGGGGCCGTTGTCGAACGTCTCTATGTAAGGTGTGCGATCCATTGCCGGTATCTCCAGAAGAAGAAACGACAAACTGATGGCGTAAGGGACGCTGCCTTCATATGCGTCACAGCCCTACCGGTTCGGCAGCACGAAGTAGAAGCGTGCGCCGCCTTCGGCGCGGTTTTCGACGCCGATGACGCCGTCGTGGGCTTCGACGATTGCCTTGGCGATGGTGAGGCCGAGTCCGGAGCCGCCGCCGCTGGAGCGGCTGCGGGACGGCTCGACGCGGTAGAACTGTTCGAAGACTTTGGAAAGGCTTTCTTCCGGGATACCGGGTCCGGAGTCAAATACGTCGACGCGCACGCCGCCCATGACGCCCTGGGCGCTGACGGCGACGGAACCGCCGGGGGGCGTGTGGCGCACTGCGTTGCCGATCAGATTGGTGAGTACGCGGCCGATGAGGCCGGCGTCAAGCATAACTGGGTCGACACGGGGGTCGGCGCTGCCGGACAGCCCGATGCCCAGCTCTGCGGCCTGGACTGCGAAGCTTTCCAGTGAATCCGAGATCAGGTCGGCAAGCGAAATCGGCTGACGGTCAAGATTGAGGCCGCCGGCTTCGATTTCGGCCATTTCGAAGAGCTCGTCGATGAGGACTGAGAGAGCGGCGGCGTCGAACTGAACCGTTCGCAGGTAGCGCTGTGTTTCATTGGGGTCGGTAATGTAGCCATCGGTGAGGGCTTCGACCAGGGCTTGGATTGAGGCGAGGGGCGTGCGGAGGTCATGCCCGATCCAGGCCAGAAGGTTGCGGCGCAGTTGCTCGGTTTCGCGATGCCGGCTTTCGGCGGCCTCGAGCCGGGCGGCCATCTGATTGAAAGTTATACCCAGGCGCGCCAACTCGTCTTTGCCGACAACATCGACGCGCACGTCCAGCCTGCCTTCGGCGATGGCAGCGGCGGCACGGCCCACCCACTGGATCTTCTCTGATAAGGCAGTCGAGAGGAAGTAACCCAGTGCAGTTGCGATGCCGCCGGCGAAGATGAGGAGCACAGCCGCCAGGCGCAGATCATGATCGCTGGCGAACATGAGGCGGGCGGTAACAAAGACGTTGAGGAAGGTCAACAGGCTTGCGAATCCGTATCCCCCGACGAGGGTCCAGCTGAGTCGGGGCGAATAGTGCAGCCATCCCAGGCGGTAGACCAGATAGACGGCGGCGACGGACAAGAGCGCGGTGGCAGTCAGGAACTGAGCCATCGCCAAAAGTTCCTCAGTTGGCGGATTGAGGACGGCCAGAAAAAGGATCAGGCCACCCAGGACAGCGATGATCACGCCGAGAAGAAAGCGAACTGAAGGCGAAGCCGGCGATGGAGAAATGGTTGTCGTGTTCATAGTCCCTTTGATTGGGTGCCAGCTTCAGATCCTCAGCTGATCACCACGTCCTACTCTTCCGGTTCAAAGCGATAGCCAACGCCCCAGACGGTGATAATGTGGCGCGGGTTCGATGGGTCCTGCTCGATCTTCTCGCGCAGGCGGCGCACGTGGACGGTAACTGTGCTGGCGTCGATAAACTCTGAAACGCCCCAGACCTGGTCCAGCAACTGGTCTCGATTAAAGACCTGATTTGGATTGCTGGCAAACATCCAGAGGAGATCGAACTCCTTGACGGTCAGGGGGATGCCACTGCCGGCGACGGTGACCTGGCGGGTGCGAGGGTCGATGTGAATATTGCCGCAGGTGAGTGGTTGATCGCCACCGGGAAGTGCTGGGGCCTGCTGGGTACGCCGCAGAACGGCTTTTACGCGGCTGACGAGCTCGCGCGGGCTGAAAGGTTTAACGACGTAATCGTCTGCGCCCAGTTCCAGGCCGAGAATGCGGTCGATCTCGTCCTTACGGGCGGTGAGCAAAATGATTGGGATGGAGCTAGTCGCCCGGACCTGGCGGGTGATCTCGTAGCCATCGACGCCTGGCAGCATTACGTCCAAGATGAGCAAATCCGGTGGGTCGGACTGAAGCAGGTCCAGTGCGGACTGCCCGTCGCCGACTACGGTTGCGTCGTATCCCATCTGTTCGAGATAAAGGCTGACAACTTCTCGAATGCTGGGTTCGTCATCGACGACGAGGATTCTTATGCTGGCCATGTTCGGTGGACATCCCCTAAGGGATATCGCGAAGAAGTGCTGACAGCGCCATTGGTTAAGAAACCGGTAATCTTTGACCGCTGGCGGGGCAACTTCAATCTGGTATACTTTAAGTTGCGGACTTTTGCCGTTACCATTGTTGCATAACATGTTGGATTAATCAATCTCAAGGAGGAGAATTGACCATGCAACTAAGAAAACCGCTTTCCATTCTGCTTATCGCAATGCTGTTGCTCTCCACCACTGTAGTCCTGCTACCGGCTGAATTGGCCCTGGCGAGCGAAGGGCCGATTTTCGAGTCGAGTCACGGTGGAGACGACCATGACGAGATGGGCGATGCGGTCACATACGTTGTAAGGATTGAGAACATCTCCGGTGACAGCGACCTACCTACCCCGTTTGCGCCGGGCGTCTGGGTGCTGCACAGCGAACCCGGTGCACTCTTCATTGAAGGTGAGGCGGATAAAGGCTACGGTCTGGAAGCCCTGGCAGAGGACGGCGACCCGTCCGCGCTTGCTGAGGCCCTGAACGGCATGGACCTTCACGCAGGCGTCTTCAATACGCCGGTCGGCGCGGATGGTCCTGGAGTGATACTTCCCGGGCAGGCATACGAGTTTGAAGTGAAAGTTACTGCCGACGCACCGTATCTTTCGTTCGCCACAATGTTCGTGCAGTCCAACGACCTCTTCGTCGGACCTGGCGAGGCGGGCATCGCTCTCATCGACATGGACGGGATGGCGATGGAAGGAATGCAGGACCTTACTGCTGATCTCCAGCTGTGGGACGCTGGGACCGAGTTTAATGAGGAACCGGGCGTAGGCCCTGATCAGGCCCCTCGACAGTCCGGCGCCAACACCGGCCGCCCTGAAATCGGGGGCACTGTTCGTGTCGTGGATGACGGCTATTCCTATCCCGATGTCACGGCCCTTGTCAAAGTCTCCATAGAAAAGGCGATGATGATGGAGGCGGGCATGGAGAAGGACGACGAGATGATGTCCGACAAGGATGACGAGATGATGTCGGACAAAGATGACAAGATGATGATGGAAAAAGACGGTATGATGGGCGAGATCATGCTGATGGAAGAGGGGGACACGCCCTATACCGTTATGGCAGGCGATACGCTCGGAGCCATCTCCCGGCGCGCCTATGGTGCAAGCAAGTACTGGGAGGTCGTCTGCAGCGCGAACGAGCTGGCGAACTGCAATCTCATCCATGTCGGCGATGAGCTGATGCTGCCATCGCATGCCGACGCCATGGCCAAGATGGACATGATGATGGGCGAGAAAGACGGTATGATGGGTGAGAAGGACGAGATGATGTCGGACAAGGACGACGAGATGATGTCCGACAAAGATGACGAAATGATGTCGGACAAGGACGACGAAATGATGTCCGACAAAGACGATATGATGAAAGACGACGGCATGATGATGGGCGACATCATGTTGATGGAGGATGGGGACACGCCCTACACGGTTGTAGCGGGTGACACGCTCGGCGCAATCGCAAACCGAGCCTACGGCAACGTCAACTACTGGAAGGCCATTTGCAGCGCGAACGAGCTTGACAACTGCGATCGCATCGAAATCGGCGACGAGTTGCTTCTGCCCACGCAGGCCGAGGCCGAAGAGATGATGGACAGCATGATGATGGACGACGGCATGGATGCGATGGAGAAGAAGGACGATATGTAGGAATTGGGGGCTAAAAAGCCCCGAGTGAAGTATGGAGGCGCGCAGTGCGCGCCTCCATTTGCACATTTCAAACACTAAGATGATCGTGAAAACTCGTACGAAGGCATTGACCGACAATGAAGTCGGACGGCGAGATCGTCCTGACCTCGGTCACAGGTGCGCCGTTCGATTGAGTTGCTGGCGACCTCAGGGTGGAGAGCGCTTTCGATACGCTCTGCTTACGTTGATCTGCGGGTTGCTACTGGCCGGATGTGTCATGCCGCAGACGATTCCGACACAGAGCGATCAAGGGACCCAGAGCGATCAGGACGCAAAGGTTGAGGCGATTCAGACTCGAGTCGCGGAAGAACGGGCCCAGCAGGCTTCGGATCAGGAAGGAGCGATGGCCCCCGGCCCGACGGCGGAGCAGCTGGAGCTTCTGGCCAAGTTGCGGCCGCAGGGAGAGGCGCCAGAGCTGTTAAACGAGATATGGCTGAACTCGGAACCGCTCAAGTTGGCGGACCTCCGGGGCAACGTCGTGCTGGTCGAGTTCTGGACCTATGGGTGATACAACTGCGTCAACGTAATTCCCTCGTTGAGGGAATGGCACGAGAAGTACGCGGACGACGGTTTTGTGATTATCGGCGTTCACACCCCGGAGTTCCGGCACGAACGCGACGTGAATAACGTCGAGAATTCTCTTGTGCGGCTGGATATTGATTTCGCTGTTGCGATCGATAACGACTGGAAGACGTGGCGCTCCTACAACAACCGTTACTGGCCGGCGATGTACTTTATCGACAAGACCGGACAGATTCGCTACCTGAAGATTGGCGAGGGCCAGTACGCATACTCGGAGTCGGTGATTCAGGCGCTGCTGGCCGAGCCATACACTGCCAACTAGATTGAGGCAGTCGCTTTGTGCCGATGCGGGGGCTCTAGAGAACCCCCGTGCAGGCGCGTACTGAAGCGAACACTTTCCACTTTGCCGCGCTGGCTTGCGGTGTGTAGCCGCTCCGTAAGCCGGGCGCCCGCTCAAGCTCTCCTCGGCGACACCAAGATCCAGCCACGATGGAAAAATCCGCAGCATCCTCGCTCCGGACCGGATTCGATTTGGACGGTTCGATTCTCCAATCCAATACTCTGTTTTTGAGCGGGCCTTTCGGCGCCGGCAAAACGACGGCCGCAATTGAGCGGGTCCTATGGCTTCTGCGCCAGGAGCGAGTACGGGGCGACCAGATTTTGGTGTTGGTGCCCCAGCTCACACTTGGACAGCCTTATCAGGAGGCGTTGCGCAGTTCCGACGTGCCTGCGGGGGCTCTGGTGCAGGTGACAACGGTAGCGTCTCTGTCCCGATCGAGTGTGGCGCTATACTGGCCGCTGGCTGCCCGCGCTGCCGGTTTTGTCGAACCGTGCCTTGAGCCGACATTCCTCAATCTGGAGACGACACAGTACCACATGGCCGACCTCGTTGAGAGAGCTGCACAGCAGGGAGAGTTCGATGCGATTCGTTTGCAGAGGAGCCGCATCGTGAGCCAGGTACTGGACAATCTCAATAAAGCGGCACTACACGGCTTCACGTTGGAGGAGGCGTACGGCCGTCTGGAGAGTACGGTACCACCTGGCGAGAAGATGGTTGCGCGATTGAATGTTTTGCGAACGGCGCGCCGCGTCAGTCAGGAGTTTCGGCAGCTGTGCCTGGAGGAGTCACTGGTCGATTACAGCCTGCAGATGGAAGTCTTTTTGCGAGTTATTCTTGAGAATGAATGGTGCAGGACCCATCTGTTTCGCAGGTTTCGCCATCTGATCTTAGACAATGCCGAGGAAGAAACGTTCGCGGCGCAGGAGTTGGTGCGCCGCTGGCTTCCCCACTTGGAAAGCGCGCTGATCGTAGTCGATGAGGATGGCGGGTACCGGGCATTCCTGGGGGCGGATGCGGAGAACGCCGTACGGCTGTCTGACTACACGGAGAAACACATCCGGCTGCGGGGGTCACTCGTCGCGGCGCCCGGGTCCTCGCGTTTGATTGGCCGGATCAACCGTGCCGTCAACCGGCAGGTAGTCGAGGGCATTGGGGAGGGAGGCGTGGACGGAGAATCCGGATCGCCGGTCGACAGCCCGATCGTGTTTCCCGAGCATTCGTACCGGTTCTATCCCCAGATGGTCGAGTGGGCTGTTGACCTGATCGAGAAGCTGGTCAAGGATGACGGGGTGGAGCCGAACGAGATCGTTGTTCTGGCGCCGTTCGTGAGCGATGCCCTCCGTTTCAGTCTACTGTCGCGGTTGGAGGAGAAACAGATTCCGGCTACCAGTCACCGACCCAGCCGGGCCCTTAACTCAGAGCCTACGGTGCGGACGCTGCTAACCTTGGCCGCGCTCGCGCATCCAATCTGGCAGCGGAGACCGCCGCGGGCAGACGTTGCGCTGGCTCTGGAGAATGCCATTGCCCCGCTGGATCCTGTGCGAGCCAGCGTGCTGGCGCAGGCCGCATATAATGAACGCGACGCCGCGGGCGCGGCGCTGCGGGACTTTGCAGGTCTGCGGAGAGATGTGCAGAGCCGGGTCTCGTTTGCCAGCGGGGAGCTATACGAGCGTTTGCGCAAATGGTTGGCCGACTACCGGGCGGAGAGTGAATTCTCGCCGTTAGACCGGTTCTTCGCCCGTCTGTTTGGCGAACTACTTAGCCAGCCCGGATTCGGATTCCATGAACAGGCTGATGCTGCCCGGATAACCGACCGGCTTGTGCGTTCGGCGCAAGATTTTCGGTGGGCGATAGGGGGACAGGGCAGTCGACTCGGAATGGGGGAGGACTCTCCGGTTGCCGCCGGTTCGCCCGATGAGGGGAGTTCGAGGAAGGTCGAGATCGGCCGGGCCTACCTTGACCTGGTGGAGGGGGGAGCGCTGGGGGCGCTCTATGTGCCGGCATGGACGGTTGAGGACAGTGCTGTGTTGATTGCACCGGCATACACATTTCTGATGCGGAACCGTGCGGTGGACGTGCAGTTCTGGCTCGACATTGGGGCGGAAGGCTGGTGGCAGAGAATTCACCAGCCGCTGACCCATCCCTATGTGCTTTCGAGGAACTGGCCGCGAGACAGGATTTGGGGTGACCCGGAGGAGTTTCGAAGCCGCCAAGAAAGTTTGCGGCGCCTGTCGATTGGACTGTTGCGGCGCGCGCGGCGCAGGGTATACCTGGGGTTGAGCGAATACGGCGAGAGCGGAATGGAACAGCGCGGGCCTCTTCTGAGATTGCTCAATCGTATCCAGGTACAGGCATAAGACGGGATTGTCCGCTTTGTGGTTGGCATTGCTCTCACAAAAACAGGGCTCTGCTACGATCGGGCCCACCAGGTTACGAAGCACAGAAGGATTCCGCCAGATTTCCCCGTCCTTGGCCGCCCCGGGTATGAAGAAGGGGTAGGCGGCCACGGCCCGGGAGCGGACATTGCGCTGAGCGGAGGGCCCGAAAGTGGGTGCTGCAGATGCCCATAGAGGCACTGCTCAAACAGACTATTTTTTGCGGTTGTTTGCTGAAATTTTTCCCCTGTATTACAATGTTTTGGCCTTCGGAACTGTGCCCGAACTTCCCCGTTTGCACGAGGCATCAGTTGGTCTACCAGAACACTGACGAAGAATGATGGAGCGGTTGGGATGTTGCGACCGCAACGAATAATTCCACGAGAGATTGGGCCAGCAGCCTCCACCCATTTTGAAGCTGACAACCTCTGCGAACTGTGAGTAGCGAATTCATCTTTGGCATCCATGATTTTGGCGGCGAAGATCATATGCGCGCGGCCAGAAAGCAGGGCTGGATTGTCTTCAGCGAAGTTGTGGGGCATGATCCGAACGATCTCACGGGCAGAGATTACAGTTCACTGAGTCGTCAGGGTTTGGGCGTCATCGTTTGCCTGAACAATGGCTACTTTCCCCAGGGTACGCTGCCGCTGAGCAGAGAATACGCCAACTTCGCGCGTCGCTGCGCCAATTTTGTTGCCGCCAGCAAGGGATGCAGCCGCTGGGTGATTGGCAACGAGATGAACTATGCGATCGGACGCCCCAGTGCGGCGTCAGCTCTCGAAACGCGCAGGCACTTTGGCGAGGCGCCTGCGGGTGACCCGACAATGCGCAGTTTGCCGGAACGGTTCAGCGCATTGCTAAGCGCAACCGACAGGGAGGAGGCAAAGGCAGTAAGGGACGATGAGGAGTTGAACACGCCCCAACTCTATGCCAACTGCTACAGTATGTGCCGGCAGGCGATACACGGGGTGGAAGGCCATGAAAAGGACCAGGTGTTGGTGGGCGCGGTAGCGCCGTGGAATACGCAGACGGTGTATCCTGGCAATCCGAACGGCGACTGGGTAAAGTACTTTCAGGACATTTTGCTGCAGTGCGGCGCGAACGGCTGCGACGGAATCACGTTGCATACCTTTACGCACGGGGCGAACCCCACCTTGATACTGGATAACAGCAAACTGCCGGACTTTCCCAAGCATCACTGTCACTTCCAAGCATACCGGGACTTCATGCATGCGATTCCGGTCAACATGCGCCATTTGCCCGTGTACGTGACGGAAACCGACCAGGGCGGACCTTGGGAGAACGTTAACCGGGGGTGGATTCAGGCAGCCTACGCCGAAATCGATCGCTGGAACCGGCAGAATGCGCAGAAGATTCAGGCGCTGGTGTTGTACAGGTGGCCACAGTTGGACCGCTGGCACATCAAGGGGAAAGAGGGCGTCATAGAAGATTTTCGGGCTGCGTTGCGGCACGAATATCGATGGAACGTAGGCGCCGAGCAGGGCCAGAGGGAGCGGAAGGTCAGGCCGCAGTTTGAAGGCCAACCCGAGCTCCAGCCGGAGCTGCGGGCAGCGGGCAGGCAGACAGAGGCTGTCGAGGGGCGGGCAGAGGTCGACGTTACCGACGAGATGAGGATGGGCCGCGGGATGGTGTACAGGGTGCAGTGGCTGAAGGGGAAGCCCCCCAGCCCGCTTTACCCAGGACAACGTGTCAGCTTCCCGGTGACGGTCCGAAACATCGGTACAATCGCATGGCCGGCGCGGGGTCCGCAACCGGTCGCCCTCGGTTATCACTTTTTTCAGAACCGGCGAGAGCTTCCATTCCCCGACGGTCGCCCCGTACTGACTGAACTGCCCGACGACGTAGCGCCGGGCGAGACGGTCACCATTGACGCGCAGATGGTTATTCCCGACCATCCAGGGAACTACACGTTAGTTCTGGACCTGATCAGCGGCGGCGAAAACTGGTTCCAGACCATGCAGTCGGACATTCTTACCCGCTGGTTGAGTGTGAGCGCGGCGCCCGAGACGGCTGATGCCGAAAAGGTTCCTGTGCCCGCACCTGAGACTGTAGAGCAGGAAAGAGTAACGGCTGAACCGGCGCCGCGGCCGGAACCGACACCTGAATTGCATGTGCGGGCGGAAGCGCGTTCTGCTCCTGTGTCCGAGGGGCCACCGGTTGTCGATATCTCTCATACGCTGCCGCTCGGTGAGAATCCGTTCGCACTGCGCACACTCGACCAGATCCGGAGGTTGGTGATATGTCACACAGCTGCGCCAACCGGCGTGCCGATTGAGACGGTTGCGCAGGCCCATATCGCGCAGGGCTATCCTGGAATCGCCTATCATTACTTCGTGTTGGAGACCGGAGAAATCTTGCAGGTGGCCCCGGTTGAGGCCGTGGTAAACGATGAGGCGGAGTGGAGCCTGACAGGGGTGAACATCTGCCTGGAAGGCAACTTCGACGAAGCTGCGCCGGAGGCAGCGCAGATAACGGCAACCGCGGCGTTGTGCGCCTGGATGCTGTCTCGATTCCGGTTGACAGCACAGAGCGTGGTTGGCATGTGCGAGCTGCTGGACACGTCCAGCCCTGGAAGAACATTCGAAAGTGGCCCTGCCTGGAAGATTGCGCTGAACGAGAATATCATCCATTTTCTCGCTGACTCGCCACTTTCGCCGCCGACAGAAGAGGTGGAAGAGGGGACTCCCGAATCGACGGACAGCCCCGGCGCGCCCGGGCCGGGGAGGATCCCGGCGTCGCGACCGCCGATGGAAGATGTGGTCGAGCGCCTGCCGCGTGATCCGCAGCGCTTTGTCCGGCGAGAGGCGGATGATGTCGAATTTATCGTCATCAACCACACGGCTGCGCCGCCGATCACGCCGCTGCAAACAATTGCAGCGGCGTTCCATCGTCGCCTGCCGGGGATTCTTTATCAGTTCTTCATTGCCTCCAACGGCGCGATCTACCAGACTCAACCGCTGCTAGAGGCGGTCGACGGCAGAGTTCCTTATATTGCAAGAGCGATCAACATCGGCTTTGCGGGGGAGTTCAATGATGATATTCCGACCCCGGCACAGATCAATTCGGGGCGGCAGTTAATCGCCTGGCTGATGGAGGAGTTCCCACAGTTGACGCTGGCCAGCATTCGCGGGGTGAACGAATTCATCAACCACACCTCTCCTGGGGAGCAGTGGCAGCAGGGACGACGTTGGAAAGACGTACTGATCAACGCGGTGCGTACTGGGGACGATCCGGCAGCGACGGATGATGCGATTCTCGAAAGGAAGGCGGGTCCCGGCGCGAAGGGCCAGCAATCGGCGAGCAGCCAGATGGAAGCGCCGGGCGGCGAAGGTGGGGGGTTGCCGAAGGAGGTCCCGGACACGCGGGAGCTGCCGATTCAGAGGGAGCGGGTAGCCCGGCCTCAGATTCGGGACATTAGCCATGTTTTGCCCAGACATCCAACGTTGCAGTACCGTCGGCGGCAGCTGGCGGCCATCACCCACATAGCGGTCCATCATACAGCGCTGGCGCCCCACGTCGGGCCCGAGCGCATCGCCCAGACACACGTTGACGAAGACCTTGACCGGGGGAAGAGTGCCTGGTCGGGTATCGGATACCATTATTTCATCCCTGCAGACGGCGAAATCCTGCAGACTCAGCCGGTGGCGCTGCGTACGCACCACGTCGACAGGCACAACTCTTACGCGATTGGCGTTGCTTTCGCCGGCAGTTTTATGAACGGTTCAACGCCAACGCCACAGCAGATACACTCCGGGGCGCGTCTGATTGCATGGTTGTTGCAGGAGTTTGCGTTGCAACTTACCGATGTTTTGGGCCACAATGAGTTTTCGTACAATTCCACGCCCTGCCCGGGCAGTGAATGGTTGGAGGGAAAGAGATGGCGCGACACGCTCATCGGCGAGATCGAGCGCGTTCAGAGCGGGGTCCCTCCGTACCACTACGTCCTGTTTCCGTCTGAGGAGTCGATGACCAAAACGATGGCGGAGGCAAACCACTATTTTGACGAGTTCAAGCCGGTGGCGGGGACATTTCTGGAAGATGCGCTTAAGGCACGGTATGTAACCCTGGTGGGGGCCGGAACGATCTCGACGGCGGAAGCCGAGAGACGGCTGGTGGACGCAGGGGTAGCGATCGACCACCTGGATGACTCCGACGCGATATCGGCCTCGCAGAGACTGCTGCAGCTGGCTCACGATAGGAGACGATTCCGGTCACTGCTTGAGTCGTAGCCGGTATGGAAACGGACCTCAATCCCCTCGGCGCGGGCTACCCCGTCAGTCTCCCGATCTTCGACGGCCCGATCGGGCTATTGCTCCATTTAATCGAACGTGAGGAACTGGATATTACGGAAGTGTCGCTGGTTGCGATCACGGATCAGTATCTGCGCGCTATCGAGGCGATGCAGGAGATTGAGCCGGATGCGCTGGCCGACTTTTTGGTGGTGGCGGCCCGGCTTCTTTACATCAAGAGCCGGGGCCTTTTGCCCCACCCGGAAGATGAGGAGGATGAGGAGGAGAGCCAGAGCGAGGAGTTGATCCAGCAGTTGCTGGACTATCGCCGCTTCAGAGAGGGGGCAGACGAGTTGCGGCTGCGCGCATCGATCGGGTTGCGGACCAGTGCGCGCTTGACCCCGCCGGCACCGAATCGCAGGTTGGATCTGTCTGCGCTGACGATCGAGAAGCTGGCGGACGCGGCGCAAAGGGCCTTGAACAACCTGCCCAGCGACCCGGTCATACCGACTGTTCGGTCCTACCCGGTCACCGTTGCAGAGAAGATGGAGGCGATCCGCGAACGGATCAGAGGCCAGTGGGGCAGGAACGGCGCTGCGGGCGGCGCCGTACCCTTTGCGGCGCTTCTGTCCTGTAGCCGGAACCGACTGGAAGTAATCGTAACCTTTTTGGCCGTGCTGGAGCTGATTAAGCAGAATGAGATCGCGGCGGAACAGGAGGAAACGTTCGGAGAGATAATGCTGCGCGGCGTGCAGTAGTTGGATTTTGGAAGTGTTGCGTTGCGGTGCAGCG
Organism: Caldilineaceae bacterium; assembly: GCA_034428435.1. Taxonomy (GTDB): domain Bacteria; phylum Chloroflexota; class Anaerolineae; order Caldilineales; family Caldilineaceae; genus Bin5. The sequence continues at coordinate 956 of DAOUHY010000444.1, read as the reverse complement.
GGGGCCGGCGTCGTCTTGATGCGACGCCGGCCCCCGTTTTGGTTCAGTCGGCGAGGGTACTCACATCGCCGATTGGCAGGCCCTGGACCTGGGCCTTGAGCAGCCGGCGCATGATCTTACCGGAGCGCGTCTTGGGCAGGCCATCGACGATATTCAGCTCGGCGGGCACGGCAATCGGCCCGACTTCATGACGCACATGAAGTTTAAGCGCGTCGACCAGATCGGAGCTGCCGCTGACGCCGTCGTTGAGGATACAGAAGGCGTGGATCACGTTACCGCGCAGCTCGTGGGGAATGCCGACGCAGGCGGCCTCGGCCACGTCCGGATGGCTGACGAGTGCGCTTTCGATTTCGGCGGTACCGAGCCGGTAGCCGCTGACTTTGATGACGTCATCCATACGGCCGATGATCCAGAAGTAGCCGTCGTCGTCGCGGCGGGCACTGTCGCCGGTGAAGTACCAGCCCTGCTGGGCGAATTCGGACCAGTACTGTTCAACGTAGCGGTCCGGGTCTCCCCAGACTGTACGGGCCATACCCGGCCATGGGCGTTTGATGACGAGATAGCCGTCTTCGTTGGGCTCGCAGGTGGAGCCGTCTTCGCGCACTACTTCGGCTTCAATGCCGGTGAAAGGCAAGGTGGCGCTGCCCGGTTTGAGGGCGACGACAGGAGTTGGCGTGATCATGAAGCCGCCGGTTTCGGTCTGCCACCAGGTGTCCATAATGGGGCAGTTTTCGCGGCCGATGACACGATGGTACCAGCGCCAGGCTTCGGGGTTAATCGGTTCGCCGACGCTGCCGAGGAGGCGCAGGCTGGACAGGTCGTGTTGGTCGGCCCAGGCATCGCCGAAGCGCATCAGGCCGCGAATGGCGGTGGGCGCGGTGTAGAGGATGGTTATGCCGTAGTCCTCGACGAGCTTCCAGTAGCGATTGGGGTGGGGATAGTCGGGCGCGCCTTCG
>DAOUHY010000443.1:0-5150 GCA_034428435.1 Caldilineaceae bacterium | reverse complement strand
TAACCTCGTGAGAAGAGCAGATCTGCACGTCCATACTCATGCGTCCTCCGACGCATCGTTTGACCCGGAGGAGGTCTTCAGCATTGCCATGGCGCGCGGACTGACGGCCGTGACCTTCAGCGACCACGACACCATCGATAGCATTGCGGAAGGCCAACGACTCTCGACCATTTACGACGTGACCTTTTTGCCCGGCATCGAGATCACAAGTTCGTGGCGCGGGATACCGGCCCACGTTTTGGGCTTTTTCCGCGATGGTCCGCTTCCTTCTCTGGAGGGTTTTCTGGCCGATGAAATCTGGTCGGTGAGAAGAAGGTACAGTGTCGCCTTGCTGGAATATTTGCAGGGGAAAGGCACAAAGGTGACCATCGCTGAATACGACGCCGAGGTGAAGGCTGAGGAACAATCCGAGTCGACAGCATTATATAGGCTGCTGCTGAAAAAAGGCGTTGTGTCGAATCAAAAAGAGTTCATGGCCTTGCGGGAGGAGTCCGGCGTCCGGGTTCTCCACCCACCGGTACCGGAGGTAATTCCGGCTATTCACGAGGCCGGCGGCATTGCCGTGGTAGCTCATCCCGGCCACGACACGGGCGTCGTTTTCACGTTCGACGAAGAGAATATCGCTGCCCTGGCTGACGAAGGACTCGACGGTGTCGAGGTGTTCCATCCCGCGCACACCGAGGCCCAAGAGGACGAATATGTACGGATTTCAGATAGCCTCGGACTGGTCAAGACCGGTGGTTCGGACATGCACATACCGCGCCCGGAGCCCCAAAAGATGGTCGGCGGCACGTATTGTGATTGGGATGGGGTGCTACAGTACCTGGAAGGCTAGACCCTCGTGAAGGGTCAGAGGCAGTTCTCAGCACGCGCAGGGGCGCGAAGAACACCTTTCTTTGTTCCAGGGAGGGCCACAAAGGGACACGAAGGGCACACAAAGGTGGCAACAACCAGGGCACCCACAAGGGGTGCCCCTACGGTTGGGATGGCTGGTTGAAACGTCAACGAGCCCTAGTTATTATAAGCTTCCACGAAACCCCATTCCTCCAACCGACTAATCCAGCGTGCGCGCCTGGGGTTATTTTCGGGATTTTCCAGCCACCAGGGATGATATTGCAACCCCACCGTTCCCAAGTTCTTCTTGAGTTCAGGAATGTATTCCACCACTTTGCGCATCGACTCTACCGCTTCGGGTGTCCTTGGGGCACCATAGAAATTAAAGGTGCAGGTGCGGCGGTCTCTATAGCCGCCAAAGGCAGCATGCCAGGTCAACTGGTTGAAGATAATGACATCACCCGGATTCGAATTAAATACATAGCAGGGAATATCTTCTCCGCTCAGACCAGACTCTTCCAAGAACCGGGCCTTTACAGGGCCAAACGTACTGCGCAGTCCAATGCTATGAAGTTCTTCATGTAATGGATTTTTGTGCGACCCGGGAATGAGACGCAATGCGCCGCGGTCAGCGGTTGTCGGCTGCAGATACATGACGTTCTTGATTGCCACCAGATGAGGATCGCTCCAATCCGGATGCCATTCGGTATTATTCTCATAGCTGTTGGCGTTAGAATGGACGGGAACGGAATCTTCATCGATCAGCTGTTCCGCGGGCAGATAAATGCGCGGGTCCTCAAGCAAGCTGGCAATAAAGGGGGTTTCCGGGGTCCGGTTACTCCAGTTGTTGAAAATACGTTTCTCTTCAGGATCGGTTTCCTCCAGAATGGATGCAAGGCGACGATCGAACTCTTCGTTTATCTTATTCATCTCCTCGGGACTGAACAGATTTCTCCGGACCAGGAATCCGAAAACTTCAAAAAGCTGGATCTGCTCTTCGGTAAGGCTATAGTCTTCCTGCGTCATAGTATTTCCTCAGCTGACCTCAATCAGAAATCCGGTGTAAGTCGGCCCGGAAGGCTTTTGCTCTGCCGAATTCTGCTGCAATCTCTCAATCACAAGGAGGTATTATAGTTCAGAATGCTTTTGGCACAACTCCCCTGGGTTTGACATTTCCGGGTGAACGGATAGTGTCGTACTTTGTCAATAAATCGGGCGTTTACGACGGCGTTGGCATGCTGCTTGAGCGGACCGCGTTTGCGAGCAGCACCACAGTGTTGAACCAGATGATACCTATTCTGATGGACACCGTGGGTGTTCCACTGGTAGAGGCCATTCGTATGACAAGCCTGACGCCAGCCCGCGTTATCGGCGTGGATGACCGCAAGGGCAGCTTGGAAGCGGGCAAGGACGCCGATATGGCGATCTTCGAGGATGACTTTAGTGCCTGGCGTACCATGATCCGCAGACAGTGGGCGTACGCAGCCACTTAATACAACCCTACCGGTTGACCACTTGAGTTGAAGCGAGAATCGTAGGAGGTAAACACAGACATGCAGATGCCAGTGATCGATGCGATCAGAATCCCGCGCGATGCCAGTCCACGCATTCGGACCGCCGCCGACGAGTTGGCACGCTGGATCGAAAAGCTAGGTGGTGTAAGGCCAACCATCGGGACTCATTCCGATCAAGGGAATGTTACGGCCTGGTTGGACACCGCCGGGACCGACTTGAAGCCGGAGCACTATCGCATCGAGGTGAACGACGGCGCCAACTTGCGCATCACCGGCGGCGATGGGCGGGGCGTTCTGTATGGGGTGCAGGAGTGCATCGACCGCGCCCGACGCAACCAGGCCATCACAGCGCTGACCGATGGCCCGCATTTCCCGGTGCGCGCGCTGCGGATGTGGGAAACGCCTTCGAACAAGGTCTGGTGTCTACCTTTCAAGAGTATCCTGGACTACGAAAAAATGCTGCGCCCGGAAGAGTGCCCGGAGTACCTGGACCTCGCCCGGCGGCTGCTGGCCATGCGCGTCAACAGCCTCGGCCTGTTCGCTCAGTACGCGGCCAGGGGCTCACAGTTCGAACGCTGGCTTTCCCACGCCGAGCCGGTCGAGCAGTTCGCCCGCTTTCTGGACCGCTTCGGCGTAACGGTTGGCCTGTCCCTCCACTATGCCGAGCCGGACGAAAACGGAAACTATGGAGACGTCTGTCCCTTTTCCGATGCCGTCCGCGCGCAGTGGCACGATTTCGCCGCGCGTCTGGCCGACACCATGCCGTCGGTCCGCAATGCCATCGTCTGGGGCGCCGGGGAGAACGCGCCAGGCCCGCACGAGGACGACTGCGAGCGCTGCCGCGCGCTGCCGGTTCGCGAGCGCGTTCTGGCCGGCATGCGTTTGGTCAGCGAGGCGCTGGCCACCATTGACGGAGAGCTGCTCTGGCCTGCGGTCACCGACCAGGCCGCCTACGCCAAATCCGAAGCAGAGCTGTTCGGGGACTGGGGGGATGAACTCCCGGCGAACGTGCGCATCGCGCCCTGCCACCTGTACTGGGACTTTCGTCCGCCCTATCCGCCGCATCCGATCTGGCGCCACATCGGCAATCGACCGGGTGAGCGTTCCCCTTACGTGTTCGAGCTTGCGCTGGTGGGCGATACGGCCGGGCTGAACTTCCTGCCTTGCTCCATGGCCCACCGCTGGCAGGAAGAGTTCCTCAAGGCAGCCGACAAAAACTGTGACGGGTTTGACGCCAATCTGGGGATTCATCCCGAACACGTAGACCATCCGCTCAACCTTTCCAACTGGTATGCCTACGGCAAGCTGTGCTGGAACCCCTACCTCGACCCGGACGACATCCTGTCCGAGTGGCTGACGATGGAGTATGGCGCGGAGGCGCGCGCGTTCCTGCCCGGCCTGCGCGAGACCTATCCCGCCACCATCGGCGCGCTGTTCAGCCGCAGCGGCTTGACCCAGTGTCACAGTTACGTAGCGCGCTACAGCTACCTGGACACTCGCCTCAACGGACCGTGGCGAATCTGGACCGACTACCTGCATCCGGGCATGGACCGCGTGGGCGAAGACGTCCTCGGACTGGCGTTGCCGCTCGACGCCTATCCCGAGGAGGAGGGCGAAGCGCTGCGCAACGATCCGCGCTACCAGCTCATCTTCAACCGCGTGCCGCTGACCGCCGCCTATGCCGACGAGCTGATGGCCGAGAAGAGGCCGTCCATCGCCCACATGGAAAGCGTGCTGGCGGCGTGGCGGCAGCTGGATGGCAAGATTGACCCGGATTCCTTTGCCCACGTCGCCGGGCTGCTTGAAGCCAACGTGAACGACGTGCGCATCTTCGTGGACTGTTTCGGGCTGTACCTGGACTACAAACTGGGTCGGCTGCAGGCGGCGCAGGTCGAGGCAATGCGCGCCCGCTATGCCGACGTTCCGAAGGGCGAGGCCACGGCGGGATCGCCGTATGACGGCTGGTTCTGGGACCACTTTGGCTGGCAGGGCACCTACCTGGAGTTCCTGGACGATTTGGACAAGTTGTTGCGGGGTGAAACGCTCGGCCCGTTCCTCGCCGCCGGCGCGACGGAAGTCCAGATGGAGTGAGGTTCCAAATTGCGTATCGCGTCGGGGCGGGCGAGGCGTCCGCGTGCTGACAGGATGCGCACGTTCCCGGGGAGGAGGTCTGCATGTCAGACAATCGACACATCCCACATTGGCAGGAGGCCGGCGTAGTGTCCACCGTCGCCAGCCCTTTTGCCCCTCTTAAACCAGTCCCGGTGCAGGCCGTTAGCATGCGCGATGGGTTCTGGAAAACGCGCATGCATGCCAACCGGACCAACGGCATCCCAGCGTTCCTGGCCTGGCTGGACGTAGACGACCAGACCGCGCCTTTCAGGGCCTACGCGGCGGGCGACAAGGCGGGAATCGCGGCCGGCCTGGAAACGCTCAAGGTCAATCCCACCGGAATGAATCGCACGCGCAACGGCCATTCCTGGCGCGCGAACTTCCATAAGTGGCTGGAAGCTTGCGCGTATGTCCTGCAGTCCGGGGACGATCCCGACACGCGCGCCTTGCTCGACCTGTTTGTGACCGGGGTTGCCAATGCGCATCAGGACAACGCGTTCTGGGCTATCTACTATGGCGACGATTTCGAAAGATCGTACGGACTGGGCAACCCGGGACATTTGATCCAGGCTGCCATTGCACACTACCGCGCTACTGGATCGACCGAATTTCTGGCGTGCGCGCAGCGTGTTGCCGACGCAATCTGCCAGCAGTTTCGGGGGGAGAACTTTGCCGGGCACAGCGTCATCG
>DAOUHY010000442.1:0-3839 GCA_034428435.1 Caldilineaceae bacterium | reverse complement strand
CGTCCTGTGCGCCGATGCCGAGCGGCTTTTCGACGAACATGTGCTTGCCGGCGGCGGCCGCGGCGGTGACGAGGGGCTCGTGCTGGTCGGTCTCGGAGCAGATGATGACGCCGTCGATGGCGGCGTCGGTCCAGACGGCGTCGACGCTGTCGAGGGCGGGCGCGGCGAGCTGGTCGCTGCAGGTACGGGCGCGGGCGGGGTCGCGGTCCCAGACGGCGACGGTGTTGACGTCGGAGCGGGCCTGCAGGCGCTTGACGAAGCCGGGTGTGTGGATGTGGGCGCAGCCGACGAGTGCGATATTTGCCATGAAGAGGTTCTCCAGCGGTGTGTGTGGCTGCCGCTGCTCCGGGTGTTGGGACAGAGGGGGCAGCGGGATCGAGGCGCCTTGAGGGCGCGCCTCAGTAGTGTAGCGGATCGGTGGGTAACGCGCTATTGCGGGCGGTGTTGGGCGCGGTTCAGATTCCCTGAGTGGCGGTTGTCTGAATCAGGATTTTCAGGATTGATAGGGATTTTCAGGATGGCAGGCGATCGGTTGTCGTCTGTTGGGCGGGTATTTCTGAGCCGGATGAGAGGGCGGGTTGCAGGGAGGCAACAGTGTGGGATGCACCCGCGATGCAGGGGGCATGTTTTGTGGGCGCGGCGTGGGGTGATAGCATCGATCTTACGGCGCGCTGGAAGCGTGTTGAGTCAGGGCAGGCTTCTGATCGGATAGATCAGAGTTCAGGCAATCAGAAAGGTGTGAACTGTGGCTGACAGCCGTCCGATATTGGCAATTACGCTGGGCGACCCGGCCGGCATCGGGCCGGAGGTGGTGCTGAAGGCGTTGGGGCATGGAGAGGTGTTTGCGGCTTGCCGGCCGTTGGTGGTCGGCGATCGGGGCGTTCTGGAGAGGGCGGCGGCTTGGGTGGATATGCGGCCCCGTTTTGAAGGTATCGTTGAGATCAGTAGCGGCCGGTATGAAGAGGGGACGGTGCCGCTGCTGGATCTGGCGAACGTGGAACTGGCCGAGGCGCCTGTGGGGGAGGTGAGCGCGGGTGCGGGGCGGGCCGCGGTGGAGTATGTGATGCGCGCGTGTGACCTGGCGATGGCGGGGCAGGCGGCGGCGGTGGTGACGGCGCCGCTGAACAAGGAGGCGATGCACCGGGCCGGGTTCCTGTATCCCGGGCATACGGAGCTGCTGGCCGAGCGCACCGGGGCGGAGCGGGTTTCGATGTTGCTGGTGGGGCCGACGCTGCGGGTGGTGCACGTGAGTACGCATGTTGCGCTGGAGGAGGCGATCCGGCGGGTCAGGCCGGCGCGGGTGCTGGAGGTGATTGAGCTGGCGCAGCGGTCGTGCCGGATGCTGGGGATCGAGGCGCCGCGGATTGCGGTGGCGGGGTTGAATCCTCATGCGAGCGAGAACGGGCTGTTCGGGGTGCAGGAGGCGGAGCAGATCCAGCCGGCTATTGAGACGGCGCGGGCGCGCGGGTGGACGGTCTCGGACCCGCAGCCGCCGGATACTGTCTTCTTGCGGGCGACGCGGGGTGAGTTCGACATCATTGTGGCGATGTACCACGACCAGGGTCATATTCCGATGAAGTTGCTGGCGTTTGACAGCGGCGTGAACGTGAGCATTGGCTTGCCGATACTGCGCACGTCGGTGGATCACGGGACGGCATTTGATATCGCGGGGACGGGGAAGGCGAGCGAAGAGAGCATGCTGGCGGCGATAAGGGTGGCGGTGAAAATGGCAGAGGCCAGGGACTGAGGGGTTAGGTTACGTTGACTATTGCTTAGACCGCGAAATATAGGGGGCGAACTGCGGTTATCCGCGAAGGAACGCGAAGGGGCGCGAAGAAAACCCTTTTTTGCTGGCGCGCATGATGAGCTTTTCTCGCCAGAGTCACGCGAAAGGCCAACAGACTGGCCTTGCGGCCGCCTTTCCGTTGTAAGAGCTCAGACATTTTCCGACAATAGTCAGCGAGTCCCAGTAAGGCAGGTGGATTGGGGAGTCTACTGAAAACTGTCGAAGACGCGCCCGAGGCGGCGGATGCCTTCCTGGATTTCGGGGATGGGGTAGTGGGCGAAGCAGAGGCGCAGGCAGTGGTTGAGGGCGCCGACGCTGGAGCAGCGGGGGCCGGGGAGGAAGCCGACTTTGGCGCTGGCGGCGGCATCCAGGAGGTTGGTGGTGTTGAACTGGCCGGGGGTGCCTGCGGCGGTTGAGCGGTTGGCGGCGGCGAGGAAGTCGTCGCTGCAGGTGAGCCAGAAGAAGAAGCCGCCGGTGGGTACGGTCCAGGCGGCGCGGTCGCCGATGTGTTTGTGGAGGGCGGCGTCCATGGCATCGACGCGCTGTTTGTAGGCGCGGCGGAGGCTGTCCAGATATTGCTTCTGCCCGCCTCCCTCCAGGGCAACCCGTACCAGATTTGAGGTGAACTGGTTGAGGCCGCCGCCGCTGTCGACGAGGCCGCTGTCGGCGAATTGACGCGCCTGCTGCTCTGATGTCTGCACCCAACCCAAGCGCAGGCCCGGCGCCAGGATCTTTGAGAACGATCCGAGGGAGAGCACTCTGCCGCTGTCTGCATAGGCGGCGAAGGGAGCCGGCGGCGGCGACCCGAAGTCGAGGAGATGGTAGACCTCGTCGGCGACGATGAGGAAATCGTGCTGCTCCGCGAGGGACAGCAGCTGCTGGCGGCGGGTTTGGGAGAGCGTGCGGCCGGTGGGGTTCTGGTAGGTGGGGATGGTGTAGAGACGGGTGGGGCGGTGGCGGGTCAGGGCCTCTGCGACGGCGGGCAGCACAAGGCCGTGCTCGTCGGTGGGGATGGGGACGGCGTTGAGCCGGTGGTCCTCCTTGAGGATGCGCAGGGCGAGGAAGTAGCTTGGCTCTTCGACGAAAACGGTGTCGCCGGGGCGGGTGAAGAGGGTGCAGACCAGGTTGAGGGCCTGCGAGGCGCCGGCGGTGATCATGAGCTGCTGGGGCTGGACAGGGGTAGCGTAGCCGCGGCTGAGGAATTCGGCGAGGGCCCAGCGGAAGCGGCCGTCGCCCTGGGGGAAGCCGTAGTTGAGGAGCTCGGTGTCGCCTTCGGCGAAGCGTTCGGCGGCGACCTCGCTCATGAGGGCGTGGGGCAGGAGGGCGAAGTCGGGCTGGCCGATGCCGAAGTTGATGCTGTCAACTGTGCGGTCGACTTGGGTGGAGCGGTCGTACATGGCAGTGGACCACCGGTGATCAGTGATTGTCGGCCAGCAATCCATGGGGCCCACTGGTGCAGTCGACCGCTGTCCCGTGGCAGTTGGCCACTACGGATCAGATGTTTTCGTCGAGCAGCTTTATGCGTTTGCTGCCGATGATGGAAATGGATTCGCGGTCGAGAAGTTTTATGCGCTTGCGTCCGATTTCGATCAGGCCGCGCGCTTTGAGGTCGTTGAGGACCTGTGTGGCGGTTTCGCGGTAGGTGCCGATGCTTTCGGCCAGGTCCTGGTGGGTGAGGCCGGTCACTTCGTCGGACTGCTGTTCGTCGGAGAGGCGCAGGAGCAGATTGGCCAGGCGGGCGGGGATGCCTTTGAAGGCCATGTTTTCGAGGCTTTCTTCGGCATCCTGCAGGCGCTTGCCGGTTATTTCGAGAATGCGCAGGGCGACCTGGGGCTTGCTGAGGATGAGCCTTTCGAGGTCGTTGCGGCTCATGACGCAGATGAGACAGTCATCGATGGCTTCGGCAAAGGTGTTGTGCATCTTGGTGCCGAGCAGGGCCATTTCGCCGAAGAGTGTGTGGGGGCCGAGGGTTGTGATGACGAGCTTTTTGCCTTCAGGGCTGATGCGATAGAGCTGTACGCGGCCTTCCTTGAGGATGAAAAGGACTTCGCCC
>DAOUHY010000441.1:0-8328 GCA_034428435.1 Caldilineaceae bacterium | reverse complement strand
GCACATCCCTGACGCCTCATTCCTGCCGCGCGGTCATCTGGAGCTGCAGATCGAGCAACACCAGCCGGACCGCTCGCAACCGGTCGTGATCTACTGTGCTGGCGGCGTGCGCTCACTTCTGGCCGCACGTAATGTGCAGGAAATGGGCTATACCGACGTCTACTCACTTAACGGTGGATTCGGCGGCTGGAAAAACGCAGGCTTGCCTTTCAAGGTGCCCACGGTGCTGTCCGACGAGCAGGGCATACGCTACAGCCGTCACACGATTCTGGACGAAATTGGCGAAGAAGGGCAGATCAAGCTTCTTGACAGCAAGGTGCTTCTCATCGGCGCCGGCGGCCTGGGCAGCCCGGCCGCTATCTATCTGGCCGCGGCCGGTGTGGGCCAGCTCGGCATCATTGACTTTGACGTGGTCGACGTTTCCAACCTGCAGCGCCAGGTGCTCCACGGGGAAAGCGACGTCGGCCGCCCCAAAGTTGAATCGGCCCGCGACCGCATCGCCGAAATCAATCCCGATGTCACAGTCGTGGGCTATCGTGAACCCATCACGAGCCACAACGCTTTCGAGATCATGCAGGGCTACGACGTCGTCATAAACGGTTCGGACAACTTCCCGACCCGTTATCTTGTAAACGATGCCTGCCAGATGCTCGGCATCCCTCTCGTGGACGCCAGTATCTTCATGTTCGAGGGCCAGGTGACCGTATATCAGCCGGAACAGGCAGACGCCGACAGCCCGTGCTATCGCTGCCTCTACCCGGACCCGCCGCCGCCAGGTGAAGTGCCAAGCTGCGCGGAGGCCGGCGTGCTGGGTGTCCTGCCCGGCATCGTAGGCTCCGTCCAGGCGATCGAAGCAATCAAACTGATCGTTGGCATAGGGGAACCTCTATCTGGGCGGCTGCTCATGATCGACACGCTCGACATGACCTTCCGTACACTTACAGTGAACCGAGCCTCCGATTGCCCCGTTTGCGGCGACACCCCGACAGTCACCGAGTTGATCGACTACGAACAGTTCTGCGGCATGCCCAGTTTCGACGAGCATGCAACCGACAGCGTCGCCGAGGCCTTCGCGGAGACGGTCGCGGCCAATGGCGCCGGTCAGCCTGAACTGGTAAAGGCATAAAATGAATTCAAGTCAGTGGATTGTGTTCTGCACAATCCACTGACTTTCGAGCCGCCAATGACTGCCCAGACCTTGTCACCCATAATGACAGATAGTCGCGTTGCAGATAGCGCGATCTCTGTACTGGACGACATCGGCAATACGCCTCTGCTGGACCTGACCCAGTTCGCCCACAGTTGCGGCGTTTTGGACTATGTACAGCTGTACGCCAAGGCAGAATGGGCGAATCCTGGGGGTTCAGTAAAGGCCCGCGCAGCTTTGAAGATCGTAGATGAGGCCGAAGCCGACGGCAGGTTGGGCGCTGGACAAATTCTCATCGACAGCAGCAGCGGCAACACCGCTATCGCCTACGCGTTGGTGGGCGCTGTCAGAGGTTTCCCCGTCCATCTGGTGATGCCAGAGAATGTTAGCCGTGAGCGCAAGGCCCTCGTAAAGGCGTACGGCGCCACCCTGATTGAATCGGATCCACTTGAGGGTTCAGACGGGGCGATTCGCTTGGTCCGGGAGATCGTGGCGTCGGACCCGGAACGCTACTTCTACGCCGATCAGTACAACAATGACGCCAACTGGCGTGCTCACTACGAGGGCACGGGCCCGGAGATCTGGCAGCAGACGCAGGGAAGTGTAACGCACTTCGTCGCCGGGTTGGGTACAACCGGGACCTTCGTGGGGGCAGGCCGCTTCCTGCGGGAACAGAATCCGGCGGCGCAACTGGTTGCCGTGCAGCCGGAAGATGAGCTCTCCGTAATTGAAGGGCTGAAATTCCTGCCGACAGCTATCACACCGGGAATCTATGTTCCGTCTCTGGTAGACCGTCACATGACGGTTTCCGCAGAGACTGCCTGGGATGTCACGCAGTCCTTGGCACGGGCGGCCGGGTTGTTTGTGGGCTTCAGTAGCGGCGCAGCCGTCGCAGCCGCAGTCCAGGTGGCAAAGGAACTTCCCTTAGACTCTGAAGGTGTCGTCGTCACCCTACTTCCCGACGACGGCAGCAAATATGTGAGCCTGGGTCTGTTCGACTGAAGCGAGTAGACCTTCTCTCAGGCCTCCGCTGGACAACCCATCTCAACCCACTCCTCTCACTCCATGCGCAAGGCCTCCGCCGGGTCTGTCCTGCTCATGCGCCAGGCCGGATAGAGACCGGCCAGCAGCGCGGCTGCCAGCGCAACCACAAAGGCTTGCCCAAACTCCCCAACCTGCAGACGCATTGATAATGTCCAGCCGAATGAGCGCAGATTGATTATGTAGATGAGGATCAGTGCCAGTATGAAACCGGTCGGTACCGCGATCAGCCCTGCGCTTGTTCCCAGCAGGCCGGTCTCCAGGAGCGTGAGCCCCCACAGCTGCCGCCGCGTCATGCCGTTGGCCCTTAACACGCCGATCTCCCTGGCGCGCTCAAGTTGCAGACTCATCAGCGTGCTGAGAATGCCGACGAATGCAACGAAGGTCGCCAGCAGGCGCAGAGCGACGGTGATGGCAAAAGTACGATCGAACACCTCCAGTGCGTTGCGGCGTACGCCCCGATTCGAGCTGATTAACAACTCCGCCTCGCCTGCAAACCCACGGCGCAGAGCGTTGACAGTTTCGTCCACGTCGACGCCCGGTTCCACAAATAGAGCGATGGTTGAGACCGCGTCATCGTTCCAGTAACTCCGATATACTCTGTCCGACATCAGCAAGGTGGGGCATACGTCGAAATCATAGGTAATTCCGACGACGGGGAAATCGTGCTCCCCGGCATCGGTTATCAATTGCAGGGCTTGGCCGACTCGCAGTCCATAGCGATTGGCCATCGTCTCGTTGATGACCACGCCGCCGGCCTCAACGGCGCGCCAGGTGGCTGTGGTGTCTCCAACCGACTCACGGTAGCGGCGGTCTTCACCAGCCAGGTCGCGCAGCAAGGCAGCCAGTTGCACATTGACCTGCTTTCCGTCCGGTAGGGTGGCGGCCGCCTCCACCTCCCGGCTTGTCGAGAAACCGGCAACATCCGCAAAGCCGCTCAGCTTATCCAGCAGGTCCGGTTCCAAGGTAGCGTTGTTGCGATTTGGGCCCAATGCAGGTGCCGAGACGAATATGTCGGCCTGCAAGATTTCGTCCAGCCACCGTTCAACCGTCAGCCGGAAAGAGACGATCATCACCCCTACGCCAATGATCACGCTGACTGCGACCATGAGAGCTGCGATGGCTGCAGACGTGCGCGAGAGCGAGCGCATGATGTTGCGGGGGGCCATGCGCGTGAGGATGCCGAAGCGCCGGCTGAGCACGCGGCGCACGCCGTCCATCAGCAGATAGGTGATCGCCGGCGTCACCAGCGCCGCCCCCAGGATGACCGCGAAGAGGCCGACGAAAGCAACCACGAGATTCCACTCAGGAATGAGCAGAACGGCGCCAAGCAGGCCGAGGAGTAGGCCTGCCCCGGTGAGCCGCGGCAGGGCGCGGCGAGCCTTCTGTTCGATACCGGAGCGTAGAACGGCTCCGGCCGGAGGTACGCTCGTCGCCTCAAGCGCTGGCAGCAGAGCCGCCAACAGCGCGGCGCCGATTCCGCTGAAAGCGCCTTTGGCCAGTGTCCAGACCGGAATATCTGCGTTTCGCACGGCAACGACGAAGAAGAGATCGTTGATGGTCTGGGTGACAGCTTGTACCGCCCCCCGCCCCAGGAGTACGCCCAGCCCCAATCCCAGGCCTGTGCCAATGAGACCCAATGTGGCCGCCTCGATCAGTATCATGATGAACAGCTCACGCCGGGTCATGCCAAGCGCTCGCAGGATCCCGAGGACAGGTCGGCGCTGGACGACGCTGAATGAAACCGTGTTGTAGATGAGAAACATCCCGACAACCAGGGCGAGCAGGCTGAGAGCGGTCAGGTTGAGCCGGAATGCAGCGGTCATCTCCTCTACCGTAGCCGTTCGCGCAGCGGGGCGAATGATACGAGCCCCCGCGGGCAGGATCTCTCTGATCTCTGCCAGACTGGCTATGCCTTCCCCATCCCCCGGCAGAATCAGATCGATGCGGTCCAGGCGGCCGACTTTCCCCAGTAACTCCTGCGCTGTGCTGATGTCGACAATGAGCAAACCATCCAATGCGCGCCTGCTCAACTCGTTGGACGGGACTAACAGTCCGGCTATAGTCAACCTATCCATCCGCACGCCGATTCGAATCGGCAGCGACTGACCAGGCTCCAGACTGTAGCGGTCGGCCACCGATTGCCCGATCAGAACTGTCCTGGGCTCCAGAAGAAAGGGCGTGATGTAGTCGCCGAAGCCTTCCACCTCTGCGGTGCTGGTAGTCTGGTCATTGCCTCCCAAATAGCTCCGGAAAGGCGGTTCAGCGAAGGGATCAATGCCGAGAAGTCGCATCGGCTGAGCGTCCAGCCGCGGTACACTCACATAGCTTTCTACGACAGGGGCGCTGAGCCGAAATCCGAGTTCACGGCGCAGCCGGACATAAAGCGCGGAATCGACGCCGTCCGGGCCGCCGACCACCTGGTGCGTTGCGCGGCCGGTGATCTGCTCTGTCCCAAGCGCAAAGGCTCGGTTGGCCGAACCGTTGGCCAGGTCGATGGCGACGATCATGGCGACGCCGATGGCAACACCGACCACTAGGAATAGCGACTGCAGCGGACGACGCCGGCTATGCCGCCAGGCCAATCGCAGCAGTACGCGTAAAGGACGAGAAACTCTCATCACTGCGCGATTGGAGTAATCACTGCGCGACCCGGCGTTCGCACAACATCCGATTCTCTATTCGAGTTCGGGGCCAGGACATGGTGTGCAACCAAATGTCCCCGTTCGAGGAAGTAGACTGCGTCGGCCAGCCCGGCAATGTCCTCATCATGGGTCGCCATGATCAGGGTCTTACCGGCGTCACGGCTCAACTCCAGTAGCAGCTCCAAAACTGCGCCACCGGTTCCTTCATCGAGGTTGCCGGTGGGCTCGTCGGCCAGTAGCAGCACGGGGTCATGGATGAGCGCTCGCGCGATGGCGACGCGCTGCTGTTCGCCTCCGCTGAGACGGTCGGGGAAGGAGTCGAGGCGGTCCCCCAGGCCGACGCGACCCAGCAGGTTTTCGGCGCGACGGTGTCCCTTGCGGTCGCCGCTTGCCAGCTCGACCGGCAGAGCGACGTTCTCAAGAACGGTGAGCGTAGGGATCAGATTGAAGAATTGGAAGATGATGCCGATGTTGCGGCGGCGAAAAAGCGTACGCTGGTGTTCGTTCAGGGCGGTCAATTCGACTTCGCAGCCATTCTCGCGAATGAACACACTTCCCTCAGAAGGACGGTCGATTCCGGAGATGAGATTCAGGAGCGTGCTCTTTCCGCTGCCCGATTTTCCCAGTAGGCAAATGAACTGGCCGACCCCGACAGAGCAGTCCACCGCATCCAGTACACGTTTTTCCTGCCCTGCCTCGTGGTAAGACTTGCCCAGTGCGTCCAGACGAACGAGCAGCGGCCGCGTTTCCGATACCAGTCCGTCGTCTTCTGCTCTCTTGATCATCGCCCTTTTGCTTTACGAATGGAAGTCGCGTCTGCCTCTATCACCTTCAGCAACATTCTATCAGTGTAGAGTAATGGCGCAGAAAATGGCTGTGACCAAGATACCAGTGTGGGCGCATGCCCCTTTGCGCAATCCTGATCAGCGCACTCCAGCACCAGCTGTTTGGACTCTCAACTGCCCGATGTTAGCCTTCACGGGTGAAACCCAGTTTTCGGGCTCTTCGCGATACGTGCGATACCCAAGCAAGATAGAGAGGAAAGCGATGAAACGAGACCTGGATCGATTGATGGAGGAACGTAACCTGGACGGTTTTCTCGTTCTGGGAGAAGGACACGGCCCGGTGATGAGATACCTGACCAGCGGCGGGTTTTTTGAAGGGGCATTGTTGCTGAAACCGCGTGGCGAAGAGGTGACTCTCGTCCACGGCATGATGGAACGAGACACGGCGGCAGACACCGGACTGCGCACGGTCAACCGCGAAGAGCATTTCAACGGTTATGAGTTGCTAAAGGAGTTCAAGGGCGACAGGTTGGCGGCAAATGCAGCGTACGTTGCCCGCGCAATGGAGATGGTCGGGCTTCGCGGACGCGTTGGAGTTTACGGCTTGCAGGACGCCGGCGCGTCGCTGGCGCTGATGGACAAGGTGAAAGAACAGATCGAGGGCATAGAAATCGTCGGCGAGTACGGCGAAACGCTCTTCAGCCAGGCTTTCATCACCAAGGACGACGCCGAACTTGAAATACTGAAGCGCGCCGGAAGGCATACCTGTTCAGTAGTGGGTGACGTTCAGGCGTTCATTCAGGAGCACCGAGTGGGCAGGGACGAGATTCTACTCAAGTCGGGTGGCGAGCCGCTGACTATCGGCGACGTCAAGGCATTCATGCGCGGTCGCCTGCACGCCAACGGTCTGCAAGAAGACCATGGCACGATCTTTTCGCAAGGCCGGGATGCCGGTGTCCCCCATAACTCCGGCGATCCGGAAATGCCGCTGCAACTGGGCCGCTCCATCATTTTCGATATCTTTCCGACAACCGAAGAAGGCTACTTCCACGACATGACCCGCACCTGGAGTCTGGGCTATGCAACCGACGAAGTTCAGGAAGCCTATGACCAGACCAAAGAGATCTTCGACCGTGTCATGGCAGAACTGGAGTTGGGCCGGCCGATGCGTGACTATCAGCTCATGACATGTGACTACTACGAAAGCAAGGGTCACAAAACAGTGCGCAGCCATCCGGGGACGGAAGAAGGCTACGTCCACAGCCTTGGCCACGGCATCGGCCTGGAGATTCACGAAGGGCCGAATTTCAGCCATGCCGCGGGCGAGGATAAGGTTCTGCTACCAGGCCACGTGGTGACGATCGAGCCGGGCCTGTACTATCCCAACCGCGGATACGGCGTGCGCGTCGAGGACGCGGTCGACTACAATGAAGCGGGCGAACTGATCTGGCTCACCGACTATCCCTATGATCTGGTCATTCCCATGAAAGGTTAGGAAAGCGACGGCAAAAAAGTGAGAGGGGTACGACCCCTCTCACTGCTTACTCCTTATTCCTCTTTTCTCAATCCCCGAGTGCTATCCGTCGTCAGAGCCGTTACCTTCTTCCGCAGCGGCGTCAACCACTTCCAGCGTGTATGTCCCCTCTTCGTCTCCGAGCGCGGAGCTGACTTCGACGATCAGTTGCAGATCGCTGGGTACCTCCAGTTCCTCCAGCGCCGCGTCCGTGTCATATGAATCGTCATCGGTCATGATCGGTGAGTCGCCGTCGAGATAGAGGGCCAGGTAGGTATCGAACTCCTCGCTGCGGGCAAAGATGCTGATGACGTCGAGCTCGGAGAGCGGAAGCGTGTACTGCACAACGGTCTGGGCTGCTAGCGATCCCTCAATCACGTCTCCGATAGCGATCTCGCCCCCATCAATTGTCTCCACTGCCAGCAAAGAGTCGAGGTGAGCGACGGCAGCGTCTAGCAGAACGCGGTCAACATCGTCCGCCAGTAGAGTCTCTCTTGTAACCGGCACCAGGACAGTAGGTACTACGCCTATGCCTTCGATGTGAATTTCGCCGTCGGGGTCTACGGCCCGCCCGATGGTGAACGTGAAGTACTCATCGTCGGGCATCTTAATGCTCTTGATGCTGCCGCCCAACCCACCGGTGGGGTAATGGCCGACGATGTGGGCGCGGTCGTTGATGGTCATATCGTAGGAGAAAAACTCACAGGCGCTGAGGCAGAATGGGCCGACGATGACTGCGACTTCGCCATCGTAACGCAAATCCTCGGCCGGCAGGTAGTAGCGGTCTTCTCCGTCCGGATTGAAGTAGACCCCGCCCCGGTCCTCATCATAGTACCCGGCATTGCCGAGAACGTGGGGCTCATGGAAGAAGTAGGCGGCCATCTGATCGGCGAGGAAGCCGCTCCCGCCGCCATTCTGGCGCATGTCGATGATGAGACCGCTGACAGCGTAACGGTTCAATGTGCGGATCATGCGTTCCCACAGCTGAACGGTCAAAACGCTGTTGTCGGAAAAGCTGTCAATCTTTACGTAGCCGTAGTCGTTCTCTCCGTACTCGTCCGCTTCCAGTAGCTCATAGGCCACGGGGATTTCGAACCCGGTCGTCCCCCTTGCAAACGAGGAAAAGCTGAAGCTGTCGTACTCGCTGATGACCTTCATCGTTTCCGTTACTTCCTCGCCTTCCGCGTCTATCCAAGT
>DAOUHY010000440.1:0-7727 GCA_034428435.1 Caldilineaceae bacterium | reverse complement strand
ACCCTCACGATTGGCTCGGTACAGGGCAGCGCCGCCATCCCCACCTTCCTTCCCTGGAAAGCGCACAGCAGTGCGCAGTCATTCCACTGGAACCTGTTCATGAACTCACTGGTGATGCAGGAGCACAGTACGCTCGAGTGGGTTCCGGATCTGGCCGAGAGCTATGAGATCAGTGAAGACGGCCTGACTTACACCTTTCATCTGCGGGAGGGTGTGACGTGGCATGACGGCATGCCGTTTACTGCTAATGACGTGTCCTTCTCCTTCCACGCGGCCCTGCTGCCGGAGGGCGGATCGACAGCGTCCGGCGGGCTGAAGGATGCGATCGTAGGCGCCATTGACTACCAGGAAGGCAATGCCGAGAGTGCGGAGGGGATCCAGGTCCTGGACGATTACACGATCCAGTTTCAGTTGACCCAGCCGCAGGTAACGATCATCGAGCGGTTCGCTATGCGAATTGCCCCTGCCCATGTGTTCGAAGGGCTTGCGCCGGAGGAGTGGCTGCAGACCGAATTCGCGACGACATTGCCTTTCGGTACCGGTCCGTTCGTGTTCAAGGAGTACATTCCCGATCAGCACACGATCTTCGAGCGCAACGAGAACTACTTCAAGGGTGCGCCTTTGCTGAAGAACGCCGTAATTCGATTCTACGGTGACAACAGTGTGATGATAATCGCCCTGGAGAAGGGTGAGATCAACATGGTCGGCTTCCTGAATCCGAGCGCTGACGAGTTTGACAAGGTCACGAACCTGCCCGGCATCGCCTGGGAGTACCAGGACAAGTTCCCAGCATACTTCTTCTCCATTACGTTCCAGGACGAGGCACTGGCGGACAAGCGGTTCAGGCAGGCGTTCCTGTATTCGATCGACCGCGTGGAGATTGCCACTCAACTCTGGGGTAACGCGGACCTGACAAAAGTACAGCCGGTGTCGCAGTGGGCGCCTCCTCCGGGTGTTGAGCTGGACATTGAGGAGTACGCTTACAACCCCGAAAAGTCCAAGATGTTGCTGGAAGACATGGGCTGGGACTTCGAACGCGTCGTCGAGATTGTCTGGTTTGGCACGGATATGCCCGATCAACTGCCGATCCTGCAGCAGTTTATAGAAGGCGTGGGCATCAAGACCAAGCTGGTACAGACCGATGGGGCGAGGGGTCTGGAGGTCTTCTACGAGACCGGCGACTATGAGATCAGCTGGGTTGGCGGCTGGGGCCGGTCCTACTATCCTGACACGACCGTCGTGGGGTGCGACCGCGTCTATCCCAACGGTTACAACTCGAGCCGCTACTGTAACGAGGAGCTGGATGCGCTGTACAATGAGGCCCTCGCAACGGTTGACGACGACGCACGCAATGAGCTCTACACGCGTGCCACCGCGATCTGGAATGATGAACTGCCGTGGATACCTCTGTATGCGCCACAGTCTCTGTTGCTGATACACGAGAATGTCAAGGGATGGCGGGACAGCCTGATTGGGCCTGAAGGATCGGCCACGATTGGCGCTGTTACCGATCTCGAGAAGTGGTACATTGAGGAGTAGCTGCAATGTAGCGCCATCCGAATAGAATCGGATCCACCTGGCATTGTGGGTTCAGGATTCCGATGTTGGGCCAACTCTCCTTTGGGGAGCATCGGTGGTGGGGTCGGTTTGCGCCGACCCCGCCGCCTCCCTCCCACCCTTCAGACCCTAGTTGAACCGAGGGGGAACCACTTTGGGACGCTATATCTTACGGCGTATCTTGATCTCGTTCCCGGTGTTGTTCGGCATCACGATCGTTACGTTCACATTCGCGAACCTGGCCCCGGGCGATCCGGTTACGGCGATGATCGACCCGATGAGCGGGATTGAACCGGGTGAGGTTGAGAAACTCAAAGAGGCGCTGGGCATCAACGAGCCGAGCCCGGTGCGCTATGTTCTGTGGCTGAAGGAGGTTCTGCGGGGCAACCTGGGTTACTCGTACGTCACGCACAGGCCGGTGGCCGCCATGATCGCCGAACGATTGCCGCAGACGTTGCAACTGATGTTCACGGCCCTGAGCATCAGCATACTTCTGGGCGTTTCGCTGGGTATCTACGCTGCTTTCAACCAGTACTCACTCCTGGACAATGTATTCACGCTGTTGGTGTTCATTGGCATATCGGTGCCGGCTTTTTTCTTTGCCTTGCTGGCCATTTACATGTTCTCATTCAGGATACCTCTCTTTCCGACCTCAGGCATAAAGGAACCTTTGAGCACTCTGCCACCAATCATCGACCGTCTCCACCACCTGATTCTTCCGGCTACCGTTCTGGGGATTGAAGGAGTGGCAGGCTACCTGCGCTACACACGCTCCAGCGTTTTGGAGGTGATGCGCCAGGACTACGTAACGACTGCGCGAGCTAAGGGGCTGCGCGAACGCGCCGTCCGGATTGGTCACGTACTGCGCAATGCGCTGCTGCCGCTGGTGACGATTGTCGGTTTGAGTCTGCCAAGCCTGATAGGCGGGGCACTGTTCATCGAAGTCCTTTTTTCGTGGCCCGGCATGGCCCGCATGGCGATCGAACACACACTGGGCCGGGATTACCCTGTAATCATGGGAATCGGTCTGGTTTCTGCGACCATGGTTCTTTTCAGCAACCTGATTGCAGACATCGTTTATACAGTCGTGGACCCCAGAATCCGCTATGAGTAGTCCAGTTCTGGTCATACCTGGATAGCGGAGGATCCGGCGGTAATTCTCATTCCCGGATAGAGGAAGAAATGGCAGTCGAGGCGAAAGAGACGGCACGGCAGGAGTCACTTGTCAGCGAAGAGCTGCAGCATATGGTGCGCGGTGAAGCGGTCGTCGGTCTGCGCGAGCTGATCTGGCGCCGGTTCAGCCGACACCGACTTGCGCTGGTATCGATTGCCATCATGTTTGTACTGGCACTTTCGGCCATTTTTGCCCCCTTGCTCAGCAGACCCAACGATCCTTACACGGCCGACCTGCAGAACCTGCGGGCGCCACCCAGTTCTGAGCATATTCTGGGGACAGACCGCTCCGGACGGGACATGCTGGCCCGTATTCTGCACGGCGGCCGCGTTTCGCTTTCGGTGGGACTGATCGCGACCTCGATCTATATTTCCATCGGCACGATCCTGGGCGGCGTGAGCGGTTACCGGGGCGGGGTGACCGATTTTGTCATCATGCGCATCACCGACATCGTGATGTGCTTCCCCAGTTTGCTCATCATCCTGACTCTCGTTGCCGTAATAGGCCCCAGCATCTTCAATATCATGATCATCCTCGGTCTATTGGGGTGGCCGAGTATCGCGCGCCTGGTGCGGGGCGAGTTTTTGTCGCTGAGCGAACGTGATTTCGTGATGGCGGCGCGCTGCTTGGGGGCGACGGAGCGCGGAATCATCTTTCGCCACATTCTGCCGAACGTGGTGGGCCCTCTTGTGGTGGCCGCCACCTTCGGCATTGCCGGGGCCATCATGGCTGAGGCAGGGCTGAGCTTCCTGGGCCTGGGGGTGCAGGCGCCGCGGCCGAGTTGGGGCCAGATGTTGAGCGCGGCGACTTCGCTGACGACGTTGGAGAGAAGGCCCTGGATCTGGATGCCGC
The DNA here is from genome assembly GCA_034428435.1 of Caldilineaceae bacterium. Classification (GTDB taxonomy): domain Bacteria; phylum Chloroflexota; class Anaerolineae; order Caldilineales; family Caldilineaceae; genus Bin5. The sequence goes on along the minus strand of DAOUHY010000440.1, from coordinate 4,144 downwards.
CGGGTGCGATGATTGCGATCACTGTGTTGAGCATCAATTTCATTGGCGACGGTTTGCGCGACGCGCTCGACCCGCGCACGATGCTGGACTAAGTCCCGTAGACAATTCAGGAAGACCGGTCAGAATTCAGAAAGAACGGGAAGCCTGCAGGTCTGTGAGGGAAGTTTCTGGCTTGCGTGTTGTGATAAACAGATCTATCCGCGAAGGCACGCGAAGGGTCGCGAAGAACACCGAAGGCGTGTTGAGCTTTTTGGGATGTGCGTTTATTACGGAGAGGGAACAGTGGCAGAGGCCATTTACTTGACCGACATGTCGGAATGTGTGCCTCAGGAAGCGCTGTCGACGACGGCGGAGAGGCACAAGTGGCAGGTGGTGGCGTACACGGCAGAGGAAGGCCTGGCCGGCAAGATGGCCTTCGCGCATGCGCTCTACGAGACACCGGCTATCACGTTGCCTCTGAACGTTGAGGGATGGCATGCGTTCAGCATCGGCTTCTGGCCCGGGGTGGAGCAGGAACACACAAGCCTGGTCAAGTACAGGCTGTCCGGTGAGGCAGTGTACACGGTTGTGGAGCACTATGTACAGAGCCCGTCGCTACCGGGGAACTTCTGGGACAGAACGGAACTCGTGGAGACGTTTCCCCGGTACGCCGACCTGACTGGGCAGGACCTGCTCTTCAGTAAGCAGAATACCGCTCATCCTCCGACCCTGGCGTGTGTGGCCTACGTCAAGCTGGTGCCGCTCACGCAGACGGAAGTGGAAGCAATACAGCGGGACAGGGAGCAGGGAGAGACGCGCAGGGTGGTTGGCATGATCGATGGCGAAGGTCTGTTTCACCAGAGGTGCCCGGTGACGAAAGAGGAACTCCTGGAGCAGATCGAGCCATTTCGATACTCGGACGTGGGAAAGGTACTTTGGGGCGTAAACTTAAGCGATCTTACCTATTATCACTCCAAGGTGGGACGTTTCTTCGGAACTGAGGATGGTGTGAGCCCTGTGTTGCGCCACGAACATGCGCTAAAAAGCCACAAGGAGCTGGCGGACCAGGGTATCGTCCCGTTCGCGGCGGCGATGGAATATGCACATGAGCTGGGTTTGGAGTTCCACACGTACTACCGGCTGAGCATTGTAGATAAGGCGCAACCCTACTTCTTCTTCTCGACAGAAACCAGATTTGTCCGGGACAATCCGGATTGCCGGATAGTGGCCAAGGATGGCTCGCCGCTGATGAAGGCCAGCTATGCCTTCCCGAAGGTGCGGGATTTCATGGTCTCTCTGATGGAGGAGGCGATGGAGTACGACATTGACGGGGTACACCTCTGCTTCACGCGCGGGCCGGAGTATATCGGCTATGAGCAGCCGGTGCTGGACGAGTTCATGCGGCTCTATGGTGAGGACGCGCGGGACGTAGCTGATGACGACGAGCGGCTGTACCGCGTCAAAGCGAGTTTTCTGACGGAGTTTGTGCGGGCTGTGCGAGAGACGGTGGACCGGCACGGGGACAAAAGAGGGCGCAGAATGCAGGTGTCGGCGATTTTTGAGGGCGGCAAGGAGGACATGCGCTATTTCGCCTACGATGCCTACACCTGGGTAGAGGAAAAGCTGGTCGACTTCATCATCACGAATCCGCCTTCGGACCTGGTCAGGCTGGCCAAAGAGAACGGATGCCAGGTGTACGTCTTCGCTACGAAAGATGACAAGGTGCTGACGATGAAGCAGGCGTACGCTGCCGGAATGGACGGGATGGCCATTTGGGACATCAACACGACGCGTCCGGAAACGTGGGCGATAGAAAGCCGGTTGGGACACCGCGACGAGGTCATCGATCTACCGAAGCCGGAGCGGTATCCGAAGATGAAGCGGACCAGGTTGATCACGATTCGAGGCCGGGACTTCTCGCAGACGGTAGACAAGAACGTTCCGTCAGGTTGGCCCCCAGAGCTGCTCGTGATCTACACCGGGGGATAAAATAGGATTGAGGAGGGTTCCCATGTGTGCAGAACGAAATGCCATCTACATCTCCGATATGAGCCGTTGTGAGCCTGGATCGGCCATTTCAGAGAGGGCTGAGCATGGTCACTGGCGGGCGATCCCGTACGAAGCGGAGGGCGTGTCGGGCACGATGATAACGGCCGGCATCGAGTGCAATGCGCCCACGCTTACCCTGCCCCTGGAGGTGCAAGGATGGTATGCCATCCACCTGGGTATCTGGACCAATTGGGTGGACAGGGTGACCCGGATCAGGCTGACGGATGACCCTTGCTTCAGTACGGCGACGACTCTGTATCCGGACATCAAGAAGACGAACTATTTCGCAAGTATCGGCGAGGTGTTCTGGAAATGCGCTGATCTGACGGGCCAGGCGTTGCATATCGGCCAGCAGAGCAGCGGCACACCGTGGGCGTCGGGTATTGCCTACGTGAAGCTGGAGCCTTTGACCCCTGAAGAGGTTGCTGCCTTCCAAGAGGATCGAGCCGGAAGCGATACGAAGCGACTGGTCGCCTACAACGACGCGTGGAGCGTTTTCGGCGAACGAACGCTGTATACGGAGGAGGATATCATCGAGGAGGTAGAGCCCTTTCGGGATACCGACTTCCAGAAGCTTCTGTGGGGAATCGGCGCGGGGAGTATGGTGCAGTACTTGTCCGAGGTGGGCGAACTTGCTGAAAAGGAGGGAATGAGCGACTTTTCGCGGTACTGTGACCGCCAGGCAGCAGAGAGTTTCCGTACGCTGAGGGAGAGGGGGATTGACCCTCTGAAGACGGTAATCGACCATGCCCACGATTTGGGTATCGAGCTGCATGGCACGTACCGCGTGGGCGGGTGGGTCTTTCCGCCGCCGGACGACTTTGAAGATGGGCTTTTCCGCCAGCATCCTGAATGGCGCTGTGTGAGCCGGGACGGGCGGCCGGTCGCACGCCTGAGCTATGTCTTTCCAGGTGTCAAGGACTTTGTGATCTCGCTTTTCCGTGAGGTGGCGGAGCGGGGGGCGGACGGTGTCAACATGGCCTTTATACGCGGTCTGCCGTGTGTGCTCTACGAGCAGCCGATCGTGGAAGGATTTCAGCAGTTGCACGGACAGGATCCGCGAGAGCTGCCGGAGGATGATCCTGGCTGGCTATCCTACAGAGCGACTTGGATGACGTCGTTCATGCGGGCGCTGCGCGAGGAGATGGACCGAGTGGGCGAGCGGCAGGGGCGACGTATTCAGGTATCGGCTTACGTTATCGAAACGCTGGCGTACAATCTTCAGTATGGCCTGGATGTGGCGGCCTGGGCCGAGGAAGGGCTGGTTGACTTCATTATTCCCAACCCGTGGCACGGCGATATGGACGTCGATGTTGCCTCATTCGTGGAGGCGACGCGCGGCACCGACTGCAAGGTTTACGCAGACATTTTGCCAAGGCGGATGGCGACGGACGAGTACCGGCAGCGGGCGTTGGACAGTTACGCAGCGGGTGTCGACGGACTGGCATTCTGGGACACGAACAGCCGGTATCCGTTCCTGGACGAATGGAGCATGATACGGAGGTTGGGGCATGAAGAGGCGTTGCAGGGGTGGGTAGCTGACGAGTGGCCTGCGTACCGGCTGGTGCCTTTGCACAGTATGGGGGGGCACCATATGGGTAGTTATTCGCCTTACTGGTCGGCTTGAGGCGTGCGGATGCAGGCGAGGGTGGTGACGAAGTAGTTCTTTTATCCGCGGAGGGACGTGGAGAACACCTTTTTTATCCGCGAAGGTACGCGAAGGGTCGCGAAGAACAGCAAGGGCGTACCGGATTTTCTTTGCATGACTGCGCGGTTCTGTGCAGATTAGCCGCAGTTTGCTTCCCCAAATCGTTGCTCTAACAGACTCCAACAAGTCCTAAAGACTTCCCAACAGTCTGAATTACGTTTTCCTTCCGCTCATCGGTGTGAGGCCCGTTTTATCACATTCTCCGCTTTGAGCTACCTCGGAGGGGGAGTTTAGCCATGTTCGTGGACATGCAATCTGAGAACTATCAGCCTGTACTGCCTTCGGACCTGCGCCACGGTATCGGCATTGTGGGATGCGGCATCACGGTCCGCGAAGCGCAGGTGCCCGCCTACAAGAAGGCCGGCTACCATGTGGTCGCTTGTTGCGACAGGATAGAGGAGAGAGCGC
>DAOUHY010000439.1:0-3397 GCA_034428435.1 Caldilineaceae bacterium | reverse complement strand
CTCGACTCTACACCAAATTGACTGCACATACCCTCTGCATCTATATCAACCGTCTCTTGGGCGCACCTGAATATCTGAAAATCAAGAAATTGGCCTTTCCCAACTAGCATAACGCCCTAGTAGTCAGTGACGGCGCTTTGTCTGGCGGGAACTGGAATGGGAACTGACCGTGGCTTGGTTGCCTCCAGAGGCATAAGAGATTTCGCCCCAATATTGGGATGCACGCTAGTGGTGGTTGAGCGTAACGTAGTACGCAATTTAATATCGCGGTTGAAAGGAACGACAGAATGCGAACCCTGGTGTTTTGCGACGACAGCGCCCATCCGGCCTCTCTGACACGGGATGGACTGGCTGCCCTGGAGGACTGCGGACTCGAGTTTGATTGGGTGGAGGAGCCCTCCGGCTGGCGGACCGAGAGTTTGCATCAGTACCCGCTCGTCATCTTCTCCAAAGCCAACAACCGCTCTCGGGTTGACCATGAACCCTGGGCCACCGAGGAGACAGGAAAGGCGTTTGCCGACTACGTCGCCGCAGGCAACGGCATTCTCTTTCTGCATTCGGGTACGGCACTGTACGACGACTCGCCCTCGCTTTGCCGCCTGATGGGCGGGATTTTCACAGGCCACCCGGCGCAGTGCCCGGTAACCGTCGCGCCACGCGAAGGCCATCCGCTGACCGCAGGCAGTGCACCTTTTACGCTGATGGACGAACATTACATGATGGAGATGAACGATCCCGATGTGGATTTGTTCCTTCATTCGGAATCCGAACATGGCAGACAACCGGCCGGCTGGGCCCGCACTCAGGGCAAGGGCCGCGTCTGTGTCGTGACGCCCGGGCACAACCCGGAAGTCTGGCGCCATCCCTCTTTCCAGACCTTGTTGCGCAACTGTTTGTCGTGGTGCGCACCGGAAGGCGAGCGCGGAAGGGGGCTGTGACCATGGCCGACCCGATGTTGCCCCGCAGGCGGCTGGGCCGCACTGAACTTGATATTCCGGTAATTCCGTTTGGCACGCTGGGATTCAGCAACAGTTTCGGTTTCGTCAGCGACGAGGATGCCGTCGCTCTGATAAGACATGCGATATCCTTGGGAGCCAATCACTTTGACTGTTCCCGATGCTACGGGGATTCGATGCGCAAGCTGGGCCTGGCCCTGCGCGAGATCCCACGTCAGGATGTAATCATCACGGGGCGGCTTTGCTGTCACTCGGATGCGCCCTGGGGCGGCTATGGCGGTGCAGGGGAAGCGGACTACTCAGCTGAACGCGCGGTCCGCGACGTGGAGGACCAGCTGGAGCTGCTCGGGACCGACTACTTTGACGGGGTAATGATCCACGACCCCAATAGGATTGAGCCGACGCTGGCCAGAGATGGTTCTCTTGCAGGCCTGTTGCAACTTAAGGCACGCGGCCTTGTGCGAAACGTTGGCTACGGGATGGAACCGCACGACTTTCACTTAAAGGCAATTGCAACGGGCGACGTCGACTTGATCCTCTGCTTCAACGACTATAATCTCGTCCGCCAGACGGCCGCGGACACGATACTGCCTGCCGCTGCCGCCGCCGATGTGGGCGTCTTGAACGGTTGGTCAATCCTGCGCGGACTGCTGACCGGGGTCGACATTGACAAGGTAAGGACGCAACGACGCTACCGGGACGGCGACGACGAGGGGGCTGCCCGCGTTTACTGGAACTGGTGCCGGGAGGAACAGATCGATCTACTGCAGCTGGCGATCCAGTTCTGCCTGCGAGAAAAGCGCATCCATGGAAACCCGATAGGCAGCCTGAATGTGGAACAGTTGGAGGCCAACATTCGCGCCGCTACGACGCCTCTGGACGACAGCGTTTGGACCAGGTTTCAGGAAGAGTTCGGCGTCGAGGTTTGATCGTGAGGAGTGCGGCGCAATTCAGTCATCCCAAAGGGCGAGCCGTGTTTCAGGACGGTTTGGCAAAGAATACTCGTGAAGTCAACTCAGGAGGCAAGCAATGACCCAGACGCCACCACCGGTGCCGCGCCGCCGGCTCGGCCGGACTGAACTCTCAGTACCCGTCATTCCCTTCGGGACGCAGGGGTTCGGCAACCACTTCGGTTTTGTCAGCGACGAGGACGCGGTTGCCCTGATCAAACATGCGGTGTCGCTGGGCGTCAATCATTTTGACTGCGCCCGCTGTTACGGGGACTCACTGCGCAAGCTGGGACTGGCGCTGCGCGAGATCCGGCGCGAGGATGTCATTATCACGGGGCGTCTCTGCTGCCACTCGAATGCGCCGTGGGGCGGCTACCGGGGTGACGGGGAGGCCGACTATTCGGCCGAAAGGGTGGTCCGGGACGTGGAGGACCAGTTGAAGATCCTGGGCACTGATTACTTCGACGGCATGCTGATCCACGACCCGAAGCGCATCGAACCCACCCTGGCCAAGGACGGCACGCTGGCCGGACTGCTGCAGCTGAAGGCGAAGGGGTTGGTGCGCAACGCGGGCTACGGGATGCGTGAGCACCATTTCCACCAGGAGGCGATCGCGACCGGCGACATCGATCTCATCCTGTGCTTCAATGACTACAATCTCATCCGGCAGACCGCGGCGGGGACGGTTCTGCGCACGGCGGCGGAGGCCGACGTCGGCGTGATGAACGGCTGGTCGATCCTGCGGGGGCTGCTGACCGGCGCCGACATCGACAAGGCCAGAGAGCAGGGGCGATACAGGAACGACGAGGACGTGGACGCGGCGCGGGGCATTTGGCAATGGTGCCGCGAAGAACAGATTGACCTGTTACAACTGGCGATCCAGTTCTGTCTGCGCGAAGATCGCATTCACGGCAATCCGATCGGCAGCTTGAACGAAGAACAGCTGGAGGCTAATATTCGGGCGGCGGCGACGCCGGTGGATGCGAGCGTGTGGGCGAAGTTCGAGGCGGAGTTTGGCGTCTCTGCGTAGATGTAGCACAGGGTTCGGGCGCTCGATAGCCACCAAAATGTCATCATGTGGCCAGTTTAAACGCTTCGCTGAAGATACCGCTCATTCGTAAGCAGGCACGTCGTTGGATGGTCATGAAGGAGCAACAACATTCCCCTATGGTTGGGGGCAACGAATGTCATTTTTCGCCTAAGGAAGCCGGTACCGCGGGGGCAACCCAAAATTGGTGTGGGAACAGTCTGGCGGCTTTTGGAAAGACGCAGGGGAGGCGCCAGGCCGGACATTATCGTGGGTTCCGTCAGTTGGAGGGGATGCGAAGGCAGGCACAGGACCGGCACCTACGGGGAATTGATGGGACTGGCGCGACGTGGTTTGGCGAAACCCTTTCGATTGGGCACCTGTCGCCAATGTCGACATCCGGTCGGCCAGGGATGTTGTAGGAGAGGGGGCGTTGCGGGGGCTTCGCCCCCGCACAAGGGAGG
>DAOUHY010000438.1:0-11048 GCA_034428435.1 Caldilineaceae bacterium | reverse complement strand
CACGCTGGAAATATTGACGATCGACCCGCCGTTCCCCTCGCGCCGCATCAGCTTGCACGCATCCTGCATGAGCAGCAACGGCGCCCGCGTGTTGACCGCGATTATCTTGTCGAAAAGCTCAGGCGTCGTGTCCCAGATATTCCCGCGCACCGTTAGCGCACCGCTGTTGACCAGCACATGCAGCGCGCCAAACTGTCTGTCCGCCTCGGCTACGATGCTGCGGCATGCGTCAACTTCCGCCAGATCAGCCTGCACGAAATGGGCACGGCAGCCCCCGCCGCGCAGGTCGGCAGCAACTGCATTGCCCCGCTCGGCATGCCGCCCGCTCACAATGATCCCCGCCGCGCCACGTTCCGCAAACAGCCGCACCGCTGCCTCACCTAGCCCTTGCGTGCTGCCCGTTACAACGGCAAACTTGCCTTCCATGGTGCTGTGTGAGTCTCTCCCCGCCTGCTCGTTTGTATCCACAGCTTTCACTCTGTCCTATTTCTCTCTTGCACCGGTAATTAGGTCGGCAATGTCCTGCTGCGACAGGTCTCCCTTCTGATAGGTACCGACCTTTTCGCCTTGGCGAATGATCGTATAACTGTCAGACACCTGGTAAATATGATTGACGTTGTGCGTTATGAAAATGACGGGTAGCCCCTTCTCCTTGGCGTTCTCAATGTAGGTAAGCACCTTCTGTGTCTCGGCCACGGACAGCGCCGAAGTCGGCTCGTCCAGGATGAGCAACTTTGCGCCAAAATGGATCGCTCGCCCTATTGCGATGGACTGCCGCTCGCCGCCTGACAGCGTCCCCACCTTGTCCTCCGCCGAACGGATCTCAATTCCAATGTCGTGAAGAGACTGCCTGCACTGTTCACTCATCTCCTTCTTCTGTAGCCAGCGAACAGGCCCCATCTGCTTGTGCAGCTCGCGGCCCAGAAAAAAATTCCGCCATATGCTCATCAGAGGAACCAGCGCCAGGTCCTGGTAGACGGTCTCGATTCCCAGGGCCCGGGCGTCCGCTGGGGAATTGATCACCACCTGTTGCCCGTCGAATATGATATCGCCTTTCGTGGGCGTATGGACGCCCGTAAGCACCTTGATCAGGGTTGACTTACCTGCCCCATTGTCGCCCATCAGCGCCCGCACTTCACCCTTGCGCACGGTGAAATCGACGCCCCGCAGCGCCACGACCGAACCAAAGCGCCTCTCGATCTGTTTCATCTCAACGACAACGGGTTGACCGTTTTCCTCTCCCAATGCCGGTATTCCTCTGTTTCACTAGGGGGCGCCGCCGGAGAATCGGTGCCCGCACACGACTATGCTTAGTCCTTCCAGCGTCCTTCGGCCTCTGCGCCAACCGCGTGCACCCGTCCTAAGCAGACGCGCGCGTGCGCAGGTAGTTGTTCAGAATAACCGAAGCAATGATCGTCGCTCCGATGACCGCTGGGAAATTGTCCGCCGGTATGAACGGAATGTCTAATAATATGACGGCAGAGCGGAGAAGGCTAATCATCAGGATGCCTACAACGGCCCCCCACACGCTTCCATAGCCACCGCTGAGCAGTGCCCCGCCTACCACCGAAGCCGCAATCGCTGTCAGCTCCACCCCCGCCTGCTCCGCAACCCGCACCGAGCGAAACTGGCTGAAGGAGATTACACCTGCAGCCCCGGCCATGAAGCCACTGAATACAAAGCACAGCACTTTCGTTCGAGCCGTCCGGATACCTTGTGCCGTCGCAGCCCCGACATTCCCGCCTATGGCGAATACGTGATTGCCAAACCGCGTATGTACAAGCAGGTACTGGCCCAACAAAGCCGCGACCAGAAGCCACACAGTCGCTGTGCGGAAATTGGCCCCATCAAGAACTGGCAAATTGTTCAGTAGCTCAAATCGTCCATTGAACATGTTGAAAACGGGCGGCCTCTCAAGGGTCTGCAACAGGACCCCGCCTGACGTCAGCCAGACCAGCCCCCGGTAAATCTGACGCGTGCCCAACGTGACGATAAACGAGGGAATCCGTGTCCAAATCAAAATCAGACCATTGACCAGCCCCATCAGTGCCGGCACGGCAAGCGCCAGAATCAGGGCAAGAACCAAGTTGCCCGAACCTTCCGCGACGGGCAAACCCACGGCCGCCAGCCCGTGCGTGATCTGGGAATCGGCCCCGACCGCCACCGCCCCAAACAGATAGCCGCTCATCGCGATCATGGCGCCGATCGACAGATCAAACTCGCCCGCGACCATCAGGAACGTGATTCCAATCGTAACGAATCCGGAGATCGATACGGCTGTTACGATTCCCGAAATCGTGCGCCATGAACCGAAATTGGGCACGAAGAGCAGGCACAACACCAGAACAACCACAAATGTCGCCAGCGGACCAGCCACAGGAGAACTACCAAAATGATGCCAAAGCGAGTCGAGCAAGCTCTTTGACCTGCGCATGTCAGATGTCATTCAACGCAAGAACTCTGTCGTGAAGCACTTCCATCGAAAACCAGGTACACCCGATCCGGCCTGAGCCGCCCCCGAGTGTACCTGATCGAAGCCTTACTATAGAACGTTCAATTCAACTCCCTAACGGTACTCACCCGCCAGCTCCTGCACGACGGACAGGTTGCCCTGATCTACGAAGCCCGGGCCCGTCGGTGTCACAGGAAGTGCCGGAACGATGCCGTGGCGAACCAACAGATTCAGCGCTTGGATCCCGCCGAACCCCTGAAGGAACGGCTGCTGGTCGATGCCAAACATCGTCAGGCCGGACGCGATGTTGGCGTTTATCTCCTGGCTCAGGTCGAATGTGCCGTGCGTGAAGTCGTCTGCCATCAGCCCCTCATTCTCAACAAAGACGTAGAACGGATTGGCTCCGTTGGGTCCGAGGGTGAGGAAGATATCGGTGTCCGGGTTGGCTGTGAAGTAGTCGCCGATTATCGTGGCGGCCTCAGCCGGGTCATCGCCGATAGCCAGCACCTCAGCCGGAATGCCGCTTTCGCCCAGCGCGTTGACGAAGCCCGCGCAGCGCTTATCCAAACCGGTATGTCCCACCTGCTGGTTGATGCAGACGCCCTGCGTACCGCCACCCGCCGCCAGCCGCAGCCCGCCGAGATAGCCGCCCTGGTACTCATCCTGGCCCAGGTAGGTGTAGTAAGGGATGTTGTCCGCAATGGGGCCCGAGCCCGCATTGTAGGCAATAACCGGAATGCCGGCGTCAATCGCCTTCATGATCGGTTCCTTGAACAGGATCGGATCGGTCACGGTCAGCATGATGCCGTCAGGATTGGCAGCCACCGCCTGCTCGATCAGCGAAGCTGTCTTGTCCAGGTCGAACTCGTCTGGCGCCAGAATCGTCACGTCCACGCCCATCATCTCCGAGGCCGTGTTGATGCCGTTCTGCACCACACACCAGAAGGAGTCCCACGCGCACTCAGCGTGCTGGACTGCGATGACGCTCACCGGTGCATCCGGATCAGGCTCCGACGCCAGGCTCGCCGCATCCACAAATCCGGGCCCTGTTGCCGAAACCGGAAGCGCCGGCAGGATTCCGTAGCGGGCAATCATGCCCAGCGTCGACACGCCGCCGTACCCCTGTAGGAACGGCTGCTGGTCGATGCCGAACATCGTCATGCCGGATACGATATTCGCCTTGATCTCCTCGCTCAGGTCGAACGTGCCATGCGTGATGTCATCGGCCGTCAAACCCTCATTCTCAACAAAGACGTAGAACGGATTGGCTCCGTTTGGTCCGAGGGTGAGGAAGATATCTGTATCCGGGTTGGCTGTATAGTAGTCGCCGATGATGGTGGTCGCCTCGGCTGGGTCATCGCCGATGGCCAGGACCTCAGCCGGGATCCCGCTCTCACCTAGCGCGTCGCTGAAACCCGCGCAGCGCTTGTCCAGACCGGTGTGTCCCACCTGCTGGTTAATGCAAACGCCCTGCGTACCGCCCCCAGCTGCCAGGCGCAGCCCGCCCAGATAACCCCCCTGGTACTCATCTTGACCCAGATAGGTGTAATAGGGAATGTTGTCGGCGATCGGCCCTGATCCTGCGTTGTAGGCGATCACCGGAATGCCCGCGTCAATCGCCTTCATGATCGGTTCTCTGAACAGGATCGGGTCGGTCACGGTCAGCATGATCCCGTCAGGACTGGCAGCGACCGCCTGCTCGATCAGCGAAGCCGTCTTGTCCAGGTCGAACTCATCCGGCGCCAGTATCGTCACGTCCACGCCCAGATCGTCCGCAGCACGGTTGATGCCGCTCTGCACCGTGCACCAGAAAGAGTCCCAGGCACACTCAGCGTGTTGAACTGCGATAAAGCTCAGTCCTCCATCTGCGTCCCCAGCTTCAGCCGCGGCGGCGCCCTCGCTCTCTTCCGACTGGGCCATCTCCTGCTGGCCGCTGTCCCCAGCCGGTGCACAAGCCGCCAAAGCCAGCATGGCGACCAGTATCAGTGTGGTGATTAGATACATCCTTTTCTTCATGTTTTCTCTCCTCCATGTTTGTTAAAGGTGGTTTGTTAAAGGTGAAAATGTATGACATTCAACCTGGTAACGGCGGCCGCCAGTGTCTACTGACGACTCAGATACGTGTTGCTGATCACCGCCAATATCAGGATCAGTCCGATAGTTGCCTGAAATAGCTGCACGTCGACGCCCAGAAGAATCAGGCCTTGCTCTACCATCTGCAGCAGCAGCATGCCCACAGCCGCGCCTACAATCGTGCCGTATCCTCCGCTTAGCCAGATGCCGCCAATGACACAGGCAGCCACCGCGGTCAGCTCCCAACCCTCGCCCCGTAGAGGATCCACCGCCGGCCGTGAGGCAAACTGCACGATCCCCGCAAATCCGGCTAGGAGACCGGTAACAATGTAGTTCACCGCGATCACGTACTTCGTTCTTACCCCCTGGGCAATGGCCGCTGCCCGGTTGCCTCCCGTCGCGTAGACCCAACTACCGAAACGAGTATTGCGCATGACGACGGCCGCCAGTACCGCGAACAGCAGGAACCAGACTATCGCCATCCGTGCGCTTCCTGCCGGCTCGGCTAAGCGATTGATGAATGTGAACTCGCCATTCAGTCCTGTGAATAGTGCCGGTAGTTCACCTGTATAGCGGGCAAAGTCCGCGCCCCCTATAGCCCTTGCTATACCTCGAAAAGCCAGCATCGTCCCCAAAGTCGCGATAAACGAGGGAATGCCCGTACGAATGACGATAAAGCCATTTATCCCGCCCAGCACCGCGCTGACCGCCAGGCCTGACACAAGGGCGGCCAGCGGCGCCATCCCGCCTTCCAGGCTGAGCGCAAAGACAAATGTCGCCACGGCAAGTATCGACCCTACCGACAGGTCAAACTCACCGGAAATCATTAACATCGCCACGCCCACGACAAAAATGCCTTTGATGCTGGCGATAGTAAGTATGTTGGTTAAGGAAACCAGCGAAAGGAAGTTCTCAGCCCGGATGGAGAAGAAGAGAAATACCAGCAGAAAGCTGATAAGAACGACCAGCTCCGAAGCATCCGCAAGCCGGTGACGAATCCTGACAATTGTGTCCATAACACTCAGTTGAGTCAATGGCACCTTCTGTAACGCTTCAACTGCGGTCCTTCTCTCCTACCATCCGAGACTCTCCCGCAGAAACGCCCTGTTGCCCCTCGCGCTTGCCAGAGCGTCGATCCCCAATCCAGGTAGTATATCCTGCTCGACTGTGCCCCAGCCGTCAAAATCCATCTCGTGCAAAATGCGGTTGATCCCTTGCCAGTCAACTGTCCCCTTGCCCAGTTCTGGGAAGACGCCGGACGAAACACCATCGTAGTAATCGCCCCCGCGCCCGATCACCTCTTCGCGGACGCGTCCGTCGCACTCCTTGATGTGCAGATACCACGTACGATCTCGCCACTTGTCCAGCACCGCCACCGGATCGCCCCCTCCGTAAGCAATGTGCGCCATATCAAAGCAGAGACCGACCAGTCCAGGATCCGTACGCTCAAGCAGCGCGTCGATCTCGAAGTCCGTCTCCAGGTAACCGCCCACGTGCGGGTGAGCAGCACACCTCATGCCGTACTCCTCATGCACAACCTTGGCAAAGGCGTTCACATTCTCGGCAGCCTGGTCCCACTCGGCGTCACTAAGCGAATCCTCACGCCGGATCCGTCCGGCCCGCCCGCCCCGGTTCTCCACCACAAAAAGTACATCCGACAGAACAATGTAATCGCAGCCCATCGCCGCAAGCACCTCTGCCGTCTCCAGCGCCTCTCGGTAGACCGTCTCGTCATCCTTGCCGGCCAGAAAATTGAAGATTGTAAATGCCGATGTCAGCGTAAGCCCCCGCCGCTCCAGGTCGTTTCGCAATTTCGGAACATCGAAAGGCAGATAACCGTATGGCCCCAACTCCGTTCCCACATAGCCGGCCTCCTGAATCTCATCAAGAACCTGGCTATACGGAGGAACGTTCGGCGTATCCTTCATCAATACGCCCCAGGATACAGGGGCGGTCGCAATTCGTACTTGCATAGTGGATTCCTAAGTCATGCGTGTCAGGATAAGTACTGTTGCCAGTCAGCGCACTTGTCGGGACTCAGCTGTTTCCTTCGTCCTACTCAGGCACTTCAAACCATCTCTTGAGTCTGACCCCTGCTACCTCTTGGCTCTTGTGGAGGTCGCTGTGTGTCTTGCCATCGCCTATCTGACTGTAGCCCCCTAAAACCCACCCCGCTCCTCAACAAACGCCATCACCTCATCATACGTCGGCATAAAATTCGCACACCCATGCGCCAACACCACCATCGCCCCACAGGCATTCCCCAGCCGCGCCGACCGCTGCCAGCCCCAGTCATTCACAAAACCGTATATGAACCCAGCCCCAAACGCATCCCCGGCACCTAGGATATTGTAAATCTCGACCGGAAAACCGGGCGCCTCCAGGACATCCCCACCAGCCAAATGCACCCGCGAACCCAGCGCCCCCACCTTCTCCACCACCGCCTGCGGCCCCAACTCCAGCAGCCAGCCTATTGCAGACTCCACGTCGCCTTCCACTTTCGCATCGGACACCTGCGAATGCGTCAGCGACATCTGACTGGCATCGCTGAGCACTGCCGCGTTGATCTCATCCTCCGTACCGATCACAACATCAACGTTGGGAAGTACAGAGCGCGCAACCACCCCAAATGCCCGCGGGTCATGCCACTGATCGGGCCGGAAATCCAGGTCGAATATGACGGTCGTACCCACCTGCTGCGAATACTCCGCCCCAAACATCGTCGAACTGCGGCTCGGCTCCTTGCTCAGATTCGTACCCGCAAACTGGAACACCTTCGCATCGGCAACAGGCGCAGCCAGCACGTCGTCAATCGTCAACTCGATGTCGGCACAGTTTTCCCGGTAATAGACAAGTGGAAATTTGTCCGGCGGTTCGATGCCCAGCACAACCGCGCTGGTCCGGTGCCCCGGCTTTCGCGGGCTATAGCTGAAATCCACGCCCTCCTTCTCCAGAAAGTCGGCGATGAAATCCCCAACCGGGTCCTCACCCAGACCGGTTACGAGCGCCGTCTTCAGGCCCAGCCTGGCCCCGCCCACGCTGATGTTGGTCGGAGAGCCGCCGACATACGCCGCGAAGCTGCCGATCTCCGCAAATGGCGCCCCCACGTCATTGCTGTAAAGATCGATCGAAGAGCGTCCCATGTGCAGCGAATCGTACCTTCTCGCTTCATTCTCAGTAGTCATCTTCCTGGATTCCTCTGACCTGGTCCTCGATTTGCCTAACCTGCCACCATCTACGTGCGCCCTAACCAAATGTCAGTACAGAGGCAGCCGCTCATCCACGCCGCTATACTTCTCCTTCACCCACCCGTAATCCGGGTCCTCCTGATTGGCAAGACTCTGCGCGCTTCCCGCCAGCACGTTCAGATAGTACGTCGTGTACCCGGGCATGCTCACCACAGGATGATACCCCTCCGGCACCAGCACCGCCTCATTGTGCCCAACCCGGACCAGCGCATCGATAGGATTGCCCGCCGCGTGCATAGGCGAGTTTTCGTCGGTATAAACTCGCTGGTAGGCAAATCCCTCCTGCCGGTCGATCCGGTAGAAGTAAACTTCCTCCAGGTCCGCCTCGATCAGTTCGCCAGACTCGTCCTCAATATGGACGTCGTGCTTATGCGGCGGGTAGCTGCTCCAATTGCCGCTCGGCGTGTAGACCTCCACCAGCACGATCCTGTGCACCGGCGAACCGGGAGGCAACAGATCATTGATCTGACGGCTGACGTTGTCCCCGCCCCGAATGCTGATCGCCACATCTTCCGGCCTGATCAACCAAGGCTCGTGGTCCTCTGTAGTCGGCACCCATGTGACCGCAAACTCCCCTGCCTCCTCCGCCGTGACCGTCAAACTGGTCCGCCTCGGCAGATAGAGGGCGTGCGCACCGCCGCTGAATACGTCCGCCCTTCCGCCAATGCCGTCCCAACTGCCTCTATTACTCTCGACTCGGTAGAGTCCCGTTAAATTGACAAACGCAAACTCGTTTTCGCCCGTGTCGAAGGACCAGGCCCCGCCCTCTCCCAGTCGCCTCGCCTGAAATGAAATGTACTCCCAGCCGGCGCTCTGGGGGGTCACCGACAGGATGAGATCCTTGTCCTCACTGTCGGACTCTGGCTTTATCAGCACGCTTTCTGCCGTGTAACGCATTTTCACCTTCCTTCCTTACTTCGGCCAGGAACCCGGCTCTTACGGCCTGTTCGTCGCCGCAAATCGACCATAGTCGAGCGGCTCCGTTGGATGCCCCAACTGGGCCAGTACCGGAGTCATCTGACTGCGGTGCTCAGTCGCATGGTTGAACACGTGCCGCAGAACATCGTCCATCCTTATCGCCATCTCATGACCTTCAGAGACGCGGTAATGGAGAGACTCTTCGAGCCCTCTGGCCGTCAACGAGTCAACATAATCCTGCCATTCGCTCCACAATGATTCCCACGCCGTCCGCAATTCAGCGAAAGAAGCAAAGTCCGTTGGAGCCGGACGTTTCGAAGGGCTCTCTCCGCCAATCCTCTGCAGCCACACCCGCTCAGCACCATAGCCGTGAACAGCCAGCCCGTGCAGCGACTCCCAGAAGAAGGGACGTTCGGCAAAGTACTCCTCTTCCGGGATCGCTTCCAAACTGGGGAAGACTCGATTCCAGGCCCACTTGTTATAGGCAAAAAGCCTCTCGACAGAATGAACTGACATGAGACGGATCCTCTGTGATCGTGGTATGCAAAGATGTTAAGTCTCAGTTTCCTGAACTGAGGCGCCGGCGGATTGAAAGAGGAATGTGGGGCTTGCGGCCTGCCTGGGCGCGCTCCATCCCCTCATGTCCGGCGCCTGCAGCATTCGCCGGCAACATATAGCACGGGCAGGCCGCATTGTCAACATTTTCGCCGGTCTCTTCATCATTCCTGATGCCAAACACTGCCCGTCCGCGGCAACTCCACCAGCGGCTCGGGAGCCGCCTCAACGCACCTCACCTGCAGAAAACTGACCGCCCTGTCCAACACGCTTTCAGGGGAAAGTAGGCTGGTGTCAATGACCAGGTCCGCATGGCTCTGCGCATGCGACAGCCGCTCTAACTCGGTCCGCCGCCAGGGCTCGTCCCAACTGACGTCAGGACGCCGCTCACCTTGCGCCGCCAGATCCGCATCTAGAAATATCAGCCAGTTTGGCGGCCGGATACGCTGCCACATGTCAGGCACCTGGCTGTGCTCCTGGGCAACGGGGCGGGCATTGTAGCCCAGCCGCCTCAAACCGGCCACAAGTGTCGACTTACCGGCCGCGCTGACACCTACAATTTTGACAAGGTCCAAATTCACTTGTACCGCCCCCATTGGCGGTCGGAATGAGCCACAATAAAGCCTGCAAGGCCCAGGATACGCTAAATGGGCAGAGAAATCTCCATGCGGCGGATCTTCTGCTCCCACTGATGCGAACCAACCCTGATCACTAGGACAGTCGAGTCGTCTCGTGGCCGTCCGTTATCCAGTTCAAGCGCCGCTTCCAGGACGCGATCGGCTATCCCCTTGGCGGAATTCTCTCCCACACCAACATCGTTGCTCTTCTCGCTTCCTTCGTTCAAACAGGCCGCGCCCGCAACATCCATCGCGCCGCCGCTTCGGTGCCCGGCGCTCCAAATCCCATCGGTAAATACCACCGCCGTCAAACCAGGCTCGAGCGGAAATTCAACGATATTAGGTTTCGTATTGCGATAAATCCCAATAGCGTCGCACTCTTCGTCCAACCACTCCGTCCCGCCATCCCTCTGTACCAAGACTGGACATCGACTGTTACGGCTGAGTACGAGCGTCTCCGTAACCAGGTCAACGCTCGCAATGACCATCTCCGCGCTGACCTTACCCCCCCGATTCGTACGCAAATAATCGTGCGTCGCACGCGCCACCGCCCCGTCCCGCACCCCTTCCGCTATCAGGCTCATCGCCTTCCGCGCCACCACATTGCTGATCGCCTTCGCGCTGCGTCCACTTCGCTGACCGTCTGAAACCACGATACTGATCCCGCCGTGAGGACGCTCCACGACCTCAACCGTGTCCCCACTCTCGCTGGACGCGTACTTTGACACCTTGGCAACCGCGATTTGAATCTCAATTCGGTTCATCTTTCGGCGCGGCCTCCCAATGGAAGGGCGGTTCTCCAACGTCCACTTCCTGTAAGGCAATTCGTGTCGATGAGAGACATGTGTAATGCAATCAGGTCCGCCCGCTGAAGTGACAGTGCTGTCTCCCCATGTGCCCGCCATAAAAGCACAGCAACAGTCATATGTCAATCGAGAAGGCAAGAACACTCAGGGTTAATCCCCAAATGGGGCAATCTCTCCTATACCTTTGGTAGCAACTCAGCACAGTCCAGTCCGCATTCAACTCTATGGTAAGAATCACGCCTCCTCTGACCACTGACTACTAGGGCGTTATGCTAGTTGGGAAAGGCCAATTTCTTGATTTTCAGATATTCAGGTGCGCCCAAGAGACGGTTGATATAGATGCAGAGGGTATGTGCAGTCAATTTGGTGTAGAGTCGAG
>DAOUHY010000437.1:0-6383 GCA_034428435.1 Caldilineaceae bacterium | reverse complement strand
TCCTGACCGATCCGGACCCGAAGATCTTCGATCCAGACAATCTGGTCACCGCCAGCGAGCCGTTCGACGTCGATGAATTCGTCAGTATTATCCACTCCGGCCGTGACGTGGGCGGAAAGGAGTCGCCAGGTTGATAGTTTTGGACACCAGCGTTGTATCTTACATCTTCAAGAAAGACAGCAGGGCCTCGTTCTACCTGCAGCAGGCTCAAGGACGCCGCGCGCTGATCTCGTTCCAGACGCTGGAGGAACTCTGGCACGGCGCCTACTTCGGAGGATGGGGCCATAGGCGCAGACATGAACTCGCCAACCATCTCAAAGGATACACGGTAATCTGGCCCAGCGACCGATTGGTGAACGTATGTGCCCAACTGCGCGCCGATCGGAAAGTTGCCGGGCGTACTTTGCAGTCGGCTGACGCCTCGATTGCCGCAACTGCCATTTTGCTCAACTGCCATTTTGCTACAGTGTCCGCTGGCCTCGCACGACCGGGACTTCAGCGGAATCCCCGGACTTACTGTCATACAGGCCCCATAAGCTTGCCCTCTGGCCGGTTTGCGCCCCAGCGGGTTAGGGCGTATGATTGCGCGGTTCATTAAACAGTTTAGTAAACGCGTCATTGGCCGCTGCCGGCAGGGGTCGGAAACGCGGGAAAGGAGCGCTGCGTAGTCGTGGCTACGAAACAGCGGGCGGAGAATGAGTTGCGCCCGGTACGGTTTGAACTTGATTATATTCTGCACCCGGAAGGCTCGGTGCTGATCAGCATGGGGAACACGAAGGTGCTGTGCAATGCGACGGTGGAGGATCGTTTGCCGCGCTGGCTGCACCGGTCTTCGCACCGGCATGGGTGGGTGACGGCCGAGTATGCGATGCTGCCGCGCAGCACGCACCAACGGGTTGACCGGGAGACGATGCGCCCGAAAGGACGGACACAGGAGATCACGCGGTTGATTGGCCGCAGCCTGCGGGCGGCGGTCGACCTGGACAGGTTGGGCGAGCGCCAGATTGTGGTCGACTGCGATGTAATCCAGGCGGATGGGGGGACGCGCACGGCGGCGATCACGGGCGGTTACGTGGCGCTGGCGCTGGCGGTCAAGCGGCTGGAGCGCAGGAAGAGGGCGAAGCCGGGCACGCTGGTCCGCCAGGTGGCGGCGGTGAGTGTGGGTATTCTGAACGGCAAGGCGTTTCTGGACCTGGACTACCAGATGGACCAGAACGCGGATGTCGATTTCAACGTGGTGATGACGGACAGCGGCGAGTTTGTGGAAGCGCAGGGTACGGCTGAGGGGGAACCGTTCAGCAAGGGCGCGCTCAATGCGATGATGCTGCTGGCGGAGATGGGGATAGAGGAGTTGATCCGCTTGCAGCGGAGTGCGCTGGCGGAGGCTGGCTTTTAGTTTTCAGTTTCTAGTTTTTAGTAACCCCTTGACGCGTACGGGCGGTGGTTTTCGGCCGTTTGCTGAGGGCTACTTCACTGAGAACCAGACTGCGAATACGGGAAGCGAGAGAGGGGAATGGGGTATTGAGCAGGAAGAGGAAGCGGGTTACGTTGCGCGATGTGGCGCGGCATGCGGGGGTGTCCCCGACGGCGGTTTCGTTCGCTTATAATGCGCCGCACCAGTTGAGCCATGCTACGCGGGAACATATTCTGGACACGGCGGAGTCTCTTGGCTACCAGCCTCATCCGGTGGCGCGCACGCTGGCGACGGGTCGCACGAATGCGATCGGGCTGCTGGTGGCGACCAGTCTGAACTGGATGCTGCACGATCCGCTGTTCACGCATTTTCTGGGTGAGGTGGGCGCGGCCTGCGACCGGGAGGAGAAGCGGATCGTGCTGGCGTCGATGCACGAGTCGTGGCGGCATGACTCGCGCCAAAGCGGCGAAGCAGTGGCGCCAATAACGTGGCTGGCCTCGATTGCGGCGGACGGTTTCCTGATGTTCGGCATCAACCGCGCCCACCCGCTGGCCGAAGCGGTGCAACGCTCGCTGCGGCCGATCGTTCTGCTCGACAGCGCCGATGACTTGCAGGCGCCGACATTCAACATAGACGATCGCGGCGGCGCGTATGCGGCGGCGCAACATTTGTTGGCGAAAGGGCATCGCCAGTTCGCGATCGCGACGATGACGCCGCGCCGCGACGGGGTGGTGATACCCTCGATCGAACGCAGAGTGCAGGCGTTTTCGCAGGCGGTTGAAGAGGCCGGATTACCGCCGACGGCGGTGCAGATCGTACACGCGCGCGGTGTGCCTGCGGCCGGCCTCGAGTCGTTCCGGAACATCTGGCAGCTACGGAGGCGGCCGACGGCGGTCTTTTGTGTCAGCGACGTGCGGGCGCTGGGGGTCCTGAGCGGCGCGCGGCGGGAAGGGATCTCTGTACCGGATGACCTGGCGGTGGTTGGCTTTGGCGATCTGCCCGACGCGAGCGTGTCGAGCCCGCCGCTGACGACGGTTCACCGGGATATGGACAGCCAGCCGCAGCTGGCAATCCGCACGCTTTTTCAACTAATCAACGAGCAGATCAGTGAGGCTGATATCGAGTCGCCGCACATTAGCGAGACGCGGCTGGTGGTCCGGGAGAGCAGTTAGAAGTGCAGTTTTCAGTTTCCAGGTAACTACCAAGCCATGTACTGTGTGTGTACTGTGTGCGGTCTGTCTGGATAGGGAAAGACGGAACGTACCATCAGTATTTCTGTAGCGGGCTCTCGATGGTCATAGTGGTGTAGGTTGGACTCAATTGGGAGTTGCCTCGCCTGGCTTGCCTGCGCCGGCACATACTCGGAACCTGCCAAGACGCGAGGGAAGTGCGGGCCGCCGCGGGACGACAACTTCGTATTACCCACACACTCGCTGCGGCGCGGACAGGACCGGGGGCGTTGCGGGGGCGGAGCCCCCGCACAAGGGGGGTGTATCCCAGATTTGGGTTGGGAACAGTCTGGCGGGGAATCGGTGCCAGTGGTGGCTGGCGTTGTTTGCCGTCTTTGGGCGAGACGCAGTGCAGGCGCAAGGCCTGGCCGTACGGTGGCGTCTGTCAGTTGGGGAGGGTGCAAGGGCAGGCTCATGGCCGGCGCCCATGGGGATCTGATGGGACTGGCGGGACGTGGTCTGGCTGGACACTTTCGATTAGGCACCTGTTACGAATATCGACACCCGGTCGATGAGGCATGTTGTAGGAGAGGGGGCGTTGCGGGGGCGGAGCCCCCGCACAAGGGAGGGCCGAATAGGCCCGACCGCCCCAAAGTGAGTAGAGAGTGGAGAGGAGTGAGGAGAGAGAAACATCTTCGACATGCTGAATCATGAACGCCATTAGGCAAGGACTGAGCAGTCATGTTCTCAGTTACCCTGCTGATGCGCGGCGTTTTGATTCACGAAGGGCCGTAGGAAACACCTTTTTGATCCGCGAAGGGCCGCGAAGAGCGGCTCTTTTTGATCCACGGAAGGCCGGCGAGAGGGCCTTGTGTGGGTGGTGGTGTGGACTGTGGTTGCGGATGGGAGAGGCGGGCGCAGGGTGGGGTGATATTGCTTTAGAGGCTGGCGATTTCGGGGCGCTGGTCGCCGTTGTTGGGGCGGCCGAGGACGGCGCCGATGTCGTCACCGCGCTGGACCTGATAGGTCGGGATGTTGGAGAGGGCGAGTTCGTGGGTCAGCTCCGCGTAGGACTCCTGGCCGCCGAAGGTGGAGCCGTCGATGACGACGGCGACGCTGTGGACGCCGCGGCGGCGGATTTCGCGCAGGGCCCGCACCCAGGCGGGGTCGGGGTCTGAGGTGATGGCCAGGATCATATCGTTGCGATTGAGGCGCACGCCCTCGGTGACGATGAGCTGGTCGAAAGTGATGCTGCCCTCGGCGGAGACAACGGCGAGGGCTTCCAGCATTTTACGCATCTGGCGCTCGCCGCGATCGATCTGCAAGAGGTAGCGCTGGCTGCCGTGCCAGATGAGGCCAACGGCGCGGTTGCGCAGCAGGAAGTAGCGGGCGATGCTGGCGGCGGCGGTAACGGCGTACTCGAGTGTGCTGGGGGCCAGCTGCAGAGCATCGTCTCGTCTGCGGCCGCTGAGGCCGAAGACGCCGGCCTCCGGGGGCGTCAGCCGCCACGGGAGGCTGTGGGCGGTGCGGCTGTGAAGATCGAGGAAGAGCCAGATGTCGGCGGAAGGGTCCAGTTCGAACTCTCTGGTCATGAGGCGCCCGGTACGGGCGGTCGACAGCCAGTGGATGCGGTTGAAGCTGTCGCCGGGGGCGTATTCGCGGATGCCGGAGACGTTGGTGGTGATGTATTGGGCGCGGCGGTTCAGCGCTTCGCCGCCGGCCAGATCGGCGGCGGGCGGCTGGAAGGCGGATAGAGTGACGGTGGCAGGATAGACGATGAGGTGGCTGGTCTGGCTCAGCGTCTGGTCGATGGAGAAGAGGCCCAGGGGGTCACCGCTGAGGAGACGCATGGGGCCGAGGCGGTAGTAGCCGCGCTGCTGGCAGTATGTCCGCACCTGCCAGCGATGGTGGGCGCGGCCCTGGAGGTGGCTGACGACGCGGCTGGCGCCATGGAAGGGGACGGTGGAGAAGTCCCGTACTTCGAGCCACAGTTTGGGAATGCGTCCGTGGTTGCGCACCTCGAAGCTTTCTTCGAAGTGCTGGCCGACCTGGCTGCGGCGGGCACGGGTACTTCGATTGATATGGATAGCGCGTGTGCTGGTCCAGGACCAGATATAGCTGAGTGCGAGGATGCCGCTCAGGAGATAGGCGAGGTTGAAAGCGAGGGGGCGCCCACTGTTGAGGGCAAAGCCCCAGGCGGCGACGAGAGCGGCGAGAAGGAAAAGGAGGCGTGTTGACATGGACGGCAGTTTTTGGTTTTCAGTTTCTAGTGTTTAGTTGCAAGTGTCATTGCGCCCGTTGTCGCGGTGCGTTGACCACAGTTCGAAGGGTATGGACTGAAAACAGGAAAACCAAGGCAGGCGGCGTTCAGGCTGCTCTTACGCGGCTGCCGGGCACGGGTGTATGGGCGAGCGCGTCTTCAATCACCTGGGCAGCATCCACATTCTTGATGCGGGCGGAGGGGCTGACAATTAGCCGGTGGGCAAGCGTCGCCTCGGCCAGGAGTTTAACATCGTCGGGCAGCACATATTCGCGTCCATCGATTGCGGCCCAGGCGCGGGCGGCGCGGAAGAGGGCCAGGCTGCCGCGAGGGCTGGCGCCGAGGTAGACGTCGGGATGATCGCGGGTCGTGGCGACGAGGTCGACGATATATTCCTTGACGCTGTCGTCGACATACATGTCGCGCACGGCCTCCTGGGCCTTTGAGAGCTCTTCGACAGAGACGGTTCTTTCGAGATTATCGATTGGATGCGTCAAGGCCTGCAGACCGAGGATATTGACCTCGTGCGCCTTCAAGGGGTAGCCGAGGCGGATGCGCATGAGGAAGCGGTCTACCTGGGCCTCGGGAAGGGGGAAGGTGCCCTCATATTCGATAGGATTCTGGGTGGCGAGCACCAGAAACGGGCGGGCCATGTCATAGGTTGTGCCGTCGACGGTGACCTGGCGCTCTTCCATCGCTTCGAGAAGCGCGGACTGGGTTTTGGGGGTGGCGCGGTTGATCTCGTCGGAGAGAACGATCTGGGCCATAATCGGCCCGGGCCGGAATTCGAATTCGAGATTTTTCTGGTTGAAGACGCTAACGCCGGTGACATCGCTGGGCAGCATATCGGGCGTAAACTGAATACGGCGATAGGTGCTGCCGACGGTGCGGGCGATGGCGCGCGCCAGCATTGTTTTGCCAACGCCGGGCACATCTTCGATGAGCAGGTGACCCTCGCATAGCAAGGCGACCACGGTCATGC
This sequence comes from Caldilineaceae bacterium, assembly GCA_034428435.1. Classification (GTDB taxonomy): domain Bacteria; phylum Chloroflexota; class Anaerolineae; order Caldilineales; family Caldilineaceae; genus Bin5. The sequence continues at coordinate 558 of DAOUHY010000437.1, read as the reverse complement.
GGACTTCCCGATCCTTGCCAATGATAACCTGCTCGACGTTGGCAATGATACGTTTGGCGACGTCTTGCACTTCTTGCATGGGGTTTTCCTCTTGTCAATGGTTCATGGTGAGCGATCGGGGGCCGGAGGGGTTTGACGGCTGCGAGGGCGCCCTGCGGCCATGCACGCTGTGCGGGGGGACGCGAAGCGGGCAGATTACTCGATTATGACGCATGGTGCGCGCATTGCGTGTACGCCAGGCTCCAAAGTCGTCGATTTTGGCGACGTATTATGCGGTTCACACGGGACTTGACAAAAAAGCGTTGCATCCGAATCGCAGGATCGGACAGAATTCGGGCTTAGTTTACAGCACTTTAGAGCAGAAAGACAATACGCCGTCAGGTGCAAACGCAACGGAGAGTGTCGGCGGCGGCTCGCGGTTGAATGGGGGGGTGCATCCCAATATTGGGGCGAAGCTGGTCAGATAGGGATTTCATGCCATCGTTGGCTGAGGAGGCGAGCGCGGAGAGCGAGCATGGCCTGAGCACCATTTCTGGACCAGCGCATGCCGGCTTGTTT
>DAOUHY010000436.1:0-6479 GCA_034428435.1 Caldilineaceae bacterium | reverse complement strand
CCGGGAAACTGCCCCTGGGCAAAAGTGCTTGAGTAGCCTATGACGAAGGCAAATACCAGTGCCAGTCCAACTGTGACAATGGCAAAGCGCTGTTTCCGTTTCATATCTCTCCAGAACTCCTTCCACAATACGTAGCGCACCGCGCCGCAAAATCTGGGGACTGATCTTTCATTATGGTATTTCAGTGTATTGTAACAAAGTCATGCCGTCAACAACCACCCCACCGCGGGCGCATCCCAAAATGAAGGCGGGCTCACGAAAATCTCTGGCAGCAACTAAACCTGGCCGTTCCACGATCAACTCTGAGGCAGACCAAACGCAGTCTCTGACAACTGACCACTGACCACTGACCACTGCAGTTTGGGCGGTCGGGCCTATTCGGCCCTCCCTTGTGCGGGGGCTCCGCCCCCGCAACGCCCCCTCTCCTACAACATGCCTGGCCGACCTGGTGTCGATATTCGTAACAGGTGCCTAATCGAAGGTGTCTGGCCAGACCACGTCCCGCCAGACCCCGCGCGCACGCGACAGCGTATCGACCGCGCTGCCTCGCCCGCAGAACGAACTCCCTCATCTCGATTCTGTTGCCTGACAATTGGGCTGCCAGCCCCTCGGGCCAGCGTCAAAGGAGGATTGAACTTGCCTGACCAGCGCCAGCTCCTGATGCCGCAGTTCTGGCGTCGTATGTAACGCCCAAAAAGCGTGTCGGCCTCGCAGACCGCGACGCTACCGCTTCGCCCGCGGATCTTTTTCGTTGCGTCCCGGGTCGCGCCGGCCCGCACGCCCCCGCAGCAAACTGCCGAAAAACATCTGGCCCAGCGAATTACCGTAATCCTCGCGTGAGGTCGGCTCCGTCAGACGGTCCCAATCGCGCAGCTTCGCGTCTCTCTCCCACTTGGCACGGCCCTCCACCAGTCCTTCCAGCGCCTCCTCCAGCGGTTTGGCGTCCTCCGCGGACAGATGCCCGCGCCAGGTGTCCAATAAAACCGCAAGATGGTCCATGCGCTGCAAAATCGTATCGCGATTGGCAAACAGCGACGCCGCCAGTTCCCCCGCGCTGGCGTCCAATGATGTACTCAGAGCAAAACGCCGTCCAGCCAGCTTCTGGCTCTCATTCCAACCGGGGGCTTCAAACGCACCCTGAAATAGAGCGGCCGCCAGGATTTCCGGCAGCTGGTCCACCGCCGCCGCAATCCCGTCATGTTCGAGCGGATCGATGTAGAGCGGCTTCGCGCCCAACCTCGCCAGCAGATTGCTCACCAGCTCCAGCGCGCTCGACTCCGTATGCGTGGCCGCGCCAATGCAGAAGGTGCAATCCTTGAACAGATCGCTGCGCGGCTCCGGCTGGCTGCTGATGTCGACGTAGACCGGCCGGCCCGCCACAAAGTGAATGCCGTCCGGCAGATTGTCCGACGCAACCTCGAGCGCCGGCTGCATCACCGCCCCGATCCCCAGGATCACCGCGCCCTCAGCCACGTCCTCACGGATCTGCTGCAAAAACTCCGGCAGCTCCGAAAGCGGCTCGGTGGCGATGACCAGGCTGGCGCCGTCGCAAGCCGAATGCAGATTCCACGTCGTCGAGTCGATCGCGCCCAGCTGCTTCGCTTCATTCATCTGTGAAGGCTCGCGGTCGTGCCCGACTACCTGGTAGTTGCCCGCATTTTCGCGTAACGAAAGTCCGATGCTCGTCCCAATCAAGTCCAGCCCAACTATCGTGATTTTTGCTGTCGTCTCTGCCATGAGTTGTTGTCCTGAATGTTATAAAACTGCGTCCCGGCGCCCGCCGTCGTCTCGTCCCCAACAGCCCCGGCGAATTCAGCCTCTGGCCGTCCGGACTCGCACCCCTGCCCACCCCGCGGGCCGGCATCAGTTCTGGCTGTCAGCCCATTGCAGCGCCCTCAGCAGCCGCTTACACTCTTCTGCCGCTCGCTGCCGCTCCGGACCGCCTGGAGAGGCCAACACAGTCTCTGCCTGCCCCGTCTTGTCCTGATGTTGGGCGATCAGCCAGCAGGTAAGCGGGCTGCATCCATCCGCCTCAGCCCATCCCGCGCCAATCCGCGCATGCGTCAAATGGACGTGCAGAAGATAGCGCCAGCCGCCCTTCACATCCTCCTTACCCAGCCGGCCGGCCAGACCCGGCGCAATCGCATCCACAAGCACCAGCGCCGTCCGCACCCACGCATTGAACCTCAATCCCGCCTCTGCCGCCGCCAGCTTGCCCGCGTCGTGGAGCAACGCCGCCGCCGCCAGGTCCGCATCATCCCAGCCCGCGCCCTGCAAACTGCTCAGAACATTCAAACTGTGGCGCTGGGCATCCACCGGCATCTGCCGAAAGCGGGCCAGCCCCGCCGGCGGAAGCAACTGGGCAGCCCGTTGCAACTCCTCAGCCGAAACCGAAGCCGTGACGCCGCGCACAAACTGCCGCATGCGCCGCCAAATCCTGCCGCCGTCTCCCTGCATCCGTCCTTCCACGTCCGCTCCTGCCGCCCCATCATACTCAATCACCGCCGCCCACCCAAATGGGCAACAATCACCGCGCCCCCCCTTCTGGCCAATGCCAAATCGCGGCCAGAGTTGAAAAAACGGCCAAGCCTCCCCGCACAAACTGACCACTGACCACTGCAGTTCCGCCGTTTCAGCTCCCGAATGCAACAAAAAGCCACCTGACGATCTGGCTCGCCACGCCGCTGATGAATCCGCCTCCGAGGTAGATCGCCGCCAGCAAAATAATGAAGCCGTAACGGCCCAGGGCCATGCGCAACTGAAAATTATCCCCCGGCAGAAGCGCAAACAGAATATGCGAACCGTCCAGCGGCGGAATCGGTATCAGATTGAATACAAACAGCAACGTGTTGATCCAGACAAAAAAGGTCAGGAACCGCTCCAGCATTGGGACGTCGGCGAACGGTACTAGGAACGCGCCCACCGCCGCCAGCACCAAATTGCTCACAGGGCCCGCCGCCGCCACCAATATCGTCCCCAACCGCACGTCTACGTCAATGTTGCCGGGATTCCACTGCACCGGCTTGGCCCATCCAAACCCCGTAAACAGGATCAACAGCGCGCCAAACGGATCGATATGCGCGATCGGATTGAAAGTGTAGCGCCCCTGCATACGCGGCGTAGGGTCTCCCAACTGGACCGCCATCGCCGCATGCGCCATCTCGTGCACAGGCAGCGCAACCAGAATGATGACCGCCACCGTGACCAGCCACAATGGATCGCCCATCCGTCCCAGGGAACTGCCCCCGGACAAAAGGGCAACCAGAACCAGAATCCCTACCACCCCGATCGCGATCTGCTGCCCGCGCGAGAGGGCATTCCAACCCCGACCGCCAGAATCTCGATACATATTACAACCCCGGATCACCGTGCCATGAGTGGGGTGTGAACTCCACCGCACCCATCTGAACGTTTATAGGACGCTGGGCATGGTCCCACCAGCTATAGCCCCAGAACACGATCACAAAAACGATCAACCCCACCGCCAGCCAGTTGCCCACACGCCCATAGGCGCGCCGCATCACCTGCGTCCCCAGCGCCACGAACATCGTAAACGCCGGCCCAATCCAGATAATACCCTGAAACCGGGCTGCCCTCTCACCGATCTCGGCCGCCGGCTTCACCATCGCCGGCGCAAACAGACTGATGGCGTAGAGCAGCAGGACCGGCAGAATCAGCCAGGTCGCCAGCATGCCCACGTTGGCAATCCGCCCGCCAAACTCCGTATACCCAACCAGAAGCCCGGTCAAACCAAGAAAGAAGATCGGGATCAGCCACAGATACGAAATCGGTTCCAGCAGGCCCTGCGCATTATCGAGAAGCAGTGTGCGCGCCATCTCCGCTAAAGGCGTGGCCGGCAGGCCGGCTGCTGCGATCTGCAGCGCGCCCCTACTCTGATATTCTGCCCCACCGATCACCCCGGCCAGCATGCTCCGCCCCCACACCGTCAACGGCAGGATCGGCAGCGTAAAGCCCGCCAGCGTCAGTCCGTATCCCTTCCAGCGCTTCCGGTTAAGCGGGTTTGCCAGCAAAAACCACACCAGGTGCACCGGCAGGATCAGCGCCGTCAACACCTGCGTATAGATGGCTACCGACGTAATCGCAAGGTAGGTCAGCCACCGCCAGGGACCGCTGTACCACATCGCCTGCAGCCAGCTCCAGCTTGAGAACAACGCCAGCATCACAACCAGCCCGTACGCCCCGCCCTCCTGGCTGTACCACAGCTGTAACGGGTTAAACGCCAGAAAAAGCGTCGACAGCAGCGGCAGATTCCTCAGCAGCGTGCTGCCAACCGCCGGCACCATCCGCCGCGCCACCTGCCACATCAGCGCGATCGTGATGGCGCTGGCCAGCACCGAAAAATAGCGCAGCGCAAAGAGATCGGTGCCGAAGAACTGGATCCACGGCCGGATCAGAAGATAGTACATCATCCCGCCCTGCCCCGGCGCGACCAGCGCCCCCACCGTTTCCTCCACCGGCCCGGCCGCCAGTTCGATCGTCTCCTGTTCAACCTGGCCGAGCTTCCGCGCGATCAGCCCGATCATCCGCCAGCCGAACGCAATCAGGATCACCAGGGCCATCCAGCGCTGTTGCGCCTTCGGGGCCCCCCGCGGACGGTCGCGCGCCGTGTACCGCGGCTCCGGCGTCTGCACAAGTTGAAATCGGACCGGCGATTCAGAGGACAGATTCATAGCAGGGATCAGGTTTCTGGTGGAGCGGCGCTCAACAGGGACAGTACATTTTATGATACCCTTTCCGCCAGAGAAGACCAATCATCCGGGAATCGGATGCACATCCCAAAAACGGAGGCGAACCCTCGCATACTCTTGGCGGCAGACCAACCATAGCCGCGCCGCGCTCAACTCCAAATCAGAGAAAGCGCCGCCTCTGACTACTGACTACTAACTACTGACCACTGCAGTTTGGGCGGTCGGGCCTATTCGGCCCTCCCTTGTGCGGGGGCTCCGCCCCCGCAACGCCCCCTCTCCTACAACACCCGCCGCATCGAGTGTGAGCGCAATATGACCTTGTCCACCCGCGGCCGCCGTGCTTCGCCCCATCCCCCGTCCTGCTCCTGTAGGGGCAGGCCTTGTGCCTGCCCTGTGCATTTCTCAAGGCCTGCAAACAGTGTCAGCCTCCGCTGGCTTGATACCCACGCCAGATTGCCTCCACCCCAAAATCTGGGTCGTATCCGAAACGGTATCTCATCACAACAATTGGACCACGATAGCCGGTCGAAAAGCGCGGACGCTGGCCGCAACTGGGAGACAGCATCCCGCCCAGCCGCCGCGCCGCCATCTGAGAACGGGCCCAACGCCGGCTACCCCTCGCCGCCGCCTTCCCAATTGAAGATGGCCTCTCCCGAGTGGATTTCGACCGTCTCCCCCCCGGCCACCCGCACCCGCAGCGCCCCCTGCGCAGATGTGCCAACCGCCCGTCCCCGGACCGCCCCGTCGGCAGTATGCGCCCTGACCTCGGCCCCCAGACCGTGCAACGCCCGCTGCCAACGCGCGTGGACCGCCTCCGCAGAAGGACGCAACCCCGCCGCGCACAGATCATCCAGCGCCCGGCACAGAGCGACCAGCAGATCCTCTCTATCGAGCGGCGTATACCCGGCATGGGGCGGCCTGCCGCCGTGGCCCGCCAGTGCCAGGCTGGAAGGAGGCAGCCCGCCCCCGCGAACGGACGGCAACTCCTCTTCCCGCTGATTGACATTGATGCCGATACCGAGAATGACGCAGCTGAGCTCCTGCTCCGCAAAGATGCTCTCCACCAGAATGCCCGCCAGCTTGACCGGACCCACGGCCTCCACCGCGATCACGTCATTTGGCCACTTCAGACGAACACGGTCCGCCAGCCGTGGACAGCTCTCCCTGATCGCCCGCAGCACGGCCAGGCCCGCCAGCATCACCGCCGTTGATGGATGTTCCGGCAACAGCTCACCGCACAGAATATAGCTGCCCAGCAGCCCGCGCCCAGGAACATCCTCCCAACCGCGATCCAACCGCCCCCGCCCCGCCGTCTGATGGTCGGCGATGACCACCGTGCCCGCGGCCATGTCGCCCCGCTCGTCAAAGATCCCGCGCGCGATCGGCATCGTGCTCGGCGCCGAATGGTGAAACGCTATACTGTGCCCGACATGACAGCGCGACCTTGCCCCGTCCAACGCGCTCAGCCTTGCTCGCGCACGCCCGATCCATCCCGGTGCAGCCCCCAGCGCGTGGCAGGCACCGCCCCATGCCGGCTTGGCGCCGGAAAGATCCATGTCCACTTGGCCCAATTTCCTTGTAATCTCCTGTCCTATCGTGTAAAATGTCTGCGCACTGTAGCAGTCAAAAGTGGTGAGTGCCGGGCATCCGCCCATCGCCCGCAAACTGCCGCCTGCCGACCACGCTCAGACGCTGTTCCAGCGCCGATCCCACCAGTGACGATAATGTATGCGCGCGTTGCCGTTGGTCTGGGGAGCGCCGGGTCTGTCG
>DAOUHY010000435.1:0-2251 GCA_034428435.1 Caldilineaceae bacterium | reverse complement strand
AATCGTCGCCTCTGTAAAGACTATGAACGACTGCCCGAAAGCAGTGTCGCCTTTATCCATATCGCTATGATTCGTCTCATGGTACGCCGCTTGGCACCCAATTGACCCTTTTCAAACAGCTTCTTAGACTTTCCGTTTGTCCCCTTAACCTTGCTCTTTGCAAGTTGTCCCCCTTTGACGGGTAGTTCAGAACATGCGCTAAATTCTGAACCTTTTTCAGGAGCATCTGAGATAACTGCTCCCTCATTGGGGCTTGGGTTTCAGCCACTTTTCCCAAGGGTCGTCGATTTATACCGACTGGAGACTGGGATTTCAAGCATTCATAGCTTTAGTCATAGGATACAGGTCTTGGCGGACTGAAGTTCATTGTGGCTATCCCAACTTCCGCCTTTCCCACCATGCTGTTTTCCCCTCGCCCTTTCGGGTCCAGGTAGGGTGGGCGACCTACGGGGTTTCCCGTTCCCCGTGTCCACTCTGTGGACTGGAGAATCAGTACGTTAGACGGCGCACCCGCATCTCCGGGTCACGGCCCAGGTTCCCGATCAATGTGATCTGCTGATACATGGCTCTCCCCCTTGTCACTCTCCCCGCGAATATGCCGCTCGGGTCAAGGCATGCTGCCTGCAGTCACACAATGGACAGCTCTGCCACGCTGCAGTTCAGCCGCCCAGGTCAAGCAAGACCTACCCCTTAGAACGGTATATCCTCCTCACCGCCGAACTCCTGTGTCGCTCCGGACCCGTCCCCCGCCTGTCCGGACTGGCCGCCGTACTGGCCCCCGCTCGCCCCCATCGCATCAGTCTCTTCCCTTGAACTGAGGAACCGCACCGTCAGCGCCCGAACCTGAAGGGAAGCCCGCGAATTGCCTTCTTGGTCCGTATATACGTATGGCTCTTCCACTTCTCCAACTACCAGAACTCTCCGCCCTTTCGTCAGATACTGGTTGCACGTCTCGGCTTGTCTCTGCCATGCAGACACGCGGAACCAGACCGTCTTCTCATTCCTCTGACCATCTGCGCCTGTCCATCCCCGGCTGGTCGCAACGGGGAATGAAGTGACTGGTACGCCGCTCGCCGTGTACCTCATCTCCGGATCGCGACCCAAATTCCCAACAAGAGTAATCTGCTGATACATTTAACGCTTTTCCTTCCCTCGATCTGTGATGAATGTCTCAAAATAGTGCGTATCCCGTCAATAGGCCCAAGACGCAACCACCCCTGGCCGCGCCGGAACCCCTGTCTTCCCGGTATACGTCACGCCACTATGCAATTCTAAAACGGAATCCCCTCTCCGCCGTTCAATTCCGGGCTGGGAGCGTGTTGGCCATTCCCGTACGCAGCCTGCCCCTCGGACATGACGTTACCTTGCTCCCGCGAACCGAGAAACTGCACATTCCGCGCCCGAACTTTCAAAGTAGCCCGTGCATTTCCACTACTGTCGGTCCACATTTCAGGCTCTTCCAACTCGCCGACAACCAGCACCCGCCGGCCCTTCGAAAGATACTGGTTACAGGTCTCGGCAAGTCGCTGCCACGCAGCCACCTCAAACCAGACCGTCTTCTCTTGCCTTTGCCCGTCAGCACCCGTCCAGTACCTATTGGTGGCAACACTGAAATTCGTTACAGGATCCCCGCTCGGCAAGTGCCTCAACTCAGGATCATTGCCCAAGTTCCCAACCAAAGTGATCTGCTGATACATTGTACAGTTCCCTCATTTCATCTGCAATTGGATCGATTCATCGCGTCTGTGGCCCGTCAGGGCTCTCCAAGTCTGACATACCCATATTGTACATATGTTCTAGTAATCTGTCAACACCCAGTTTCGGTCAGTTTTCCCTCTCGCCAGCAATTCCCCCCGCCATCTCTGACCACTGCCGGAAACTAGACCTAATCGCCACTTCGTGGAATAATGTCGGCATATCCCATTGATTCATCTCTTACTGACCAGATAGCACTCGTCAGAACACAACGCACCCAGCGACGCCAACCAGGGACGGCACCCGTGAAGCTGCAAAAAATCCGCAACCATCTGCGCCAGCAAGACCTGGCCGGCTGGCTCCTCTACGACTTTCGCGGCCAGAACCCCATCGCCGCCTCCGTCGCCCGCCTCGAATCCACCGGAACTCGCCGCTGGTTGCTCTGGATCCCTGCCGAGGGCGAGCCCCAATGGCTCGTCCACGCAATCGAACAGTCCACCTTCAGCTCAGTACCCCCCGAAATGGCCGGCCCGCTCCACCTCTACGTCGGCTGGCA
>DAOUHY010000434.1:0-3872 GCA_034428435.1 Caldilineaceae bacterium | reverse complement strand
TGGCAAGGGCGGTCACGGCGCGACGCCGCATGACACGATCGACGCGACGCTGGTCGCAAGCCAGCTGGTTGTGGCGCTGCAGACGATTGTGTCCCGCAATGCCAATCCGTCGGATACTGCGGTTGTCACTGTAGCCTCCTTTCAGAGCGGGAACGCGGGCAATGTGATTTCCGATCGCGCGGTGCTTCAGGGGACGATCCGGAGCTTTGAGCCGGAGGTGCGCAATTTGCTTCTGCAGCGCATGGACGAGATCTGCGCAGGCGTCTGCCAAGCGTTTGGGGCCCGCTTCGAGTTCGAGATGCAGAGTTGCGTGCCGGCGACGATCAATTCCGCGGCCGGTGCACGGGTTATGGAGGGGATCGCCAACGAAGTTGTGGGCGAGGAAAATGTGGCGCAGATTGCCCCGATGATGGTGGGCGAGGACATGGCGGAGTTTCTGAACCGGGCTCCCGGTTGCTTCGTTCTGGTCGGCGCGGCCAACCCGGATGAAGGTTTCTACAGTCCCCACCACAGCCCTACTTTTGACTTTGAAGAAAGCGTAATGCCGACAGGCGTGGCGCTACTTACGGAAGCGGCCTTTGCGCAGCTGGCGGCGGGCGGCAGTGCTGGAGACGAATAGGGAGGTCAGGTTCGGGGCGCGAACGGCGCCCGGCCTGGCTTTGCGCTATACAGCCGTCGCGGCCCGCGAATTGCGATCACCCCAAATCTCAAGTTGACAATTTCGCGATGATCCACTACGATTAAACCGTTTGATAGTATTGATATTATTAATCCGATTATTTGGCCGGTTTTGGTATGTGAACAGGGCGAATATGATCAAGCAACTGCACAGCGACTCGGAGCTGCTGGACTATATTGTGAACAACGGGTTTGTGCCCGGGGCCAGGCTGCCGTCGCTGAACGAACTGAGCGCCGAACTGGGGGTCAGTATCGGCAAATTGCGGGAGCAGTTGGAGGCGGCGCGCGTTCTGGGGTTGGTGGCGGCGCGTCCGCGGCGGGGTATCGAGTGCAACAGCTACAGCTTTACGCCGGCGGCGCGCGCCAGTCTGATGTTTGGGCTGGCTACGAACGAGAGGCTTTTCCGGGAGTACAGTGAGCTGCGCAACGGTATTGAGAGCGCGTTCTGGCGGCCGGCGGTGTTATCATTGACTGATGAGGACAAGCGGGAGCTCCGGCAGTATGTTTCGCTGGCGTGGCACAAGCTGCAGCAGAGCCGCATTCAGATTCCGCATCAGGAGCACCGGGCTTTTCACATGACGATTTTCCGGAGGCTCGACAACCTGTTTGCCACCGGACTGCTGGAGGCCTATTGGGACGCATACGAGGCGGTCGAGTTGAACCTGTACGCCGATTACGGCTACCTGACCGAGGTCTGGGGCTATCACGAAGGGATCGCCGAGGCCATCGACAGAAACGAGGTCGACAAAGCCAAGGCGTTGCATGAGGAGCACCTGTTGCTACTCAGGACAAGGGACGTTGCACGCGAAAGTGCACGCGAGGAGAGAGTTTCGCAGATGGAAACCGTAAGGTAAGGAGTCAAGCATGAGCGTAGCAGTTCGGGAAGCACCAATTGTAAAGCCGGACGCGCCGGCGGCGGTCAATGACTTTGCCATCAACGTGGCGACGGCCAACGGCTCCGGCAGCCAGACGAGCAATGGTGTCTTGCTCCGCGCCCTCTTCAAGATGGGGATTCCGATCAACGGTAAGAATCTGTTTCCCAGCAACATCCAGGGACTGCCAACCTGGTACATCATCCGGCTGAGCAAGGACGGATTCCTCGCGCGGCGGGAGATGACTGACATTCAGGTATGTATGAACGGGCGAACGGTGGCGGAGGATATGGAGAGGGCGGTGCCGGGCGGCATCGTCATTTACGACGACTCGTTGCCGGTTGCCAACAGGCGCAAGGACGTAACGTACTATGGGATGCCGGTGAAGGATCTGGTCAAGGAGGCGAAGTTGCCTCATGCGCTGCGGGACTATGTTGCCAACATGGTCTACGTGGGCGTGCTGGCAGAGCTACTGGGCATTGAGCCGGATGAGATTGAGGCGGCGCTGCTGCACCATTTCGAGGGCAAGGAGAAGGCGGCAGGGCTCAATATGGAGATGGTCGAGCGTGCGATTGACTGGGCAAGCGCCCACGTTGGGCAGCACCACGGCTACCGGGTCGAGAGGATGACAGGATTCAACGAAGGCAAGATCCTGGTGGACGGCAATACGGCAGCGGCTCTGGGCGCTCTGGCCGGGGGCCTGTCGCTGGCGTCGTGGTACCCGATCACGCCTTCGTCGAGCATGGCTGAGTCGGTCGAGAAGTATGCGTCCGCGTTGCGCACTGATCCGGATACGGGTAAGGCGACAGTGGCGGTTATACAGGCGGAGGATGAGCTGGCGGCGATCGGGATGGTTGTGGGCGCGGGCTGGACGGGCGCCAGGGCGATGACGTGTACCAGCGGACCCGGGATCAGCCTGATGTCTGAGTTTGCCGGGCTGGCCTACTTTGCCGAGGTGCCGGCGGTGATCTGGGACATTCAGAGAATGGGGCCGAGTACGGGGCTGCCGACGCGTACGTCGCAGGGGGACATTCTTGCGGCCTATTATCTTGGGCACGGGGATACGAGGCACGTGGTGCTGTTCCCTGCCAATCCGGCTGAGTGTTTTGAATTCGGACGCATCGCCTTTGACCTGGCGGAGGAGCTGCAGACGCTGGTATTTGTATTGAGCGACCTTGATCTGGGCATGAATTCGCATATTTCGGAACCGTTCGAGTATTCGGACGCCCCTTTCAAGCGGGGCAAGGTGTTGAGCGCTGAGGACCTGGAGGAGCGGCAAGGCTCCTGGGGGCGCTACATGGATGTCGATGGTGACGGTATTGCTTATCGTACGTTGCCGGGCACGAGACACAACATGGCAGCTTACTTCACGCGCGGTACGGGTCACAATGAGTACGGCTACTACAGCGAGCGGCCCGAAGACTGGGAACAGAACCTTGAGCGCCTGAAGAGGAAGTTCGAAACGGCACGACAGCTGGTGCCCAGACCTGTCCTGGACGAGGTCGAGGGTGCACAGGTCGGGATCATCAGTTTGGGCAGCAATCACGACGGTGTGGAAGAGGCGCGGGCGCGTCTTGAGGCTACAGGGGTGTCCACCAACTACCTGCGGCTGCGGGCGTTGCCGATAAACGAGAGCGTTCGCACTTTCATCGAGCGAAACAGGATAGTCTTCGTGATTGAGGCGAACAGTGACGGCCAGCTACACAATATTCTGACGACGGAAGAGCCGGCGCAGGCATTGAAGCTGGTATCGATGGCAAAGTGTGACGGGCTTCCTCTGAGCGCTCGTTATATCGTCGGGGAGGTCGAGAAGGCAGTTGAGGAGGCGTTGATATGAGTACCAGGACCAGGACAGAGGCTGCGGCGAGACGCGCGGCGCGTCCGGCAAAGACCAATCGAATCGGCCTGGAAAAGACCGCCTACCGGGGCCGGCCGTCGACCTTGTGCAAGGGCTGCGGGCACGACAGTATCAGCCAGCGCATTGTCAATGCGGCGTGGGAGATGGGACTGGACCAGACGCAAGTTGTGAAGCTCAGCGGGATCGGATGCAGCAGCAAGACGCCGGCCTACTATCTGGGGTGGAGTCACGGGTTCAACAGCCTGCATGGGCGCATGCCGTCGGTGGCGACCGGGGCAATTATCGCCAACGCTTCGCTGGAGGTAATCGGAGTCAGCGGAGACGGCGACACGGCCTCAATCGGCATCGGACAGTTCAAACACGCGGTGCGGCGCAATCTGCCGCTGATCTACATCGTAGAGAACAACGGCGTTTACGGGCTTACCAAAGGGCAATTCAGCGCGACGGCCGACGAGGGGCAGTTT
>DAOUHY010000433.1:0-5356 GCA_034428435.1 Caldilineaceae bacterium | reverse complement strand
TGGTGGATGGTCAGGGCGGGGAAGATGAGGGTGTCGCCGATCTCGAAGTCGGTCGAGTGCCAGTTGGGTTCGATCTCTTCTTCGGCATCGACATCGACTTTCAGGGCGCCGGCGCCGAGGGAGAAGTGGTGGTCAAGAACGCGTCCGACTTTGTGGGAGCCGGGATGACGGCGAGGGGGCCGAGCTCGATGGGGCAGTCGCCGATGGGGGCCCAGCTGGTGTAGGTCTCAAAGTTACCCTGGAAGTGGACGAAGTCCTGGTGCATGGGGGTGGTGGGTTCGGTGTTGTTGGGGAACCAGAGGCGGGCGATCTGGTTTGGGTGGGGCATGATGGGGCGGCCCATGATCTTTTCGATCATGGAAGTGACTTCGGGCCAGTGGCCGGCGCGATGGAAGGGTTCCAGTTTGTAGACCTGGCTGTAGCCGTCGGTATATTCGCGATCGCCCTCGGTGCAGTTCCTGGATGTGTCGGCGATGCCGTCGACGGGGTCGGTGTCGGGCAGGAGCCAGCCGATTTCCTGGATTTTGGTCATCATGACGCGGCGCAGCTCGCTCATTTTGTCGGGGTCCTGGAGCTGTTTGAAGAAGAGATAGCCCTCGTCGGCGAGGCGGCGCTGGAGCTCGGGGGGGTCGTCGAAGGCGTCGTTCGAGACGCGAAACTCACGGATATCCTGAGGCATGGGAAGTTCCTTTCGCAGGCTTGTGCGCCGGACAGGTCTATAATCCGTATTGTTCGAGGCGAGATACGGGTACAAGGATACAGATTGTGAATTGTGATGTCAAGTGGCTTGCAGATGGTGGGGTGCAACGCAGATTGCTTGGGTGGTCGTTGTCTGAATCAGGATTTTCAGGATTGATAGGGATTTTCGGGATGGCAGGCGATCGGATGTTGTTTGTCGGACGAGTATTTCTGCGCGGGATGAATGGGCGGGCTGCAGGGAGACAGCAGTATGGGATGCACCTGCAGTCGTGGGAAAATCAGAGGTTCAAGGGATGTGTGAGTTGGTCTTGTTTTGACTACGCGAAGGCCAATCGAGGTAGGGGCTGCGGAGCTGCCACGGGTTGCGGAGCCGTTTGCGGCATTGACACATTCATTTTGGGCGCGTAGGATGCATTCCTGTGCAGGGCGGCTTAATGTCGGGAGGAAGGCCATGTGCTCGTTCGAGATTGGGGACACGATCTATCACAATCCTCTTGGCGGGGAATCGGACGCGTCCGGTTTTCGGCTGGAGGGGGAGGCGCGCGTCAGTTTTCCCAACGGGCGGCTGCGGATGGAGTATCTACGCGATCCGGAGGAGGGGCAGAGATCCAACTTTGTTTTCTGGTGTCCGGAGACGTTTGCGGGGGATGTGAGCATCGAGTGGGAGTTCTGGCCGGTGCAGGAGCCGGGGTTGTGCATTCTGTTCTTTGCGGCGACGGGGCGAAACGGGGAGGACCTGTTCGATCCGTCGCTGACGGCGCGCACTGGGGAATACCAGCAGTACCATCACGGGGATATCAACGCGCTGCACGTCTCCTATTTCAGACGGAGGTGGCCTGAGGAGCGGGCGTTTCACACGTGTAATTTGCGCAAGAGCTATGGGTTTCATATGGTGGCGCAGGGTGCGGACCCTTTACCGCCGGTGGCGGATGCGACTCCTCCTTACCGAATCCAGGTTGTCAAGTGCGGGGCGGAAGTGGCGTTTTCGATCAACGAGTTGCCGATTTTCAGCTGGCGCGACGACGGGGTGAGCCATGGGCCGGTGCTGGGGGGCGGGAAGATTGGGTTTCGGCAGATGGCGCCGCTGGTGGGGGAGTATGCGAATTTGGTAGTGCGAAGGGCAGTAGTTAGTTGTCAGTAGTCAGTGGTGATGCTTTGAACCGAAGTTTGTCAATGTAATAGGGAGCAATTGGTATGGGTGAGAGTGAAGGGCAGGTAGTTTTTGCCGAGAGTTTTGATGGGGAGTTGGACTCGGAGTGGTTCTGGATTCGGGAGAATGCGGACAGGTGGCGGATTCGGGATGGGGGGTTGGAGATTGTGGTGGAGCCGGGCGTGGCGGGGACGGTGCGGAATGCGCTGGTGCGGCCGGCGCCGGACCGCAGCTCGGGGGTTTACGCAATCGAGGTGACTATCTTCAACCATATTGTGCCGACGCAACAGTATGAGCAGGCAGGGATCACGTGGTATCAGGACGGGGAGCCTGTGTTCAAGGAGGTCAAGGAGCTGGTGGACGGGGAGGTTTTCATCATTCCTGGCAGCAAGGTGATGCCGACGCAGAGAGTGCGGCTGCGGTTGGTGGTGGATGCCGAGTCGTGGGAGGCGCAGTACAGGCCGGCGGGCGCCTCGGAATTCAGGACGGCGGCGACGGGAGAGCTGCCGCCGGGGGTAAATGAGCAGGTCAGTATCCAGTGCTATAACGGGCCGCCGGATGCGGAGCACTGGATCCGGTTTGAGGACTTCCGAGTTATACGCCTCTGATGGTGTTAAGGCGCGGACCGGCGCTGTAGGCAGTGTGGGGGATATGGCGCAGGTTCAGTCCGGGGGTTGGAGGTGCAGCTCCTGGCCGGCGAGGTAACGTTGGGGGTGTGATAGGGGTTGGCCGGGGAGGTAGAGGGTAACGTCGCCGGCGCCGAGGACGCGCCAATTGCGGGCTGAGTTGTCGCTGATCATGGCGGTCTCTTCGTCGATGCCGATCAGTGTTGCGTTGGGCAGGAGGTCGCGCAGGCGGTCTGCCCAGCCCTGTCCGAAGGTGTTGTGATGGGGCAGGACGATGGCGTCGGGGATGAGTCCGAGGCCGGCTGTCGTGCCTTGGCCGTGTGGGTCGTTGAGATGTTGGCAGAGGACCATGGCGCCGGCGCTGCTACCGGCAAGGACGGCACCCGCGTCGAGGGTTGCGAGCATGGCGGTCCAGGCGGGTGTGTCGCGCAGTGTTTCGCAGAGATAGCCGGGGAAACCGCCGAGCAAATAGATTAGTTTTGCCTCTCTGATTTGTTCCACAACGGTAGCGTCAGCAGCTGAATCGCGGTCGACCAAGGGGACGACCCGGACATTGGTCGCGCCCAGGCTGGTGAACCAGCGGCGGCCGTTTTCGCCGGCGCGGCGGTGGTTGTTGTCGGGGGCGGCGGCGGTGGGGATGATGGCGATGGGGGCGTCAGGGCCGCCGGCGAGTTGGATGCTGCGGCGGTCAGGGGCGGCCATTTGGCCGCCGAATTCGGAGCCGCCGGCGAGGAGGAGGTGACCGGACATCGCTGTGCTGATTTTCCCCATTGACTTCAGGCCGGCAATTGCCGGGTCGGTATGTTTGTCGTTTGAATCATGATATCAGCAAAACCGATCATTCCGCGAAGGCACGCGAAAGGTCGCGAAGTAGGCCAAGAGAGTAGCGAATGTCTTTGCGAGATTGCGCGGCCTCCACCAGGGACTGTGTGCGATCTGGCTGGAATACGGCTGACGGCGTGTGCTTTGGGATTCCTGTAGGGGTGCAACCCAGATTTGGGGTGTTGAGGGGAGGGTGATGGCGGCGCGTATTGGCGGGAAATGGCACCCACTAGGGGTGCCCCTACGGGTGTGTTGAGAGGAGGGTGAAGACGGCGCGTGGGGGCGGGGGAGGGCAGCCACAAGGGGTGTCCATGCGGGGGTGTTGAGGTGAGGGTGAAGACGGCGCGTATTGGAGGGGGAGGGCAGCCACAAGGGGTGTCCATGCGGGGGTGGTGAGGGGAGGGTGATGACGGCGCGTGGGGGCGGGGGAGGGCAGCCACTAGGGGTGCCCCTACGGGGGGGTTGAGGGGAGGGGGATGATGGCGCGTATTGGCGGGAAAGGGCACCCACAAGGGGTGCCCATGCGGGGGTGGTGAGGGGAGGGTGATGATGGCGCGTATTGGCGGGAAAGGGCACCCACAAGGGGTGCCCCTACGGGGGGGTTGAGGGGAGGGGGATGATGGCGCGTATTGGCGGGAAAGGGCACCCTCAAGGGGTGCCCCTACGGGGTTGTCGGGGGGAGGGTGATGGCGGCGCGTATTGGCGGGCCTGGGCACCCACAAGGGGTGCCCCTACGGGGATTGTTGAGGAACTGGTAGTACGCAACCGGTGGATGAGGCATCCGCTGGAATGACGGCACCAGGTGGCCATGGGATGTTGTAGGAGAGGGGGCGTTGCGGGGGCGGAGCCCCCGCACAAGGGAGGGCCGAATAGGCCCGACCGCCCGGAACTGCAGTGGTCAGCAGTCAGTAGTCAGTGGTCAGTGGTCAGCGAAAGCACAGATTGATAGGTGATAGGCCATTAGAGGAGAGGCAGTCACCTTTGCCATGCAGAAACATGGTGGACAATTGGCAATGAGGTAGTAGTCACTTGAGCGGAACAATTTGACCCACGGGCTGCAGCGCGGCGCATGGGCTTTCGCCGACATTAGCCTTTTACGGCGCCGGCTGTGAGGCCTGAGACGATGTAGCGTTGCATGGCGAGGTAGAAGACGACGGGGAGTACGGAGAAGACGAGGCCGGCGGCCATGTATTGTTCGACGGGGGTCTGGGCGATGGCTTTGAGGGTGGAGAGGCCGACGGATGCGGGCATGAATTCTCCGCTGCTGAGCATGATGCCGGCGTAGAGGTATTCGTTCCAAGCGAAGAAGAAGGCGACGACGGCGACGGCGGCGAGGCCGGGCGCGGACAGGGGCAGGACGATGCGCCAAAGGGCGCCCAGTTCGGTGCAGCCGTCGACGACGGAGGCATCGAGGACTTCGTGGGGGACGTTGTCGAAGACGCCCTTGAGGATCCAGATGCAGATGGGGAGGATGAAGGCGGCGTCGATGAGGGCCAGGGAGGGGATGCTGTTGAGCATGTCGAGGCGGCGGTAGAGTATGTAGAGCGGGATCAGGATGAGGACTTCGGGCAGCATCTGGGTCACGAGGAGGAAGAGGCCGAAGAGGTTGCGGCCGGGCCAGCGCAGGTTGGAGAGGGCGAAGGCGCCGAGGACGGAGAGGGCCATGCAGAGGAGCATGGTCATGACGGCGATGAGGAAGGAGTTGCGGAGCCACTTGGCGATGGGGTGTTCGCTGAAAAGCTCGCCAAACTGATCGAAGTAGAGCTCCTGGGGTAGCAGCGGGGGCGGGAAGTGGAGGATGTACTTGCTGGGCTGGAAGGTGCTAATCATCATCCAGTAGACGGGGAAGACGATGATCAGGGAGACGAGGGCCACGGTGATATAGAGGAGGGCGCTGTTTATGAGGCGCCGCAAAGGGAGCCTGGGGGCGGCTGTGCGGGTGTCCTGTGCCTGGGCAACCATGTCAGGAGGACTCCTCGGCGCGGCGGACCTGCATGAGGATAAAGACGAGGGCGACAGCCAATGAGACGACGAAGCCGGCTACGCCGAGGGCGGTGGC
>DAOUHY010000432.1:0-6894 GCA_034428435.1 Caldilineaceae bacterium | reverse complement strand
CGTAGGCACGAGGGTGTCTCTGCAGAAACGCGAAAAGTTTCTGCCACTGATAGTCGGAAATCTTAGTTGTAGACATCCTCCTATTGTCGCCAATGTATCAGAATTCATCAAACGTCAACGACCCCTAGTCGGCCCTCCCTTGTGCGGGGGCTCCGCCCCCGCAACGCCCCCCCTGATGTCCGCGCCGTAGCAAGTGTGTGGCTAATTCGAAGTTGGCGTCTCGCGGCGGCCGGGCTTCAACCCCCCAACCATCGGTCTTGGCGCATTCCCAGTATGTACCAGCGCAGGCAAGTCAAACGAGGCAACTCCCATTTCTACCCAATGTTCACCGCCACGACCATCGCAAGGCTGCTACAGTAATTCTGGCGGTACGTTCCGCCCGGAAAGACCGCACACTGAACACTCACAGAACAAGGCTTTGTAGTTACCAGTGACTTCAAACGAGGCCATTGGCGTCGCACGTGCCATAACCCATTGATTCCGATCAGGGCAGCTTTGGATGAGGTACCCGCTTCCCTTCTGGCTGCGACCCCCGTTTCGCTTCCTCTTCCGCTATCCGTTCTTCCAGGATCTTGCGGGCCGCGTAGCGCTTGCGCTCCTCCGAAAGCCACCTTCCACTATCTTCCGAATCAACGACCGGACGCGCCGAAGTCAGAAACACCGTGTGGCCAACCATCGTGTCGTCGGGACGTAGGCGATCCGGAACCGGCTTGTAGCCGCGAACGAGAACCTCTTCTACGATAATGTCGGCAAATCCTGACGTTTCCAGTCCGCGCAATAGGTCGCAGACCTGGTTCGTAGTGGGTACCAGGGCGACAAAGAATCCTCCAGGGCGAAGGGCTTGACGCGCCTGCTCCAGAAAGATCCAGGGTGTACGCAGATCCAGTACCAGGGCATCAGCGTTCGTCTGTCTGAAACCTTCGAGGATCGAAGCCGAATGCAAGTCCACATACTGCAGCAGACCCATCTTCTCCAGGTTGCTGCGTGCAACCTGAACGTGGTCATCCCTGATTTCATACGAAAACACGCGACCGGTTGGGGCAACCGCCCATGCCAGGGAGATAGTAAGAGCCCCGCTGCCGGTGCCGGCTTCGACCACACGACTGCCGGCCCGCAGGTTCAGTCGGCGCACGACCATGGCCGCATCTTGAGGAAAGATTATCTGCGTGTTCCTCTTGATCCGCGTCATCCGATCGTCCAGAGACGGTTCCAGCAGCAGCATGGCGTGACCCAGATGACTGTACACAGTCGTGCCGTAGGGAAGGTCTATCAGATCGTCATGCAGGATCTTTCCAAGGTTGGAATGGAACGAACGCCCTGGCTGAAGACGCAGCAAGTGTCGTTTTCCTCCTCCGGTCAGGAGAAGCACCAGGTCGTCGGCCGCTGTCAGCAAGGACACCGACCTTCCTGGTTCTGATGGAGCGGCCCAGCTTGTGTCCTGCCAGTGGGCCAGGCCCGACACTGAATCTTCTTGTCTATCCGGTTCGGAAACCGGCGCATTCCTCATATTCACCAATCCGTCCTCACCTCTGGGCGGAACTGCAACTGCCTGTTGGAGTCTCTGGGGTAACGTAGGTAAGGGTCCCTGCCGGAGTCTCCAAGTAGCCTCTTAGCACGATTATAGTCACTGATAAGCAAGATCGACAAGGCATGGCGCCAGTGTGTAGCTCAGTGATATATCCGGATACGTGAAAATGGGCAACAAGGCGGGCAAATGACGCGTTGGTACGCTCCTTGTTCACCAACTATAGCATTTAAGTCGTAGTTGCTTCGGAGTGCTTTCGCAAGCATTTCGAAGAAGGGCCTTCTCAAAGTCAAATTGACACGCACTTTAATGGGATGTAGAATACACAACGGCCTATCGGTTCACAGTTTGGGCCCCGGTTGGACGCGGTCAATGTAAGTTGGCCTGCGCCTCGAAATGGGATTGACCATCCTGGACTGAAGTCATTTGGGCCGGGGCCAAAGCACTGAGAGAACCTTCGACTGGCCTTCCCGGCTCAGGCCGGGAACTTGGAAGCCCATAGAGGGCTTACGTACCGGGGCCTGAACCAAGACGGCGCAGAGAAGTTAACACAATTATCGGATTCTCATTTGTCGAGATCTACTCTAATTGCCAGGAGGCCTCGAATGCAGAAACGCGTCACGTTTTGGGCTGTGCTCTTGCTAGTCGTCGCGATCGCTCTGTCAGGTTGCACGGCCAGAATCGACGCTGGTTCTATGGTCGACAGAGGGCCGGATGAATTCTACATCGACCTGCCGCCAATCGTGATTGACTACGCTTCAGACGGCACAGCCTCCATCGGCGAGTTATCACATATGGTTGTCGGCAATGTAGAGCAGCCTCCCGGTATGCTCTACGTGCCTGAACCGGGAGTCAGGTTGGGGCTTGCCACCATTCTGTACGGGCTGTCGTTGCCTTCGATGTGGGTACAGCACTTTACGGCTTCCAACCTTCAGCACTTGCGCGTAGCAAACGGCGACGAAGGGATTCTGCTCTTCGCCAACGGGCAGCGGATTCCCTCGCTGGTATGGGAAGAAGAGTCGCTGGCTGCAACAGGCGAGGCCGTGTCCGCATTGGGCTTGGGCGTCCCCGCGCTGAACAAGGTGCTGCCAATGGTGCGGAACTTCAACCTTGGCGTCGTGCTTAGATTCCCTCTCCAGGAAGGGGTTGATGTGATTCCCCTTAGCGGAGTTGAAGAAAGTGCAGAAGTCACTATGGCGCGGATGCTGCAGCAGCAAGTCTTGGAGACATTTGGTGGTGCCCTGCCTGCAATCGATATCCCCATCCTGTATCACGCCGATGGCAGTTGGACTTTGGGGGAACTGTCCGACATGGATTGGACGGTGTTGACCAGTACGCCATTTTACGCGCTGCGCCTTCCGCCTGATCTGATCAGCGGCCTGACCGATTCCGGCATCTACACTGTGACTCTGACTACAGACCCCGACGGCATTCACATCTCACTAAATGGCATCGGTCTCCCCTACCTGTCGTGGGGGAGCGGAGAAGTGCAGAATGTGCTTGCCCTCTCAAAGCAGTTGGGCGTCTTTGACTCCGTATCGGCACTGGTACCCGGCGCCGATATGGATTCGGTTCTGTCCCTCGTGGAGAACCTGCTTCCAATTATACAGGCGACCAGCGCCAATATTACGATCTATCTGCCAGGTTCTGAGATGGGTAACTGAGTCTGGCTGCAAGGCTTAACCAACTGGGGCGGTTTGGAAGAGAATCTTGGTTCTGCTGCTTTCGATAGAGCAGGTGTAGAAGTTCTACACCTGCTCTGTTGCTATTCTGGGACAGCGTGCGAATAGGTTTTGGACCTACCTGAGTCTATAGAGTCCATCTGATTCTTAGACCTTACGATCTGGCCTAAAGAGTTTCGGTCACTTTCTTGATAGTCCGCGGACGGTCTGGGTCGAAGTCGCGCGCCGATGCCAGGAACAAAGCGAATAACTGACCCGGAATAATCGCAAGTAACGGTGACAGCCACTCGGGTGCGGAAGGGAAGGGAAACTGGGTGCGACCCAGATTCAGGAGCGACGGGTCATTGCTCACGCAGAGCAGTTCGGCATCCATATCCCGCAGCTGCCGGACAAAGCGTTGCAGGTCCGGCATAAGCACACCGGTGGGAGCAACCACAAAGACCGGAAAGGCCGGCTCGATCAGGCTCAATGGACCATGCAGAAAGTCTGCAGTGCTGTATGGTTCAGCTAGCGTATAGGTAAGCTCCTTGATCTTCAGCGCAATCTCAAAGGCGGTTGAGTAGTTGAATCCTCGACCTACTACAACGCAGTTGCGTACGTAACGGTAGCGTTCTGCCAGTCGTTCGACTTCACTGTTCATTGAAAGGGTCTGTCGCATCAGGTCCGGTGTCTTCTCCAGCATCGCCACCCCCTCCGCGTCGTTAGCCAGGTGGGCTGAAAGAAGCCCGACGGCATAGAGCTGAGCAGTGTACGTCTTTGTCGCCGCGATCGACCGCTCTTCGCCTGCCCCCAGGCTCACCAGGTGATCGGCCTGCTCCGCCAGAGGCGAGCCCGCAGAGTTGGTGATTGCGGCAGTAACGCAGCCCTGCCGCCTTCCCTCCGCCAGAACGCTTACGATGTCCGGGCTTTGTCCGCTTTGGCTGATTCCCAGGACAAGAGTGTCCGGTGCGAAGAGCGGTGGCTGCTGATAAAGCGTGAAAAGGCTGGGCGTCGTCAGCATCACGGGCAGCCGGTTGTTTGCCCCCAGAAGATACTGGGCGTAACGCGCCGCATTGTCGCTTGTGCCTCTTGCCGCCACGACGACTTGGCGAATGTCTGCTTCCTGGATGCGGGCAGCGAGTTCCTTCACCCGGCCCTGCTCATGCTGTGCGAACCGTTCAACGACATCCGGTTGCTGGTGGATTTCCTTGAATAGTATGGAATCTGACCCCATCGTGCGTCCTTTCAAGCTAGAATATGCCCGTGTCCGTAAGAGTATAACACCTACGCCGAAGATAACACTTTCGGCCTCTTGAAATAGATAGGGACAAAATGCAATGTACGACCTTCCTGAAGACGTCAAGATGCTGCAGGAGCTGGCGATGGACTTCACGCGTCGTGAAATCATTCCCCGCGCGGAGCACTATGATCAGAACGAAGAATGGCCGTGGGAGATATTTCATAAGGCACGCGAAGTCGGTCTCGTCAATCTCAACATTCCTGAGGAGTACGGAGGCATGGGCGCAACCGCACTTGAGGAGTGCGTAATCGCCGAGTCGATGGCCTACGGGTGCTCGGGAATCCAAACGGCCTTGATGTTGAATCAACTTGCCACGTTGCCTCTGCTCATCGCAGGATCTGACGAGCAGAAGCGCCGCTACCTGCCCTGGATTGCGGATGACGGCAAAGTCGCTGCCTACTGCGTGACGGAGCCGGACGCAGGGTCGGACGTCGCCGGCATCAAGTCCACCGCCTTACGGCGTGACGATACCTACCTCTTGAACGGCTCAAAGACTTGGATCACCGACGGACCTGTCGCAAGCTTTTTCTCGGTATTTGCAAAAACGGACCCGGATGCCGGTCATAGCGGTATCAGTTGCTTCCTGGTCGAAAGGGACTGGCCCGGTGTGAGCACGAGCAAACCCCTCGCTAAAATGGGCCAGCACGCTGCCCAGGCCTGCCAGGTTTTCTTTGAGAACGTCGAGGTCCCTGCATGCAACCGGCTGGGAGAAGAAGGGGAAGGATTCCGAATCGCGATGAAGGCGTTCGACAAGAGTCGTCCAGGTGTGGCAATCGCTGCGATTGGCGTAGCACGGAGGGCGCTGGACGAAGCAGTAGCCTACGCAGGTGAGCGCACTGCGTTTGGTCAGCCCATCTCCCACTTTCAGGGCGTTGGCTTCATGCTGGCGGACATGGCAATCCGAGTGGAGGCTGGCCGGCACCTGGCTTACAAGGCGGCTTGGGATGTGGACCAGGAGAATCGCAACACGATGTCAGCTGCAATGGCAAAGGCCTATTGCGCAGAGGCGGCCATGAAGAATGCAACAGACGCCGTCCAGGTCTTCGGTGGCAACGGTTACAGCAAGGAGTTCCCTGTCGAAAAGCTGATGCGTGACGCCAAGATCTATCAAATATACGAAGGGACGACCCAGATCCAACAAATGATCATCATGCGTGAACTCTACCGTGAAGGCTGAAGATGCTGTGCCACAGGCAGCAACTTTCGCATTCGGTATCTATCACCCCTTTTCTCGGTCGGGTCACCGCAATTAGGGGAAGGCTTGGAGCTGTCAACACATTCAGTCGCCCGCCATTTCCCATTCAACAACAGGGCAATCGCCTCAGAATCAGTGATATAATAGCCTTATGCCAAGATTCAGTTAGGCATTTCTGAAAGTGAATGTTCACCATCAATCCATGTCGCTCGCCGGTAGGAGATCTGGACGCGAGGGATGGCACTTGCTGGGGCTCGTTGACGATTCCTCCTGACGAGGCGTCCCACCGTAGGGGCACCCCTTGTGGGTGCCCAGGGTCGCCATCCTCAAATGCATCAACCTGCCCCATTCCCCGTAGGGGCACCCCTTGTTGGTGCCCTCGTGGGTGCCCTTGTGGATTGACAACATGTTGGGCCCGCATATTTCAGGCCGGACAAACGTCAACGACTCCTGGACTGCCTACTGCCGACAATCTGTCTGCACAATTCGCGACAAATACAGCATGCTAAAGTGCGCGCAGTTTAGCGCATAACTCCACGAAAAGGAAAAGTGGCCGCTCCGATCCGACCTAAATGGAACTGACCCGAACTATCCCGCCCAGACGCGACACTCTGCCCCCCCCACCGCCGGCTAACCGGCATGATTCTGTCGTCAGCAAAAGCAGTGGATGAGCACTAAAGGGAT
Organism: Caldilineaceae bacterium; assembly: GCA_034428435.1. Lineage (GTDB taxonomy): Bacteria > Chloroflexota > Anaerolineae > Caldilineales > Caldilineaceae > Bin5. The sequence continues at coordinate 529 of DAOUHY010000432.1, read as the reverse complement.
CTTGCCAGAAACGGGAAAACTGATGCAGAAGCGCAACAACAAGAACCAGAAAAAAAATCTACCCGCTTTTGCCCGACTTTTCCGCTATTTCCGCTTTTTCCGCCATATTCCCGCCGAAACACGACCCGCCACGTAAAGGTTCGTACAACTCTCGCAGACACTGGAATGCGACCCCCGTCGCCAGCCAGGCCCTTATCGCAGCCCATCACCTGAATCACGCAAATCACAGATCAGACAACCCGCAAACACTCGTAAACTCTCGTCCAGCACACACACACAAGAAAGCCAGTGACCCACCGTCTAGACATACGGTCCGCGATGTATGAAATGCGCGCATCAGCACACAAGGCATTCATGCTCAGAACGACTTGACCGTTTTGCGCCGAACAGCTCTCAACCTCTTAGAGGCTGTTTGGAAAGTAAAGGCTGTCGGCCAAATTGTGGTATACGTAGTTTTTGTGAAAACAAAACGATACCCAACAGATTTGACTGACAGCCAGTGGTCTATTATCCAGCATCTGATTCCCGC
>DAOUHY010000431.1:0-4922 GCA_034428435.1 Caldilineaceae bacterium | reverse complement strand
ATCCCCAGTGAGGTGCTGGATGCGTCGGTGATGGACGGTTGCAATGTCTGGCAGCGGATGGTGCGGATCGACATTCCGCTGGTGATCACTTCGATTCAGCTGGTGGCGATTCAGACGATGATCGGCATCATCCAGGAATTCGCCTTTGTGCTGATCATGACCGCGGGCGGGCCGGCCAAGGCGTCGCTGGTGCCCGGTCTGCTCCTCTTTATGGCCGCCTTCCGCGGGGACCAGATGGGTTACGGCGCAACGATCGGAGTGACGATGTTCATCGCCATCTTCATTCTGACGCTGCTGAGCTTCCGCTACACAACGTCGCCGTTCGCCCGCACGCGACGCACAAGGGAGACCTGATGACCGGGCAGACAGTCGACCGGCCCTTCACATCATCGCCGGACGCCGCGCAGGTGGAGCTTGGCGCCCGGATTCAAAGCGCGCTGCATCATGCGCTGCTGGTGTTTCTCCTCCTTCTGACTTTCTTCCACTTCTTCATCGCTATCCTCACCTCGCTCAAGAGCTTTCAGCAGCTGCTCGTAAATTTCTGGCTGCCGGCCTTCCCGCTGCAGCTGCACAACTATGTGATGGCGTGGAACGAGATCTATCGCTCCATCATCAACAGCAGCCTCGTCAGCCTCGGCGCGGTTACGGGCGTGCTGCTGTGCGCGTCGCTGGCCGCGTACGCGTTTGCGCGCATCGACTTCGCCTGGCGGGACGCGGCCTACTACCTGGTGCTGTCGCTGCTGATGATCCCCGGCGTCCTGACGTTAATCGGCCGTTACCTGCTCATCGTCCAGTTTGGGCTGATGAACTCGCTGTGGGGGCTGATCCTGCCCTATATCGCCGGCGGGCTCGCCTTTGCCGTCTTTCTGCTGACCGGTTTCTTCTCCGATCTGCCGGAGGAGCTGTTCGAGGCGGCGCGCATGGACGGCGGCACCGAACTGCAGATGTACCGGCTGATCGCGCTGCCGCTCTCGCGGCCCATCATGGCGATCGTGGGCCTGCTTACCTTCCTGTCGACGTGGGGGGACTATGTGTGGCCGTTGCTGGTGCTGCGCTCGCCAGAAAAGTTTACGCTGATGTTGGGGCTGGCCAAGTTCACCGGCAACAGCCAGGTAATGTTCGGGCCGCTCATGGCCGGTTATGTGATCGCGTCGATCCCGACGGCGATTATCATTGTCCTGATGATGCGCACCTTCGCGGGCGCCGCCCTGGTAGGAGCATTCAAATGAGCGACGGCAAGCAATACACGGCGGGGATCATCGGTTGCGGCAGGATGGCGAATCTGCACGCAGAGGCGTATACGCTTGTGCCCGATACGCAGGTGGTGGCCGCCGCTGATATCGACCCCGACAAGCTCGATCTCTTCTGCGAACGCTGGTCGGTCCCGCAGCGCTACCGCAGCTATGAGGAGATGCTGACGCAGGCAGACGTCGATATCGTCAGCGTCGTCACCTTGGACAATCTGCACGGCCCGGCGACGATTGCCGCAGCCGAGGCCGGCGCCCGCGGCGTCTTCTGCGAAAAGCCGATGGCCTTCGACCTCGAAGAGGCGGACCGGATGATCGCGGCCTGCGACCGCGCCGGCGCCAAGCTCGTTGTCGACCACTCGATGCGTTTCGAGAAGAACTTCATCGAAGTCAAGGCGATGATCGAGCGCGGCGACATCGGCAATCTGCGTACGATCCGCGCCAATATGCTCTCCACCGACCAGCGTGATCCCGGCAGCTGGCATTCGCAGTACGTGACCGCGGGCGGCGGCGAGCTGATGCACAACGGCACGCACCTGACCGATCTGATCCGCTTCTACGCCGGCGATCCGGAATGGGTCTTCGCCACGGTGGAGCGGGGCAACAAGGCCATCACAGTTGAGGACCTCGGCGCCGGCCTGTTCCGCATGGACAGCGGCTGTCTCTTTTTCTTCGAGTCGGGCGGACGGCGGCGCTACGGCACCTTCGAAATCCTGATCGAAGGGGACGAAGGCCGCCTCGCGATCCAGCACGGCGCGCGCAACAGCATGGGGGCCATGGGCGGGTGGGCCTGGGAACCCTATCTGCACCGCTGGCGCGGGCGTACCGAGCCGGTCGAATGGGAGCCCGTCCCTACGCAGCGGGACAACGCCACCATCAACGCGGTCACCGACCTGGTCGACTGCATCGAGAATGACCGCGAGAGCATCTCGAGCGGGCGGCAGGGCCGCGCCGCGCTGGAGATGATCATGGCCGTCTACGAATCGCAGCGGCGGGGGTTGGAGCGCGTCGACTTCCCGCTGGAGATCCGGGACAATCCGTTCGGAGATATGCTGGACAGAGGTCAGATATAGCCCGTCAATCCCCATGCGCCCGCCGGCGTCATCATCGTCCCGATGACGCCCTCCTACGCGGGCGCCCCCCTGGCAGGAGCACCCAAATGAGCGACGACAATCGTTACACGGCGGGAATCGTTGGCTGCGGCAGGGTGGCCGCGCTGCACGCGAAGGCGTACACCGATGTCCCCGGTACGCAGCTGGTGGCCGCGGCTGACATTGACGCCGACAAGCTCGATCTTTTCTGCGAACGCTGGTCGATCCCGCAACGCTACGACAGCTATGAGGAGATGCTGGCGCAGGCCAACGTCGACATCGTCAGCGTCTGCACGATGGACAATCTGAAGGGGCCGGTGACGATTGCCGCAGCCGGGGCCGGCGCACGCGGCGTCCTCTGCGAGAAGCCGATGGCCTTCCACCTGGAAGAGGCGGACCGGATGATCGCGGCCTGCGACCGCGCCGGCACCAAACTGATCGTCAACCATTCGATGCGCTTTGAGGCGAACTACCTCAATGTGAAGAAGATGATCGAGCAGGGGGAGATCGGCAATCTACGCACGATCCGGGGCCACCTGCTCACGCCCGAACGGCGCGATCCCGCCAGTTGGCATGCGCATTATCAGACGGCGGGCGGCGGTAATCTGATGCACGACTGCACGCATCTCTTCGATCTGATCCGCTTCTACGCCGGTGATCCGGAGTGGGTTTTCGCCACGGTGGAGCGGGGCAACAAGACGGTCACAATCGAGGACGTCGGCGCCGGGCTGTTCCGCATGGACAGCGGCTGCCTCTTCTTCTTTGAGTCGGGCGGGCGGCGGCGCTATGGCACGTTCGAAATCCTGATCGAAGGGGATGAAGGGCGGCTGGCAATCCAGCACGGCGCCGGCAACAGCCTGGAGCGGTCCGGCGGCTACGGCTGGGAACCCTATCTGCACCGCTGGCGCATGCAGACCGAGCCGGTCGATTGGGAGCCGGTGGCGACGCAGCGTCAACACGCCTGGATCAACGCGGTGAGTGACCTGGTTGACTGCATCGAGCAGGACCGCGAGAGCATCTCGAGCGGGAGGCAGGGCCGCGCCGCGCTGGAGATGATCATGGCCATCTACGAATCGCAGCGGCAGGGGTTGGCGCGCGTCGACTTCCCACTGGAGATCCGGGACAATCCGTTCATAGATATGCTCGAAAGAGGTCAGATATAAGGAAGAGATGGCCATGCGCCCACCGGACCTGACGCACCAGCTGATCTACAGGAACCCCCACGCCTACTGCGCCTGGCCGGATATCAAGATTTTGCAGGACGGTGAGTGGGTGCTGGCCTTCTGCGAGGCGATGCGCCGCCCTGTCATCACGCATCTCGACCCGAGTCTGCTCAATATGTTGCTGCGCTCCGAGGACGGCGGACACAGCTGGCACGGGCCGCAGGTGATCGCCGGTTACGATTTCGCCGGTATGGACGATCCCGGCATGGTGCAGCTTTCCAGCGGTCTCCTGCTGGTCAATACAGCGCGCAACCGCTTTGTCTCGCTGGACGCAGCCGACGCCGACGCAGGGTACGCACGCTACAGACGGGACGAGGGGTTTGCTTGGGCCGGCTCATTTCCGGTGGCGGAAGGTACCTATGTCCATCGCTCCGAAGATGGTGGACGCACGTGGGATGGAAGCGCCCGCGTCGATGTCTCTCCCTTTGTCTCCGGGTACACGTTGAGGCCGATCACCGAACTGGAAGACGGAAGCCTGCTGCTGCCGTGTTACGATGAGAGCCAGGTCCCGTGCCCCTCATTTGTCGTACCCTCCTACGACCAGGGCCGCACTTGGCGCGGCGCCCGCCTGATAGCGGTCGATGAGACGATCGGCTTCTTCGAACCTGCCCTGCTCGCGCTGCCCGGCGGACGCGTGCTGGCGATGCTGCGCACCCATGAAGAGGGCAACTATCATCTCTACCAGTGTCATTCGGACGACGGCGGGCGCACCTGGAGCCGCGCGCAGCCGACGCCGATGCACGGTCTGCCGCCCCACATGCTGCGCCTGCAGGACGGCCGCCTGCTGTGCGTCTACGGCTGTCGGTGGGCTCCTTTCGGGATTCGCGCCTGTGTGAGCAATGACGAGGGCGCGAGCTGGGATATCGACAACGAACTGATTCTCCGGGATGACTTCCCCAACGGGGATCTGGGCTATCCTACCTCGGTTCAGCGGCCTGACGGCTCGATCTGCACCGCTTACTACGGTCAGGATGGCGAGGGTGTTACCTGCATCCAGGCCAGTTCATATCGGATTCCGGACTGAATGAGGGGAAAGTATCGGTCTGACGCGTCACTGGGGAGCGAAATGCAAATGGGCACGGCCGCGTCAACGGCCATGCCCACTGTCTGTCACATTTTAGCGCACGATGGAGAGTGGCGACGGGTGGACTTGAACCACCGACCTAGGGATTATGAAGCCCTCGCTCTAACCGCCTGAGCTACGTCGCCGGGCCAAACCAGACTGCGAACCCTACAATCCAATGTCAAAAATGAGCCGCCGACCGATTTCGGTTCGGCGGCTTTATGAAACTGAGGTAGCGGGGGCAGGATTCGAACCTGCGACCTTCGGGTTATGAGCCCGACGAGCTGCCACTGCTCCA
>DAOUHY010000430.1:0-3002 GCA_034428435.1 Caldilineaceae bacterium | reverse complement strand
GCCTGAGCTTTTCGACAAGATAATCGCGGTCAACACGCGGGCGCCGTTGCTGCTCATGCAGGATGCGTGCAAGCTGATGCGGCGCGAGGGGAACGGCGGGTCGATCGTCAATATTTCCAGCGTGGCTTCATTCGGCAGCGAGCAGTTCTTGCTGCCCTATACGGCATCCAAGAGCGCACTTAACGCGATGACCAAGAATGTTGCATTTGCTGTCATGCGCTACCAGATCCGAGTGAATGCCATAGCCGTGGGCTGGATGGACTCACCGGCCGAGGACTTCATTCAGCGTACCTTTCATTCGGATGGCGAGGACTGGCTGGAGAAGGCGGAGGCTGAGCAACCTTTCGGGCGCCTGCTCAAGACGGATGAAGTGGCGAGAGCGATCGCATTTCTGGCGTCGGATGAGTCGGGAATGATGACGGGCAGTCTGATCGACTTCGACCAGTCGGTGCGGGGAGCAGGGCCGGTGTCAAAGCCGCCGCCGCTGGACGATCCGTACTGGAATGTAGGCGCCAAAGACAGCGCGTGGCAGTAATATGTGCGGGAGATCCTGGCGACCTTAAGCTGGAATCAAGGGGTAGCGTGTGAGCCGAACAGTCAAAGTCGGCATTATCGGAACAGGCGGCATGGGGGCGCGGCACGCTTCGAATCTGACTTACCTGGTCGCCGCGGCCGAGGTTGCTGCGATCATGGATGTGGATGCGGCGCGTGCCGAGGAGATCGCAGCGAGGTGCGGCGGCGCACGGATCTATACGGATGCCGAGCAACTCATTTCTGCGCCGGAAGTCGACGCGGTGGTGATTGCGGCGCCAAACAGCTTCCACGCCGAGTTGACGAGGGCGTGCATAGCTGCGGGCAAGCCCGTGCTCTGCAAATATCCACTGGCGACGGGGGGCGAGGAAGCCAGTGGAGTCATAAGTGCGGAAGTCAGTGGCGGTCGACGGCATGTGCAGGTGGGTTTCATGCGGCAGTATGACCCGGCACACGTAGCGGTCAAACGGGTGAGCGACAGCGGGGCGCAGGGGAGTGCGCTCGTTTTCCGCAGCGTTCACATCAACCCTTCCAGCGGCGGCGCTCCTTCGCTTGACGACGTCATAACGGGCTCTCTCATTCACGACATTCACTCGGCGCGCTGGATGATGGAGGATGAGATCGCCGGCGTGCATACCTCCTACATTCCATTTTCGCCGGACCGGCCTGATAGCGCGCGCTATGTCATGGGCCAATTACAATTTGCAAGCGGTGCGCTGGGCGGGCTTGAATGTAACGCGGATGCCGGTTACGGTTACGAAATTGAAGTGAGTATCACCGGTGAAACGGGCGTGGTACACACGAGTCCACTACAGAGCCCGGTCGTACGGCACAGCAATGCAAGCGGGCAGTGGGTTGAGGAGGACTGGCTGCAGAGATTCAACACGGCCTATGTCAATGAGGTTCAAGCGTGGGTGCAGTCGATCCAGGACGGCGAGGCGACGGGACCGAGCGCGTGGGATGGATATGTTTCGATAGTTGTGGCGGATGCCTGCATCGCCTCTGGTATGGAGGGGAAGCCGGTGGCGGTCAGGTTGCCAGAGAGGCCTGCCATTTACGGGTAGCTAAGTCAGCAATTGCTTAGCTTGGGATGAAGCCGCTCTAAGAATCCGGACACTGTAACAGAATTGAGGAAACTGATGAATACAGAACGATTGACCATGGCGCAGGCTATCGTGCGATTTCTCAAGAACCAGTACAGCGAACGGGACGGCGTGGAACAGCCCTTTTTCGGCGGCTGTTTTGGCATATTCGGCCACGGCAACGTTGCCGGAATCGGCCAGGCCCTGCAGCAGTATCCGGATTTTCGCTACTATCAGACGCGCAATGAACAGGCGATGGTGCATACGGCGGCGGCATTTGCCAAGCACACCAACCGGATGCGCACGCTGGCCTGTACGAGCTCGATCGGTCCTGGGGCAAGCAATATGGTGACAGGCGCGGCGACGGCGACGATTAACCGATTGCCCGTGCTGTTGCTTCCGGGGGACATCTTCGCCCGCCGCAATGTGGCGCCGGTGCTGCAGCAGTTGGAGTCGGAGCACAGCCAAGACGTTTCGGGCAATGACTGCTTTAAGCCGGTCAGCAGGTACTGGGACCGGATAAACAGACCAGACCAGTTGGTGACGTCGTTGATCGAGTCGATGCGCGTGCTGACGAGCCCGGCGGACACGGGCGCGGTTACGCTCTCGATTCCGCAGGACGTGCAAACGGAGGCGTTTGACTATCCTTCGGCGCTGTTCGAGAAGCGGGTGTGGACGGTGCCACGCAACCGGCCGGACGCGGCCGCGCTGCAGAAGGCGGCGACGGCGATTCGCGCGGCGGAGAAGCCTCTGATCATCGCCGGCGGGGGCGTGCTATACAGTGATGCGACGGCAGCCCTGCGAGAGTTTGTCGACCGTTTCGGCATTCCGGTTGCAGAGACGATGGCCGGAAAGGGCAGCCTGCGGTACGACCATCCGCTGCAGCTGGGGGCGACCGGCGCGACCGGCACTTTTGCAGCGGAACAGGTGGCGGACGAAGCCGACGTTGTCATTGGAATTGGCACGCGCTACAGTGACTTTACTACGTCCAGTAAGACGGCATTCAAGCACCCTAATGTGCAGTTCGTGAACATCAACGTTGCCGAGTTCGACGCGTACAAGCATTGCGCCATTCCGCTGGTTGGCGATGCGCGGGTCACGCTGGAGGAGCTGGGCGAACTGCTGGGCGGCTATCGCAACGACGACGAGAATGTTGCGCAGGCGCAGAGGCTGCATGACGAATGGGAAGCGGAGGTGCAGCGCAACTATGACATGCACGAGGCTGAGAGCGGGCTGCCGTACCAGGGTGCGCTGATCGGTGCGGTGAACGACCAAGGCGACCCGGACGCGGTGATGGTGTGTGCGGCGGGCAGCCTGCCCGGAGACATGCACAAGCTGTGGCGGGCGCGGCACAGCAAGCAGTATCACCTGGAGTACGGTTACTCTTGT
>DAOUHY010000429.1:0-16132 GCA_034428435.1 Caldilineaceae bacterium | reverse complement strand
GTGCGGTCGAACAGGTTGTCCACGGCGGCGGGATCGGTCACGTCGGTTTGGACGACGAGGGCGCGCTCGCCGGCGCCGGACTCTGCGGCGGTTTCTTCGAGGCGGTCGAGGCGGCGGCCGGCCAGGGTGACGGCGTATCCTTCGGCGAGCAGAAGCAGGGCAGTGCGTTTGCCGATGCCGGAGCCGGCGCCGGTGATGATAGCGACTCTACCGGAGGTGGTCATATTTGTGTGCTCCTTTGTAATCGTGGATAGTGGTTCACGGCCAGTGGATTCTGGGGGCAACGGCGACTTTCGCTTGGTTGCCAGCCTTGATATGCCGTTGGGCACAGTCTATCACGGCTGTAACCCATTTCCTACTCATTGAAAGGAGGCGGCCCCGTTAGCGGGAAGGCCATGACAGGTTGTAAGCAGGACAGAAATATTTGCGGGATTCACAGAACACCTTTTGCAAGGAGGGGTATCAGAGATGAAGATTTTGCGCTACAGTGCTGACGATGCGGTTCGTTACGGCATTCTGGAGGAAGACGGCACCATCCGCCAGATGACGTCCTGTCCGTGGGATAGCATGGAAGAAAGCGGGGAGACGACGCATCTGGACAACGTACGGGTTCTGGCGCCGATCGGGAAGCCGCGGCTGATTGGGGTAGGGTTGAATTATCTGGCCCATGCAGAAGAGGGGGGCCAGACGCCGCCGGACCAGCCGATGTTATTCATGCTGCCTTCGACGGCTATTCTGGACCCGGAGGAGGCGATCGTTTACCCGAAGCAGGGGCAGAACGTCCACTATGAGGGCGAACTGACGGTCATCATTGGCAAGGAGGCGCGCCGGGTGACGGAGGCGGATGCGCTGGATTGTGTACTGGGGTACACCTGCGGCAATGATGTCAGCGAACGGGTAATCCAGGCGAATGAGATGGCCAACGGCTGCATGCTGATTGGCAAGGGGTTCGATACGTTCAAACCGATTGGTCCGTATATTGCGACCGGGCTTGATTCGACGAATCTTGAGTTGACGACGCGTGTGAACGGCGAGGTCAAACAGCACACGAACACGGACGACCTGATCTTTACGGTGGCGCAGCTGATCGCTTACATCAGCGAGGCGATTACGTTGCTGCCGGGTGACGTGATCATGACGGGTACGCCGTCAGGTGTCGGTCCGGTACAGCCGGGCGATGTGGTGGAGATTGAGATTTCAGGGGTTGGCGTGCTGCGGAATCCGGTGGTGGCGGAGGGGTAGGTTGGGGTAGGGGTGTTGTGACGTCACGGGGCTTCCCAGTTTTGCCGAGTGCGGGGAGGTTCGGTGGCGTCACGGGACCTCCCAGTTTGGCGGGAGGATGGGAAGGTTCCAACCGACGGGCGGGCGCCAGGCAGCCCATGCTTGGAGTTGCCGGCGGCGCGAGGTAACGCACTCGATGGCGATACGCTGTGTTTCGCGGCGGATCTGTTCTGCTTCAGCTACTGAGAACAGAGCAAGGTCGACGGCGACGGCGAGTTCGTCTTCGTCCTTGAGCTGCCATGAAGTGAGGTCGGCTCTGATGACGGCGTCGAGGACGTGGTCGGTTGTGTCGAATCCGAGGGGCGTACGTTTGAGTGGCGTTTCGGGATTGACTTTCCAGCCGACGTGGGTCCAGTCGGGGGCGGACCAGATTGTCCAGATGGAGGCGGCTTCGCCCGGCAGGGATGACCAGAGGTGGTGTTGGTCGGTCCACTCGTAGCGTTTAGTTTCCCACGCGCCGGTTGCGGCGACGTGCAGATGCTCATCGCGGGAGCAGTCCGGGCCGGCGAAGGTGGTGCCGGGTGCGATGTAGAGGGCGAACAGGTCGCTGCTGTCTTCGACAATTGTAGCTGGAATAGCGGCCCAGACGCGGCTTGACCAGAGTTGGCGGAAGAGGACGTGGTCGCCTGAGGACCAGTTGAGAATATTCAGTTCTGGTGAGGTCAAGGTGCGCCTTCCGCTTACGGTACTATGGCTTTTGCCGGGACGCGTCAATGCAGAGTCCGAACTGTTTTCCGTCAGGACTCAGCCAGCCTGTTGTTTGCGAGCTACAGGTGTCGATAGTTAAGAACACCGGTTGGCCGGATCCGTTTCAGAATACGCAGGTGAAGTGGATGGGGTTTGGCGCTGCCGGCTAAGGGTTGTTCTGTTCAAGGTGTGGGGATGGTAAGTGGAGGGTATTCAGCAGAGGTTGTCGTGATTCGGTCTGCTTTGCGGGTGAAGGGAGCGGCGAGGTTCAGCCTTTCAGGGCGCCGGAGGTGAGGCCTTCGATGAACTGGCGTTGGAAGAGGACATAGACAAGTATCATGGGTAGGATGATGATCGTTATGCCCGCTGCAATCAGAGTGTAGTCGGACTCATAGCGGGTCTGGAAGTAAAGGAGGCCGAGCGTCAGGGGGCGCAGGCTCTGTTTCTGGAGGTAGAGGAGAGGCAGAAGAAAGGCGTTCCACGAGGCGATAAACTGGACGATGCCCAGAGTGGAGAGGGCAGGCTTTGCCAGAGGAACCATAATGTGCCAGAAGACGCCAAAGTCGCCGCAACCGTCGATTTTGGCGGCGTCGATCAGTTCGACTGGCAGACTCATGAAAAAGGCGCGCATCAGGAAGATGCCAAATGGGATGCCCAGTGCGATCATGGGGAGAATACCGGCCAAGTAGGTGGTGAGCAGCCCGAGGTCGCGCAGTTGGTAGTAGAGAGGGATCATGATGGCCTGGAACGGAATGATGATCCCGGCGAGGAAAAAGTAGAAGAGGATGTTACGGCCCAGGAAGTCAATCTTGGCCAGGGCGTAGCCTGCCAACGAACAGCAGATGAGGACGCCGACCACGGTTGGCAGGGTGATAATGACGGAATTCAGGAAGAATTCACCGAAGTGACCGATGTCCCAAGCTGTTGCCAGGTTCTGCCATTGGGGAACTGCAGGGAGCGAAAAGGGGGCGTCGTAGAACTCTTTCTTCGTCTTCAAAGCGATGCCGACGATCCACACAAAGGGCATCAGGCTGATAACGGCGAAAAAGAGGAGTAGGATGTATTTGCCGGTTTCACGCAGGATGAGCGCGTACTTGTGCGTTGCGAAACCGGGTGTGGGCGCGGTGCGGACTATGGGATCGCTTGCCGTCTCGGCAGGGTCGGGGTGGACGGTGTTGGCGCGCATGGATTCAAGTTTCCCCGCCCCGTTCGCGCAGTCGAATGAACAGGACAGAGACAATGAGGATAATGACGGTCAGGACAATGGAGAGTGCGGTGCCGTAGCCGACGAAGTTCTGCTGGAATGACTGCTTGAAGATGTAGGTGGCCACGACCTCGGTGTGGTAGCCTGGCCCGCCCGCTGTCATGACATAGACGAGATCGAAGACTTTGAAGCCCCCGATCAAGGAGAGCGAGACCAGAAGTGTAATGACGTGGCTGAGTTGGGGGATGGTCACGTAGATGAAGCGCTGCCAGGCATTGGCACCGTCGATTTTGGCGGCGTCGAAGAGGTCCATGTCGACATTCTGAAGTCCGGCGAGCAGGATCGTCATGTTGAAGCCGTAACCTGCCCAGGCTGCCACCATGATGAGCGATAGGAGAGCCGTGTTCGGTTGGCCGAGCCAGCCTTGGGCCAGCATGTCGAGGCCGACGGCGCGCAGGAACTGATTGAGCGCACCATACAGGGGGTTGTAAATCAGGCCGAAGATGATGGCGATGATGACGGTGGCGAGCACGTAGGGCATGAAGAACACGGTACGGAAGGCAGTACGGCCGCGTGCGCCGTCCCAGAGCACGGTGGCCAGAAGAAGCCCAATTGAAAGTGGGATGATGGTCTCGAGAACGATCCAGATCAGGTTGTGCAACAGAGCCTGTTGCATTATGTCATCTGCAGAGAGCGCGCGCGTATAGTTTTGCAGGCCCACCCACTCTCTGACCGGATTAACGCCGTCCCAACTGGTAAAGCTGAGGCCGATACTGCCGACGAGAGGGTAGGCGACGAAGGTGACGTAGAGGATAAGGGCTGGCGCCAAGAAGAGAAGTGCAGTCAGGTGTCGCCTGAGAACTCCCCGCCAGCTGAGGTTACGTGTTCTGCTGGCTTGTTGATCGCGCGTCCCGGCTGGTGAAGGTGTTTGCATCTAGGATTTTACAGGGGCGGGTGACAGTTTCTGCACCGAACAGGCGTCAGGCCCGATTTGCTTCCTGGGCCTGACGCCTGTGTGATTCTCAGCACTTCAGGCCGTACTGGCCGCCGTCAATGGCCGCCTGCCACTGCTCCTGCAGATCGAGCATTTGCTGCTCGGGCGTCTTTTCGCCGGCGAGGATCTGCTGGAAGCCGGCATTCATCATGTCGTAGACGCCGGGGGGCGAGAACCCGGCCGGCATCCACCCAAATTTCTGATCGGGACTTCTGAGGATGGAGAGAACCTTCTTCATCAGGTCCGACAGATTGAGGCTCTCGGCGTCGAACGGCATGGGCGGGACTACGCTGACGGTTTCGACCCACACCGGCACGGCTGCATCGCTATAGAGGTAGTCGATGAATTGGAAGGCGGCATCGGGGTCAACGGAGTCCTTGGGGACCTGGTAGCCGGAGCCGAGCCAAGCTTGGGGAAGGACTTCGCTGCCGTTGATCGATGGGTAGAGGTAGATATCGGGCTCGAACTCGGTTTCGGCCTCCAGCACGGTGCCGACCCACCACGTACCGGTCAATTTATGTATCGCCTGTCCGGTGAAGAAGAGATTGTTGGCGTCCTGTCCGGGGATGGCGTTGGGGTCGGGGGGATAGAAGCCCTGTTCGAGGTAGTCGACACAGATTATCCTGATGGCTTCCAGCACTTCGGGCCGGTCCCAGGATGCGCCGCAGAGCGTGATGTCGTCCATGCCGGCCTTTCCGACCAGATTGTTGAGAGGAAAGCCGAAAGTATGGCGAAGTTCTCCGCGGCCGGCGTTGCCGATCGTGATCGGAATGTAGCCAGCTTCTTTCGTGGCCTCGCAGTTGGCGGTGAATTCGGCGTGTGTCTGGGGAATCTGGAGACCAAGCTCGTCGTAGGCGGTCTTATTGTAATAGACCGGTTCGAATTCGAGCTCATGGGGTATGGCGTAGCGTTTGCCCTCCAATGTGCACCATTGTTGGGCGAATTCGAAGATCTTCTGGTCCCAGCCATACTGTTCGTAGGCGTCGTCCATGGGCATGAGTTGATCAGCATTGACGAGCACTTGCAGGGCGAAGGCACCCAGGTCATAGTACATCAGATCGGGCCCGGTGCCGGCGCCGAGGGCGGTCTTGAGCAGGTCGCGCAGCTGCTCGTTGCCGGAATAGACTTCGCGCTCGATAGTGATGTTGGGATTGGCCTCAGTAAAGGATTCGACAAGCTGCTGCATACCGGCGTCGGCGCCCCCGCCCGACCACTGGTCCCAGACCAGGAGCGTAACCGCTTCCTCCGCGGCTTCGTCGGTCGTGCCGGTGGGGGCAGCGGGGACACATGCGGCGGCGGCAATTCCCATTCCGGCGACACCGGTCCAGCGCAAGAATTCGCGTCGAGTGGTCATTCCTTTCATTTGAGTATTCCTCCATGGATGTTAAATGCTTTCAAAGACAGTAAAGGTTGAGTTCATGTTACAGTTCGACTGCAAGGAATAGCATGAATTAGTGTTTGTTGGGAAGGCCAGATCGTCGATTGTAACATGGAGGGGACAGGGGGTCAATGGATGCAATTAGGGGGTACAGCCCGTTCTTGGGGCGGGAAGGATCAGATGGGGAAGGCGCGGCGACAGATGGTGAAATTGTGTACCGACTTCTGGAGAGGCAGAGGAGCGTTTGGGTGGAAGGTGGAGACGTCGCGTGAGGGGGTACAAAGGCAGGCACATCGGGATAAGATTCCGATCATACCGGATCAGAGCCGCTTCAGTCGGCTGCGACGGGACTTGATGGGGGTCATCGACGAGATGCGACGCAGGATGTTGGTCGGGATGGCGCTCGATTGGGGCGAACACTGTGTAGTCGATAGCCTGCCCATTCCTATGGTTCAATTCCATCTGGCGCCGCAATCGCGCGTTTACTTGGCCGCTTGGGGGGCCGATTATGGACCCGTTCCCTCCAAGAAGAAGATGATTTTCGGTTTCAGCTGCATGTGCTTATCACGGTGGGTGGCCTCCTTATCGACTTCGAGTTAGCTCCTGCGAGCAAAGGCGACTTGGCTGTCGTGCGTGAACTCCTGTCAGGACACGACAGCCGCATCGTCATCGGCGACAAGGCCTACTCCAGTGCACCAGCAGCTGAGGAACTCTGGCAATACAATCGCATCCGCCTACTCACCAAACGGCGCAAAAGCCAGAAAAACAGCTCCCAGCACTCTTCTCACGCCTCTACGACTCGATCCGCCAAATAATCGAAACAGTCACCAGTCAACTCGAAGCAAAATTCTCGATCGAAACCAACCACGCACACACTTTCAGAGGGCTCTGTGCCCGCCTTTACACGAAATTGACTACTCACCCCCTCTGCATTTACATCAATCGCCTGCTGGGCGGCCGTGACTATCTGAAAATCAAGGAATTGGCCTTTCCTATCTAGCATGAGACCCTCTGTAGGAAAAGCCAACAGTAAGTATACTGTTTTCTACTTTTCCAAGACCGAAAGGCCTTGTCTCTTCACGCGTGCTTTGACGTCATGAGGCTTCCCAGTTTGACGAGAGGATGGGAAGGTTCCAACCGGCGGGCGGCCGCCAGGCAGACCATGTTTGGAGTTGCCGGCGGCGCGACGAAATGCATTCACGGGCGATGCGCTGTGTTTCGCGGCGGATCTGTTCCGCTTCAGCTACTGAGAACAGACCAAGCTCGACGGCGACGGCGAGCTCGTCTTCGTCCTTCAGTTGCCATGAAGCGAGGTCGGCTCTGATGACGGCGTCGAGGACGTGGTCGGTTGTGTCGAAGCCGAGGGGCGTACGTTTGAGGGGCGTTTCGGGATTGACTTTCCAGCATACGTGGGTCCAGTCGGGGGCGGACCAGATTGTCCAGATGGAGGCGGCTTCGCCCGGCAGGGATGACCAGAGATGGTGTTGGTCGGTCCACACGTAACGTTTAGTTTTCCACGCGCCGCTAGCCGCGACTCGCAGGTGCTCGTCGCGTGAGCAGTCGGGGCCAGCGAAAGTGGTGCCGGGTGCGATGTAGAGGGAGACCAGGTCGCTGCTGTCTACGACTATTGTAGCTGGAATTGCGGCCCAGACGCGGCTTGACCAGAGTTGGCGGAAAAGAACGTGGTCGCCTGAGGACCAGCGGGATGCGCATCTTTTCCGAGGTGTCAAGGGGTGCCGTCTGCCATCATTTCACGTTCATTCGTTGTCACCTGTCGAGCAACCCAGACTGGCGAAGGAGAGCAGGAGAGACTGCGGAGAGGAGGCGAACTTTTCCATGACCTCCTTCATTCGCTCCATATGGGCTTTCCGACCTCTAACCTGATTTGCTTCAAAAAGGGGTGCACTCCCGAAGCAGAAAGAGCGTGCGTCGGGAAATCCCGACAAGGATGCCAGGAAGTCCTTGCAGTTGGTTTCACCTGCTGACGAGTCGTAATCCCGCGTTAAGCGGGCGGCCAAGTCGTGTATAACCGTCAAGTACGGAAACTGGATGTTTTCCAGGTCCGTTGCTTCGGCAGCATACGCCTCGACGAATTCTGTTACTTCCGTTCTGTTCTCGATGCACAGAAGTTCAGCGGTGGCAAAGGCGCTCATGTACATTGCGGCTATTTTGTGGTCATCCAATGTCACATCCGGGATTTCTCCTTTTTCAAGAGTCTTGCCTAAACCCAGCGAGCCGTCATTTTCCATTGCAGTCATTGCCCAGAGTTGCAACCACTGATCGTTTTTCATCTGCTCCGTGCCTAGAGCAGCGACAGGTTCGCCCCGCGCGTTGAAAAAGAGAGCGGGCACCTCATCAAGATATTGTAACGAGTTGAGGTGCTGGGCAAAACGAGGGGGAATTTCAACCGGCCCAGTTGCAGGGATGAGCGCAAGGGATCTCTGGTCAATGGCACAACCGGACAGCAGAAGAATCAGAACACACCAGAGCAGGACTCCTTTCATCGTTACTCTCCTTTCTGACGTCATGTCCTCAATTTCCCGTCTTTGAAGACGCTGGCCTTACTGCGCTGAAGTATAGTGCGACCGGAAAGGTGCAGCCATTGAATGAGGGAATAGTGCAGGCGATGCCGGTTGGGGATGAATGTGTGTTAATTGTAACATGGATCAGGGGGCCCAACCAGAGAGGGTAACCAAGAGGGTGCATCCCAGTTTTGGGGTGGGAACAGTCTGGCAGGGAATCCATGCCAGCTGTGGCGGAAATCGTTTACAGGCTTTTGGAGAAACGCAGGGCAGGCACGCGGGCGAGGAGAGAGTGGAGAGGAGCGAGGAGAGAGTGCCGTAGTGTTGTCTGCGGGGGACAGGCGGGACGTGGTCTGGCTAGACACGTTCGATTGGGCACCCGTCACCAATGTTGACACCAGGTCGACGAGGCATGTTGTAGGAGAGGGGGCGTTGCGGGGGCGGAGCCCCCGCACAAGGGAGGGCCGACTAGGCCCGACCGCCCGGAACTGCAGTAGTCAGTGGTCAGAAAAAGGGTTACTCTGACGCGGAGTTAATCTCGAGATGGCTGAGGCTCCGCAGCGACCTGAGGCATGGGGAAGTTCGCCCCCGTTTTGGGATGCACGCTAACAAAGAAGACGAGGAGATCTGACGCGGCTCAAGATACCTTTTGGTACATCTTGCTATTGCGTGATACGGCTTGCAGTGGTGAGTATGAATGCTCTGCAGTCAGTCGTTACGGAGGTATAGAGGATGCCCTTTACGGTAGATGGTGTCGTGCCTTGGGGAAGGACGATGGAGGAGTACTGCGGGATGTTCGACCTGGGGGAGCGGGAGCTGCGGGGGCGGATTCTCGGGTGCGGGGACGGGCCTGCCAGCTTCAATGCGGAGATGACGGTGTTGGGGTACTCGGTGGTTTCGGTCGATCCGCTGTATGCGTTTTCGGCGGAGGCGATCGAGAGGAGAGTCGAAGAGACGTACGACATTATCATTGAGCAGCTGGCGCGCAACCGGGACGATTTTGTGTGGACCTATGTGCCTTCGATACCGGCCTTAGGGCAGCGACGGATGTGGGCCATGCGCAAGTTTCTGGACGACTATGCGCGGGGTTTAAATGAGGGACGCTATCTGGATGCTTCTTTGCCGGACCTTCCCTTTGAAGACAACAGTTTCGACCTGGCACTTTCCTCCCATTTTCTGTTTCTGTATAGCCAGGAGTTTGACCTGGCATTCCATGTAAGGGCACTGGAGGAGATGCTGCGGGTGGCCGCGGAGGCGCGGGCTTTTCCGCTGCTGCAGGTCGGGGGGGCGCCTTCGCCGCATGTCCGGGGTGTAATTGACGCTTTCACAGCACGGGACATTCAGGCTAGAATAGAAGAGGTACCCTATGAGTTTCAAAGGGGGGGCAGCCGAATGTTACGGCTGCGGAAGAGATCTGAGACGCAGGCGGACAGGTAGAAGTCGGAGTTTGTAGAGGTATTGTAAATCGATGACCGTTCTTCCACACTCGCACGAAGATTACGACCCCATAAACACGCGCAGTAAGATTCCCGGCGCACGCATAATTACTGCGCGCACTTGCGGCGCGACGCAGATGGAGCTGTGGGAACAGTATATGCCTCCCGGCGGGGTTATCCCGCTGCACTACCACGATTGTGAGGAGAGCCTGACTTTTCTCAGCGGTGAAGTCGAAGTCATCCTGGGTGAAGAACGCCACCAGGTGGGAGCCGATACGACGGTGTTTGTCCCGGAGGGCGTCCTTCACGAAGTCCGCAATGTGGGTGAGACGGCGGTACGCCTCATTGCAGTTTTTGCCCGTGCCGCGCCTGCAATTCTGTATCCAGATTCTTGAACATCCGACACAAATCAGAATAAGAGCACTATTTGAATTGAACAAATGGTGCTATAATCGTTGGAATCTGCCATTACGATGGCATTTGTACGCAACGTGGCGGCAGAGCGTATGGCGGACAATTTCCAGAGCGCACTGGCAACGCGCTGTTGAGTAAAGGATGAATACCCGCTTATATTTAGCCAAGCTGATCGATGTGTTGCTGCCGGTGCTGGCGATGGTGATCGCGCTGGTGGTGGGCGTCTTGCTGCTTTTGCTGTTAGGCACCGACCCTATTGAAGCCTATAGCGCTCGGATACAGGGTGCGCTGGGCAACGTGAGCGGCATCACGCAGACCCTGACCAAGGCCACGCCACTGTTGCTGGTAGGTCTGGGCATATGTATTGCTTTTCGGGGCGGCGTGATCAATATCGGGGGCGAAGGGCAGATCGTTGTCGGCGCGCTGGCTGCCACTGCATTTGGGGTGGGGTTCAGCAGTCTGCCGGCCTTGATTTTGTTGCCTCTTACGCTGGTTAGCGGTGCAGCAGCGGGGCTCATTTGGGGCGGCATTCCCGGCCTGCTGAAGGCGCGTCTGGGCGTAAACGAGATTCTCACCACGGTGATGATGAACCAGATTGCGCTGCGCCTGATGAATTTTCTGCTGCGCGGGCCGATGCTGGATCCGGAGCATGTCGCGGCCGGCACGAGCATCCCGCAAAGTGCAGCTTTGCCGGAGTCTATCTGGCTGCCGCGGTTGGTGCCGCGCACACTTTTCCACAGCGGCGCAATACTGGCCGTTCTCCTGGCTCTCGCGGTCTATTTCCTCCTCTGGCGTACGACGATTGGCTATCGCATCCGAGCCGTAGGCCTGAATCCCAATGCTTCCCGCTATGCGGGTATTCCTGTACCCAAGTATGTCACGCTGTCGCTGGCATTGAGCGGGATGCTGTGCGGGTTGGCAGGGGCGGTGGAGGTGATGGGGGTTCATCATCGCATGCTTGAGGGGTTGAGCGGCGGCTACGGTTTCAGCGGGATAGTAGCGGCGCTGTTTGGCAAACTACACCCATTGGGGGCGATACCGGCCTCGGCGCTGTTCGGTGCGCTGCTGGTTGGCGCGGACAAGATGCAGCGGGCCGTGCAGGTTCCCAGTGCACTGGCCATCGCCTTACAGGGCCTCGTGGTACTCTTCGTCGTTTCCAGCGATCTGTATGTGAGACGGCGGACGCGGCGACGGGTTGGGGATGATGGGTCTGACGAGCCGCTGGTGGTGGAAGGTGAGAAGCGAGAAGAGAGTACTGAGGAGTGAGGAAAGAGGGTCTTGCACGCTTCCAGCGTTTGAAGTGAGTAGACTAGACGGTGCAGTGCCGGGCCACACTGCTGGTGTGGGGAAGGCATGTACCGCAGCATTCACCAGATGATGCCAACATGTTTGACGAACTGTTTACGATATCCACGCTGATTGGAATCCTGCACAGTTGTGTACGGTTGGCGACGCCCTATCTTTTCGCGTCATTGGGGGAGACGTTTGGTCAGCGTTCGGGGGTCTTGAATCTGGGCGTAGACGGCATCATGCTGATGGGGGCTTTTTTCGCCTTTTACGTCGTATTCGAAGGGCATAATCTGTGGGTGGGGGTGCTGGCTGCAATTGCGATAGGCATGTTGATGGGGTTGCTGAAAGCCTTCGTGAGTGTGACGATGCAGTCGCTGCAAGGCATCAGCGGCATTGGACTCTATCTATTTGGACTGGGATTGAGCAGCCTGCTCTTCAAGACGCTGATTGGTTCGGTGGAAGGGGTAAGCGGCTTTCGACAGTTGGCCATCCCGTTTCTGTCCGATATTCCGGGAATCGGGCACATTTTGTTCAATCACAATGCGCTGGTGTATCTCGCCTACCTGATGGTGCCGGTATCCTGGTTTGTGATCAACAGGACGACACTGGGCCTGAAGATTCGGGCGGTCGGGCACAACCCGGAGGCAGCCGACACACTGGGTGTCAGTGTCAATGGTGTGCGCTACACGACACTGATGATTGGAGGTGCTCTGGCGGCAGTTGCGGGGGCATCGCTGAGTATTGGTCTGCAGAACGTTTTTCAGGAGAACATGACAAACGGACTTGGATTTATTGCGGTTGCACTGGTTTACTTTGGCAGCTGGCGCACAATAGGCGTGCTGGGAGGCTCGTTGCTGTTCAGCCTGGTCAACGCTTTGCAGCTATGGGTGCAGGCGCTGGCCATTCCGGTCCCATCAGAAATAGCTGTAATGATGCCATACATAATGACAATCGTGGTGCTTGCCTTTACGGCGCGACAGATTCAGAGGCCGGCGGCTCTGGCCAGGTCGTACGAGCGCGGCGAGTAACATAGGCGATAGCGTCGCCATAGATTCCTAACGCTAGAGAGGGAATCATGCTAATACGAATCAGAATATCAATGATGATCTTCTTGCTGCTTCTCGCCGGCTGCGGTCGATCGAACCAGGATGACGAGGAGGTCAACGCGGCAGGAGCCCCCTTTCGGGT
This sequence comes from Caldilineaceae bacterium, assembly GCA_034428435.1. Classification (GTDB taxonomy): domain Bacteria; phylum Chloroflexota; class Anaerolineae; order Caldilineales; family Caldilineaceae; genus Bin5. The sequence goes on along the minus strand of DAOUHY010000429.1, from coordinate 3,738 downwards.
TGCGATTGTCATGCCAAGCAGCACGACGGATATCGCCTGGAGCCAGTCGATGTACGACTCGCTGACTGCAGTTCAAGCCGAGATGGGCGGGGAGGATGCGCTGAGGATCGCGTATTCGGAAGGGATGTTCCGTGTGACCGATGCGTCGGCGGCGATTCGAGATTATGCGGCTGAAGGATACGACCTGGTGATCGCTCACGGCGCACAGTACGGCAATTCGGTGTTTGAGGTGGCCAGCGATTTTACTGAGACCAGTTTCGCCTGGGGCACGTCGTCGGATACGGGGGCGGAGCGGGGAATCGAGAACGTATTCGCTTACGGGGCAGTCGCCAACGAGGGTGGGTATGTCAACGGGGTTGTGGCTGCGATGCTGTCGGAGAACGATGTAATTGGTGTGATCGGCCCTGTAGCGGGTGACGCCAAACTCTATATAGACGGGTTTGTAAGAGGTGTTACAGATGTCAAACCTGACGCACAGGTAAACATAAGCTATACAGGCTCTTTCAGCGACACAACGCTGGCGGCTGAGGCTGCCCACGTCCATATTCAGGCCGGCGCCGACGTGTTGACCGGGTCGGCGCAGCAGGTAGTCGGGGCGATCGGCGTGGCCAACGAGAATGGCGTTGCCTGGCTGGGCACGCAGAGTGACCAGATTTCCCTGGGCCCGGACGTTGTCGTAACCAATCAGATTTACAACTGGGCCAACGTGATAACGGACATGATTGCCAAGATCGAAGCAGGGGAGCTGGGCGGCACGGCTTACAAACTCACATTTGCCAACGACGGGTTACGTTTGGAGTTCAACGAAAATATTGAGATCGCCGATGAGGTGAAAGAGGCTGCCCGCGCCGCGATCGAAGACATCAAGAGCGGCGTTGTCGATCCGGTATTGCTGGAAGACGACGAATAGTGAGGGAAGGGGTAGCCTGCTGCTAAAGGTTGCTGTGGCTTAAGGACAGTTTTTCATGTTGACCGGTCGACGCGGGATTGAAGATCAGATAGTCTACGGTATCGCCAGACCCACGGGCGGGCATCGAGCGGTAAACTTCCGCTTGAACGCGCCGTATGTGCAGATGTACGGAATCGTCAAGCGGTTTCCGGGTGTCCTAGCCTGCGATCACGTGGATTTTGACGTGCGCAGGGGGGAACTGCATGCGCTGCTGGGGGAGAACGGCGCGGGCAAGTCCACACTGATGAGGATTTTGTACGGTCTGTATCAGCCCGAGGAGGGGCGGATCTTGCGCGACGGCGCCGAGGTAACGATTCATTCGCCTACCGACGCGATCCGCCAGGGCATAGGCATGATCCATCAGCACTTCATGCTGGTGGATACGCTGACCGTCACTGAGAATGTGGCATTGGGGCTCAAGTCCAGCAGGGAGCCGCTTCTGGATCTGGACCGTGTTGAGGAGGGCATTCGCGAACTGAGCGAGGCGTACGGGTTGCAGATCGACCCGAGGGCGCCCGTCTGGACGCTCTCAGTCGGCGAGCGGCAGCGGGTCGAGATTATGAAGGCCCTTTACCGAGGCGCGATGATGTTGATTCTGGATGAGCCGACGGCGGTGCTGACGCCGCAGGAGGTCGATGAACTATTCGTCACGCTAGGTTACATGAAGGACAACGGGTACAGCCTGGTATTGATCAGCCATAAGCTGCGGGAGGTCCTGGCGATCAGTGATCGCATTACGGTTCTACGTTCAGGGCGGCTAGTCGGGACGGTTCCGACTGAGGAGATGACCCGTCAGGAGTTGGCGCGCATGATGGTGGGGCGCGACGTTATGCTGGAGAGGGCCCGCGAGGAAGAGATGGATGCGGGCGAAGTGCGGTTGCGTCTGAAGGATGTCCAAGCGCATGACGTAACGGGGCAACCGGCTCTGCGCGGCGTATCTCTTTCTGTCCAGTCCGGCGAGATTCTGGGGGTGGCGGGTATCAGCGGCAATGGGCAGAGGGAGCTTGCCGAAGTCATAGCGGGTTTGCGCCCGATCAGCGGCGGGAGTGTGGAGATGGACGGCACGCCGGTTACCGATTGGACGACGGCGCGCCGTACAGAGAGCGGGCTGGCTTACATACCTGAAGAGCGGATGCACGACGGGATCGTGCGCGATTTTGCCGTATCAGAGAATCTCGTGTTGCAAGAACATACAAGTGATAAATTCAGCAACGGTATCTTTTTGGCATTTGATTATATTGCCCGATACAGCCGGCAGATGATACAGGATTTCTATATAAAGACGCCGGATATACGTACAATGACCAGGAACCTATCGGGCGGAAATATCCAGCGGTTGATCCTGGCACGCGAGCTCTCGCGGCGGCCCAAGGTGTTGGTTGCCGCCCAACCGACTCGGGGCATCGACATCGGCGCGATCGAATATATATATCAGCAGCTGCTGGAACAGCGGGACACGGGAATGGCCACGCTGCTGATATCGGAAGACCTGGATGAACTGCTGGCACTTTGCGACCGAATCGCTGTGATCTTTGAAGGGCAGATCATGGATGTCCTGGACCGAAGCGAGGCGAGCGCGGAGGAGTTGGGGCTGCTGATGGCCGGTGTGAGCCCGGAAAAGCAGTAGGGAGATGAGGAAGAAAGGAAAGCCCCGCCTGGCGGCGGGGCTTTTTTGTTTGAGCCGTTGGTCGGACTCGAACCGACGACCTACGCTTTACGAGAGCGTCGCTCTACCGACTGAGCTACAACGGCAAACCGTCTCCACACTATAGCGTACCGTCCGTCAGTGGGGCAAATCTGACGGCCCGCGCAATGCGGTCTTTATTGCACGCGTGTAACGTAGCGCCCGTCGCGAGTGTCGATGCGAACGGTGTCGCCTTCTTTGACGAACATGGGCACGTTCAGCCGGAAGCCGGTTTCCACCTCCACTTCTTTGGTCGGGGCGTTGGCGGTATCTCCGGCGACAGCCATTTCTGCCCACACAACTTCAAGATCGATCGTTGTCGGCAGGTTGACACTGATCGGCTCACCTTCGAAGGATTCCAATTCGACGACGGTATTGTCTTTGAGGAATTGAACGATGCCTTCCAATGCGTCTTTGGCCAAGGCGACCTGTTCGAAGGTCTCGGTATCCATGAAGTGATAGAGATCACCATCGGTATAGAGGTATTCGACGTCGCGTGAATCGAGACGGATGTCGTCAACGCGAGCGCCGCTGTTATAGGTTTTTTCGATGGTGGCGCCAGAGCGGAGGTTGCGTACCTTGAGCCGAATGGTTGCGCCGCCGCGGGCCATTTTGATGTGCTGGAAATCGAGCACCCGCCAAAGTTGACTGCTTTCTTCGTAGATGTTTCCCCTGCGTAACTGTTGAACTTCAGCCATCTCTTTTGCTTTCCCGTTTCAGTGATTTCGGTTCTGAATCGCGACGGATTATAGAAGAGATAGCAGCGGGTGTCAAAATGGCGAGGGTAAAGCGGGTTGAAGCCCAGTTTTGGAGTGAGATGGAGCAGGTACGAGGCCTGTTCCTGCCGGAGGTTGAAGGGGGGGAAGGAGAGAGTGGCGCGTATGGGGGGTGGGCAGGCACAAGGCCTGCCCCTACAGGAGGATTACAGGGGGAAGGAGAGGGTGGCGCGTATGGGGGGAGGGCAGGTGCGAGGCCTGCCCCTACAGGGGGTTGATGGGGGGATGGGGAGGGTGGCGCGTATGGGGGGAGGGCAGGCACAAGGCCTGCCCCTACAGGGGGATTACAGGGGGAAGGAGGGGGTGACGCGTATGGGGGAGGGCAGGGA
>DAOUHY010000428.1:0-2591 GCA_034428435.1 Caldilineaceae bacterium | reverse complement strand
CGCGGTGGAGTTCATCAACGTTGACGGCGCGGCAGGGATTGGCAGGGCGATGGGCCGGGTCAGCCTGCGCGGGGTGCAGGGCAAGGTGGCCTGCGATCAGGTGAACGGGGAACTGCATCTCGCGGACGTGGGTGAGGTGGCGGTGAGCCGCGTGATGGGGGATCTCACGGCTGAGACCGTTCGCGGTGCGCTGTCGTGCCGGAAGGCGAACGGGCGGGCGACGCTGCGAGAAGTGGGAGGCTCGGTCTCGTTGGGGGGCGTGGGCGGCGACCTGGAGGTAGAAGGGTGCGGCGGCTCGCTTTCGGCCAAGTGCGGCGGCAGTGTCGAGCTAGCAGATGTTCGGGGCGACGTGCGTGTGATTGCGGGAGGTGATGTCCGCTGCCGTGTGTCGGAGGCGGAGGGAGGCTCGTTCAAGGCGGTGTGCGGCGGCGGGCTTACTGTTGAAGGCGGGGCGACGATGGTCGCGCGCGGTCCGGGCGTGCATACGTTCCGCGCGGGCGCGGGGAAGAGCAGTTATTCTGTGACTGCCGGTGGCAGCGTGCATCTGGATTCGGCGGGCATACTGAGGGGACTTGGCGAAGAAGAAGGAGTAAGAGGGGCACGAGCGGCGGCGCGCGCACAGCGACGGGCCTCTCGAACGCTGGGCAAGACACTGCGGAGGACGCTGCGGGCGGCGGGCAAGAGGGCGGCTGAGGGAGATTGGGAGGATGCCCGTAGCTGGAGTTTCAGCTTTGACACGGATTCGCCGTCGTCCGGGGCTGCTGTGCGAGACGAAGAGCCGCTGACTGACTTTGAGGATATCGACGTGGACGTGGATGTGGAGGTAGATGTTGAGGTGGACGTTGAGCCGGTCTCTGAGGAGGAGCGGATGACGGTTCTGCGCATGTTGTCGGAGGGGAAGATCACGGCAGCGGAGGCGGAGGAGCTGTTGGATGCGCTGGGCAGGCGTGCTTCTTAGCACTGGGTCTTTTGCAATTTCGGAAGGCAGCTCAAAATTCAACAGGAACGGAAGGCCTGTGGGCCTGTCAGGGATGGTTCTCGTTTGAATGTTGGGAGAAACAACACCAATTGATCCGCGAAGGCACGCGAAGGGGCGCGAAGGCCACCAGATGAAGATGGGGGAGGAAGATGGACATAGACAAACAGGATAGCGACAGCCAGCTACCGGCGCGTTTTCCGGCGGCGGTAGCGGTCCGAAGCAGCGGCGGGGTGGTGGAGACGGGGGAAGGCGGTCAGGCAGGGCTGCCGGAGATAGTGCGGCAGGTCCAGGAGGGAAGCCGCCAGCCGAGCAGTACGTTCTGGAGGAGGGTCCTCTTCTTCTGGTTCCGCATCTACAAGTACGAATGCCTGGCGAGTGAGAAGTCGAGTGTTTTGGACCTGCGCATTCCGATCCCTCTGCCGCTGATCGGCGCGATTTTTCAGCAGAAGTTGAGCTGGTCGCAGGCGTTCCAATTTATAGAGCAAGGCCGCCGTCCGGATGGGATTCCGCCGGAGCGATTTCTGGAGTCGTGCATGCCGCTGGAGTTCCTACGGTTGTATGAGGGGAAGAACGGGAAGGATGAACTGTTGGTGATTGGATTGGACTGAACTGGATACTGGTATGAGAGCAGCGATTGAAATCGAGTCTTTGAGCAAGGTTTTCCGCAGCCGCGGCGGCAATGAGGTCGAGGCGGTGAGACGGCTGGATTTGGCGGTGGAGCCGGGGCAGGTTTTTGGGTTTCTGGGGTCGAACGGGGCAGGCAAGACGACGACGCTGAAGATGGCGTGCGGGCTTGTGATGCCGACGACGGGAACGGTGCGGCTTAACGGATATGACGTGGGCCGGCAGCGGGGTCCGGCGATGCGGCAGATCGGCGCGGTGCTGGAAGGGACGCGCAATGTTTACTGGCGCATGAGCGCGTGGCAGAACCTGCTCTACTTTGGCCGCATAAAGGGGGTCTCGTCGAGCAAGGTGCTGAAGGCGAGGGCGGAGCAGCTGTTGCGGGAGCTGGACCTGTGGGAGCGGCGGAAAGACCCGGTGGGGGAGTACAGCCGGGGAATGCAGCAGAAGGTGGCGATCGCGGCGGCGCTGAGCGCGGACCCGCCGATCGTGCTGCTAGACGAGCCGACGTTGGGGTTGGACGTGCAGGCCTCGCGCACGGTGCAGGATTGGATAATGCAGCTGGCGGAGGAGCGAGGCAAGACGGTTGTGTTGACGACGCATCAGCTGGACATGGCGGAGAGTCTCTGCGACCGGGTGGCGATCATGAGCCACGGGCGTCTGCTGGCCCACCGCCCCACTGGGGAGCTGCTCGACCTGTTCCGGCGGGAGTTTTACCAGGTGCGGCTGCGGGGGCTGGTGGAGGCGGAGAAGAGCGGGGCTTTCCCCGGATTCACGGCCAGCCGGGAGAACGGGCACACGATCCTTTCCGGGGAGGTCGGGGGCGAACTGTCGGTTTTCGAGCTGGTGGATCGGGCGCGGGTGGCGGGCATGGATTTGATCAGCGTTTCGCCGGCGGAGCCGAACCTGGAGGAGATATTTGTCGAGCTGATTGAGCGGGCGGAGGAGACGGGTGGGCAGGACGGTGGATTGGAACTGGAGGCGGGCGACG
>DAOUHY010000427.1:0-38114 GCA_034428435.1 Caldilineaceae bacterium | reverse complement strand
TGGTAGACGACTTCCGACTCGTACTGTGCGCCGACGCCAGCGAGGAATCTGCGTTCTGCTTCGGGAATGCCGAGGCGGTCGAAGGTGCGTTTGATGTCCTCGGGCACGTCGTCCCAGCTCTTGCCTTGCTTTTCGGCGGGGCGCAGATAGTAGTAGATGTCGTCGAAGTCGATACCGCTCAGGTCGGCACCCCAGGTCGGCATCGTCTTGGAGAAGAAGATGTCGAGTGCGTCGTGCCGGAACCGGCGCATCCAGTCGGGCTCGTTCTTGATGTCGGAAATCTGGTCGACTACCTGGTGCGTCAGGCCTTTTTCGGACTTGAAAACGGCGTTTTCTTCGTCGCGAAAGCCGTACCGGTACTCTTCTTTGACGCCTTCAAGATGTTGTAGATCGGTGTTTGATGCCACGTTAATCCTCCTCTAGCAGGACTGGCAGGACGGGTTGTGTGTTTACCTTTGCCTTCGAGTCCTTGACCTCACTTGTAAACTGCTCTGCCGAGGGAGCCCCGGCTCTGTTTTGCCTACCTTTTGTGTTGCCTTCGCTTGTCAGGCGGCCAAAGCCCGAGCCACAAACTCATCTTCAACCCACTTGTAGCCTTTTTCTTCCAATTCCACAGCCAGTTCGGGTCCTCCGGTGGTAACGATGCGCCCGCCGAAGAAGATACTTACGAAATCGGGCTTAACGAAGTTGAGAATGCGCTGATAGTGGGTGATGAGCAGGAATCCCCGGTCCTGCGTTGCCAGCTTATTGATGCCGTCTGCGACGACCTGCAGGGCGTCGATGTCCAGGCCGGAGTCGGATTCGTCGAGGATCGCGAATTTTGGTTCCAGCATAGCCATCTGCAGTACCTCGGTGCGCTTTTTCTCGCCACCGGAGAATCCATCATTGAGGTAGCGGCGGGCAAAGCTGGAATCGACGTTGTACTCCTTCATCTTGGTATTCAGTTCGCGACGGAACTCGCGCATGGGCATGAGGTTGCTGCCGATGACACCGTTGGCGTTACTCTCGGCCTCTTTGCTGGTATAGCCGCGCACGTTGGAAACGGCGGTACGCAGGAAGTTGGCGACACTGACGCCGGGAATCGAGACAGGATACTGGAAGGCGAGGAAGATCCCCGATCTTGCGCGTTCATCGGCTTCCATATCTAGGATGCTTTCGCCGTCGACAAGGATGTCGCCCTGCGTTACTTCGTAGTGGGGATGGCCTGCGATCACGTAGGAAAGTGTCGATTTCCCAGAGCCGTTCGGTCCCATCATTGCATGGATCTCGCCGGTGTGCAGCGTGATGTCCACACCTTTGAGAATTTCTGTATCTCCTACAGAGACGTGCAGATCTTGAATTGCTAGTGTACTCATGACTTTCGTGACTCCTCAAAGTGACGGCCGTTGCCAGCCGTGATCAACACGATAAGAAACTTTCAATGCGAATGACCGTTTCAGGACTCGAGTTCAAGTTCGGCGTTACTGCTCTGCGTAATTACAAAAGAGCAGCTGCCATGCCCGTCCATTATGCAGTCATCCAGCGAGACGTCTGCGCCCAGGGCCTGCTGCATCATCAGCTGATCCATTTCGCAGATCTCGCGATGTGCAATGGCAAGGTCGTGATAGGGGCAGTTATACATCTTCAAGGCTATGGTATTGCTCCCGGTTGCGGTTACGTCGGTGAGTACGCCTTGCCGACCCAGAGCGCCGGCAAATTCCTCGACGCGATGCTGCAGTTCGGCCGCACTGACGCTTTCAGCGTACCTTTCGGCGAGTCTAACGCCGACGCGATTCAGAAGGATCCCCATCTGTTCGGCGCCGACCATCCCGTACATTTCCTGAAGCATCGTCAGAGCGAGCACATCACAGCGGCATGCGAACAGTTCCCGGGCTGCGTCGGTCGCTACGTAGATGTAATGTGGACGCCCTACTCCGGACCGCTCCTCCCGCCGGTCCAGATAGCCATCGGCCTGAAGGGCGTTGAGATGCTGACGGACGGCCGTTGTTGTCACGCCGAGTAAGGTTTCAAAGTCCTTGATGGTTGCGGAAGGATTGCGTTGGAGGTATTCAAGGATCTGCCATGCGGGTGAGTTCTGGTCGGGACCGATAGACATTGGATTGTTCCCTGCTGTTCAGGGCCGGATGCGTTGCAGAGCACACATCCTGGTCAGGCCTGCTTCGACGTATTTGTTCAATCTTACCACAAGAAATGGGTTTTGTCAATTTACACAGTTTATATTGTAAAAATTGACAAAACTCATAGGATGACCCTGTGTTTATACCATCCAGATTCAGTTCCGTCCAAAAACGGAGCCTTTCGATCGACATCAGTTTCGATCGGGAGGCGGTACAATGCAGTTTGGCATTCCCGCCCATCCACTGTAGACGTAGACTTTTGGCGGATCGTCCGCCATCCTTATATAATCGCTGTTTGTGCGGTCGCCACGTTGTGCGGAGATTGCCGCCCGGCCGGTTGCTGGAAGGCATATTGCACTGGGTGCAAGTTGGGGTCGGCGTGCCGAGTCGAGTTGGGCGCGGGCCCAGGCGGACTTGCAGAAGCCGGGTAGGAGGAACGGTTGATGGAGTTCAATGTTGCACAACTAATGAAGGAGGCGACCGGCGCTTCAAGAGAGTATGAGCTCGACGATGACATCACGAACCTCGATGGCGGTCTGACACCGCTGGGCAAACTGACCGGAAACCTGGTGCTACTGCGCATTCACAGCGGTGTGCTGGCCACGGGTGACTTGCGGGTTGCGCTTTCGTTGCAGTGCGGGCGCTGCCTGGAACCGGTTTGCGTTCGGGTGTCGGTCGAGTTTTCGGAGAGCTTTCGCCCCTTGACCGACATACAGACAGGGCGCTTTCTTTCGCCCGAGGAGTTTGAAGGTCAGGCGGAGGACCTGACTGACGAGGCGCTGCTTATCGATGCGCAGCACATTCTCGACATTTCCGAGGTTGTGCGGCAGAACATCTGGCTCTCCGTTCCAATCGTAGCCGCCTGCGATTACATTGACCCGGCAAGCGGCAACGCCGACCCAGATGCTTGTCCGAAATACAAACAGTTGCTAACTGAGTCTGCTCTTGCCGATACGGTTGGCAAGCAGACACCTTCAGAAGCCGAGGGGATCGACCCGCGTTGGGAGGCGCTGCTGGCGCTGCAAGATGAACCTCGCAGTGAATAGATTGAGGAGAACGGAAAATGGGACCGCTACCGAAAAGGAAGATCAGCAAGGGCCGGCGCAACCGGCGCCGCGCGCACCACGCGCTCGGGGCACCGAGACTCGTGACCTGCGCGCAGTGCAGTGAAAAGACGCTGCCGCACAGGGTCTGCCCGCATTGCGGGACATATATGGGCCGGATGCAGGTCGTGGACATGGATGAAGAAGAAGCCTGAACAAGATGAGTTTGCCGCTAGCGTACGGTGAAGAATCCAGGCCGTTGATATTTCTGTTTCCCGGACAGGGCAGCCAGCACGTGGGCATGGCTAAGGAACTAGCCGAGGCATACGAGAGTGCACGCGCGGTGTTCACAGAGGCGGACGACGTTCTGGGCACAGCGATCAGCAGGATTTGCTTTGAAGGGCCCGATGACCTGCTGACGGATACGATCAACGCGCAGCCGGCGCTGTTTGCCTCGAGTATGGCGGCGCTCTGTGCCATGCAGGAGGAGACGGGGCGTCTGCCGCGACCCGCTTATTTCGCGGGTCACTCGATGGGCGAGTATACGGCACTGGCCGCGGCCGGTTGCATCGGCTTGGCCGACGGGTTACGCCTGGTGCGCGAGCGGGGCCGGCTCATGAAGGAGGCAGGCGCGAAACAGCCGGGGCGGATGGTGGCGGTGATCGGTCTGGATGAGAGCGTGGTTGCCGGGATCTGTGCGGAGGCGGCTGCGGCAAGCGCTGGGGTTGCGCAGGTCGCAAACGATAACTGTCCCGGACAAGTCGTTATTTCCGGTGACGAGGATAGCATCGCAACCGCCATTACCGAGTTGGAGGGGGCAGGTGCGCGGCGAGTCGTGCCGCTGGCGGTCAGTATCGCGGCTCACTGCCCATTGATGGGGCCGGCCGCCTCGCAGTTGAGCGCTCGGATCGAAGCAACCAAGGTGCGTGAGCCGCTTGCTCCGGTGATTGGCAATACCAGCGGGCTCCCACTTGAAAGCGCGTCAGCGATCCGCGAGGAGCTGAAGGCGCAGCTGACAGGCAGTGTCAGGTGGACCAGTTCGATGCAGCACGCTGTCGAAGGCGGTGTCGAGACGGCTGTGGAGATCGGACCGGGCAGTGTGCTTACGGGACTGATGCGGCGCATCCACCGGAGGGGAAAGCGGGTGAATGTGTCGAACGCGGACGAAGTTCGGAGATTCGCGGGGGCGTTCGGTTGAGAACAGGAGCCTGGGGCAGTTCGATGCCGCGTGCGGGACTGGGTTGGTTTCTCTCACTTGGTTTTGGCTCCGAGTTCAGCCCGGACGCCACGGTGCATTGAGGGTGAGTTGGGTGCATCGTGGATTTGGGGTGGGAACTGTGTTGGGGCGGGTGCGAGAGCAGGCACAAGGCCGGCGCATACGGGGAGCTGATGGGACTGGCGGGACGCGGTCTGGCTGGACACCTTCGATTAGGCACCCGTTACGAATATCGACACCCGGTCGATGAGGCATGTTGTAGGAGAGGGGGCGTTGCGGGGGCGGAGCCCCCGCACAAGGGAGGGCCGACTAGGCCCGACCGCCCGGAAAGGCAGTTTTGAGTTTTTAGTGAACTGCTTTGTACGTGGTGGTCAGATGGAGGGGTGGGGTCAGTGGTCAGGGACGGCGCTTATTCTGGTGGAAACTGGAATGGGAACTGAGCATGGCTTGGTTGCCTCCAGAGGTATACGAAAGTTCGCCCCATTTTGGGATGCACGCGGTGAGATTGGCTGTTCCTCTTTTGAGCGTAGTGTAGTAGAATAGCGGCACATTCGCCACCGCACCGAGGGATTCCATGGATTTTAGCGGAAAGATTGCGCTGGTTACAGGTAGTAGCAGCGGAATCGGGGCGGCCATTGCAAGGGAGCTGGCCGCGGGCGGCGCGCGCGTTGCGTTGAACTACCGGGGCAACCGGGACGGTGCGGACGCGACGGCTGCCGAAATCCAGGAGGCCGGGGGCGACTGCGCGGTCTTTCAGGCCGACGTGGGTTGTTTTGAGGGGGCCTCCGAGCTGGTGAAGGAGGTCGAAGGGGAGCTGGGCAAAGTCAACATTTTGGTGAACAATGCCGGGACGACGCGCGATGCGCTGATGATGAGCATGAAGGAGGACGGGTGGCGTGCGGTCATCGGCACGAACCTGGACAGTATCTTTCATGTAACCAGGGCGGCGCTGCGGGGCATGATCCGGCAGCGATGGGGTCGGATTATTAATATTTCCAGCGTTGTCGGCCTGGCCGGTCAGGCAGGGCAGACGAACTATGCGGCCAGCAAGGCTGGTATGATAGGCCTATCCAAGAGCCTGGCGCGGGAAGTAGGCAGTCGGGGCATCACGGTCAATGTAGTGGCGCCGGGTTTTGTGCCGACTTCGCTGACGGAAGTGTTGAGCGACGAGCAGAAGGAGGAGACGGTTGCGCGCACGCCCCTGGGGCGGTTCGGTTCGCCGGAGGAGATTGCGTGGGCTGTGGCGTTTCTTGCGAGTGAACGGGCCGGATTCATCACTGGGCAGGTTCTGTCGGTAGACGGCGGCCTTGTGATGATGTGATGTTTGCGAGTTGACATACAGAGGACAATGATAGACCATTCGCAGCGACTCATGGAGCTACCTGCAGCAGCCGAGCCAGCAGTTGCCGGTGAGGACGATTGCGCGCGAATTAGGGGCGTTGCGAAGGAAGGAGCTTGTACGGGCGGTTCAAGGTCTGCGTCCGGCGCGGCGGCGGTGGAAAGGGAAGAGTCGGACCGGTGGAACGGTAGCGGCGAAAGCGTGGTTGGCCGTCCGGCTGAACGGCGACGCGCTCGCCGCACAGCGTTGCAGGTTCTATATGAGGTAGACTGTACCGGTCACCGACCTGGCATCGCCCTGGATTACCGCCAGGCAGAGGAGAAGTACGCCGCTGAGACTCTTGCCTTCCTGTATTGGTTGGTGAGCGGGGTCATTCGTTACCGGGCAGACCTGGATGCGCTGATAGGGCGATATGCGCCGGAGTGGCCGGTGGGCAAGCTGGCGATCGTCGATCGCAACGTACTTCGTCTTTCCATTTTTGAGTTGTCGAGCCCGGATGCGGACGCGCCGCCCAAGGTTGTCATCAACGAGGCGGTGGAGCTGGCCAAGACATTCGGCAGCGACAGCAGCCCGCGGTTTGTTAACGGGGTCCTGGGCACCGCGCTACGGGAGATATCCCTGCCACCCAAGTACGGATAAGTGAGCCGGTAGAATCTGGCATGAACAGTATCTTCGGAATAGGCGTCCTAGAATTTATATTCATTTTGATCTTTGCGCTGATCTTCCTTGGGCCGGAGAGGCTACCCAAGGTAACCAAAGACGTTCTATTTTTCATTCGACGGCTGCAGAGGCTGTCGGGGGATTTGACGCGCCAGGTCAACGAAGAGATAGGGGATCTGCGCGAACTTGACCCCAGCTACCATATGAAGCAACTGATGGACGACGAGGAGGAAGAGGAAAAGTCGATCGGACAGGGCGCCAGCCAGGCGTCAACTGCGACGACGAAACAGACCTCGGCGCCTTCTCAACCTGCGCAGGCGGCGGATGCAGCAGCGGCTTCCTCCAGCCAGGAGGCTGCCGAAGAGAAGACTTCGCCGCAGCCGGCACTTTCGGACCTGAACACGGCTGCATCGGCTAACGGGCGACAGCAGAGCGGGGGTCGCGGCGACAGTAATCTCAAGACGACAGGAACTGCGATTCCATCCGCACCCAAAGCAAGTTCGGCCAAGGTGACGACCAGAGGCACATCTGCCGGCTCGGCTGCGAGACGGGGCGGCAGTACGCAGAAACGAGGCGTAAAGACCCTTTCGGAGCTACGCAAGCAACAGCGGGCGAAGAGACAGTCCATTGCCAGTGGGTCGGATTCGGCATATCTGGATGAGCGAAACAAGCGTGCACAGCGGCGAGCCGAAAGCCGGCGCGAGGCGGTGGCGGCACAGAAGAGTGCAGGGGAAGAGGCGTCGGAGCAGGAGGAGGCCGCGCCAGACGTCATAGAGACCGGAGCGACAAGCAAGCCGGCAACGCTTGTCGAGATGAGCAGTAACGGTGAAGGCACAGGGGGCGGGGCATCCGATAGCACTGTCGTTGCGGGGGAGGGCAGTACCGGTTCCGATGAAGAGGCGGTAGCTGCGGTGACGGAGGATGTGGACGGCGAGGGTAGCGAGGAGACCCAACTGTGACGCAGCAGGCTACGCCCCTAGATACCGATCCTTTTGATGACAGCCGAATGGGGCTGCTCGAACATCTGGCAGAATTGCGCAACCGGATGATCTGGATCGTGGGCGCGCTACTGTTTGGTATCGTCGGCAGTATTGCATTTGTCGAGCCGGTCATCGCGTTTATTACAAGCCCAGTCGAAGAAAAACTGATAGCAATCGGCCCAACGGACACCATTTTTGTGTTCTTCAAGGTCATGTTCGTGATGGGCGTGATCGTTGCGATGCCGGTCCTGGTCTATCAGATCGTCGCCTTCATTGCCCCTGGTCTGTATCCCCACGAAAAACGAAGTCTGTTCCTGCTCCTGCCTGGGTTCATGGTTCTTTTCTTCGGCGGCGCGGCGTTTGCCAATTTCGTCATGTTGCCGGTGGCGGTCGGCTTTTTGCAGAATTTCCTTGGCGATGTAATCGATCAGGAGTGGACGGTCGACCGATACGTTGGATTCTTCACGCGCATTGTGTTCTGGATTGGCGTTTCCTTTGAAACGCCTTTAGTGATCGCGTTTCTGGCACGAATCGGCCTGGTTAGCGGGCGGCGGTTGCTGGGGATGTGGCGTCAGGCGATAGTGATCATCTCGGTTGTGGCGGCGATGATCACGCCCACGATCGATCCCATCAATATGACGATAGTCATGTTGCCGCTCATCAGTCTGTATTTCCTGGGAGTCGGACTGGCGTTCCTGCTTTACAAGCCGCGGGCGCCGCGAGATTTCGATGAGATGGACTGGGGAAACGATGAAGAATGACCGGGAATCATTGATCGCACGTAAACACGAAGTGCTGCGGGAGTTGACGAGAGCACGACGGCAGCTGGAGGCCGCGAGTAGTGCCGATAGCCGCCGTCAGCGGAGCCGCCGTCAGCGGAGCCGCCGTCAGCGGAGCCGGCGTCAGCGGCTGGAGGGTGAAGTCGAGCAGTTGATGGCGGAAGAGTACCGGCTGCGTATCGCAATCGACCGGTCGAAGTATTGATAGGCAGGCCCCATCGCGGGGTTGACCGACGCTGGAGAGTCAAACGGGGCAGGCAGAAGGACGTTGCCTGCCCTGAGTTTTTGGTGGGCAGTTTTGAGTGCAACCAGGCGCGTTGTCTAACATAGAGAGGGGACGTCTTGCAGGAACAGTTCGACGCATTCATCACTGCTGGATATGATCCTGACCAGCTTGATCGAGTCAGTGCGGCGGCCGGCGTTGCGCATAAGTCACTTGTGCCACTGGTGGGGATGCCGATGGCCTGGCACGTCGTTCGGGCTTTGACGGAAAGCGATCGCATTGGCGAAATCGTTGTCGTTGGCATCGGGCCGGACGAGATCGACTTTGGTGTCCCGGTGCATCATGTGCCAAACCAGCCCAGTCTCTGGGCCAGCCAGAATGCCGGGTTGCGCAAACTCCGAGAACTGAATGCGGACGACCGCTATGTGATTGCTCTTTCGGCAGATATCGCGCTCTTGACCGGAGAGATTGTTGATCGCTTTATTGAGGCATGCGAACCGTTCGAGCATGATGTCTACTGGGGCATTGTTCGGAAAGATGTAATGCTGGCCGCGTTTCCAGAAAGCAGAAGGACCTACTTGCCGCTGCGGGAGGGTTCGTTTTGCAGCAGCGATCTATACCTGGGGCGACTGTCTGCCGGTTTTCACATCCAGGAGCGTATTCGGTATTTCATCGAAAACCGCAAGAATGTTTTGGCGCTAGTGTGGAAGTTGGGACTTCCTACGATGGTCAAGTTTCTGCTGCGCCGTCTTGCCATTGTCGATATAGTGGACGTCGCCTATCGGATCGCTGGCGTGCGGGGGGGACCGGTGGTCTTGCCGCTGGCGGAGGCTGGCATGGACGTGGACAAGCCGGAGCAGCTCGTGCAGGTGCAGGAGTACCTGAAGAGGAATCCCGATCATCCTGCCAATACGCGTACACAGGAGCGAACTGCGGGGCCTGGCGAGGACTGAGAATGCGAAGTCTTTTGGAGAGACTGACCGGGCTGGATGAAATGTACAGTGCCCGCACGGCGCTGAAGGAAGATCAGCTGACGGCGCGTCACCCTCTATACTGGCTGGCACATGTCGGAGCCCACCTAGGCGACAGTGTCTTGTGGTTGCTCGTGACGCTCTTTCTTTGGCGACGGTCGCGGGGCAGCCGGCAGAAACAGAGGAGCTTGATCGGTTGGACTATTTCGTTCGCGGGCGGCGCAGCGGGGACGATGCTGATCAAGCAGGTGGTGCGACGTCCCAGACCGGGCGGCGGCCGGTTTTTGTACGGTGTGGGGCCGGACGAGCACAGCTTTCCGAGCGGTCACGGTGTGCGGTGCGGTGTCATATTGACATGGGCAGCCGCTCTATGGCCGGGGGCGGGCAAGCTTGCGCCTTTGCTGGTACTTTGGATCGGCTGGGCCAGAGTGGCGCTGAACATCCACTATGTCGGCGACGTGGTTGCCGGGCTTGTCCTGGGGGCGGGTCTTTCTCAGATCATACGCAGGCGCGCTCTGGGTCCACGCGAACAGTGATACGGGCATTGGGGGACGTTCCGAATCCGCTATGCCGGTTGGGGCTACTGGCGCAGCTTGATTTCGTACTCGTAGTAAGCTTCCTCGGTGGTCACTGGCGTCAGTCCGCTGATAGCCAGAACAACCTCGCTTTCTCTGTCCAATCCATCCAGATCGATGCGGAGGCTGCCGTCGCTGTCCACAGAGGCCCGATCGAAGCCGGCGAGAGCGCCCTCGTGGAACACCATGGTTTGCACGAGCCACTCCTGCGGAAGAATATTGTCGGTTAACAGCCAGCCCTCGCTTTCCCAGCCGTTCTCTCCGTCAGCCCAGTTTGTAGCGTACCCAATTGCCGGGATTTCGACCTCGTCGATGAACCAACCGGGTGCGTTCACTGCATCGTCGGTGACATACTCGAAGCGGATGGATACGTTTTCGCCGGCATAGGCGCGCAGGTCAAAGGTCTCCTCGATCCAGCCGGGTTTCTTTGCAAGAAGGGAAGGCGCGCTCTGGGCTGTATAAGCGGCGCCGAAGCTGTTTCCACTCGGGTTTGTGGTCGTGGTGCTCTGGCCGGGCAGGATATCCCATTTTCGGCCGTCGAGGCTGGCCAGCACATAGCCGTAATCGTAGTCTTCCTCGATGTCAAACCACATGCGTACGGTCATGGTCAGGTCATCGCCGGGAGAAACATTGGTAAGGTCGAGTTTTCGCGTAAGGCGAACGTCGGAATCGTCGCCCCGGTTGCTCCACCAGGCGCGGCCGCCGTTGAAGCGTTCCACCCCGGCAAAGCGAGTCGTTGTGTTGCCCTGGAAGTGGATCGTTGCGTTACCGCGCCCGCTAAGGGAGATGTAATCTACGCCGAAGTTGCGTACGGAAGCATTCCTGGTGCCCTGGGGCAAGCGACTTACCGATTCTGCCAAGGCGGGCTCAGGCGGCTGTAACTGTGCGTAGCCGGCAATGCCATGGCGGGCGAGTGCGTTGAAATCGCCGACATAGTTGGCGACGACCCAGTCGGCGAAGACATCCTCGAAGGAGAGATTCAGGCCTGCCTCCTGCAGTGCGACGTCGAAACCGCGGGTACCATTGGCAGGTTGGGAAACGACGGCGCGTGTCATCTCCTCGCCGAAGCGCTGAAGGAAGTAGGCCATGAACAGGTAGGCACTGCCGTAATGGCGGGCGTTGTCATTGGGGTCGATGTTCCAAGTGTTCAGCTGAGTGTCCGGTTGCCTAGCATAGACGTAGGCAAAGCCAAGGTCGGGGGGATAACCGGCGACCTCCTGGGCCAGCTCGCTCAGTCCCTCGTTGACCCAGGTTTCTTCATTGCGATCGTTGTGCCAGTGAACCATGTGCTGAAATTCATGCGCCAGTACGGTTTCGTAGAGCTCATAGTCTCGGAGTTGACGAAGCCAGTCCAAGCTTATGGAGAACATCTCTTTCTGGTTGGAGAAGGGATTGGCCAGGGCGCTGAAGGCGTCGGCGCCGCTGAAGTATCCGGCGATGCCGCGTCCCAGGCGGGTTGCGTGCAGGATGTGCAGGCGGGAGTCGCCGTCGATTCCCGGGCTGGGTTCGGAGCCGAAAAAGGCGCGCACTTGCGGATAAATCCTTTGCGCGAAGCGGTCTGCTGAAGCAGCCATGGTTTCCAGGTCCAGCTCGTGGCCTAGTTCGGCCCAGAGGTAAACGACTTCATTTTTGTACAGTAACTCGGCCTCAACTTGAAAGTGCTCATTTGAGTCTACGTTGGAAGCCCAGAATAAGATTCGATCCCCGACTGCGTATTCGGGGGAAGATTCCGATTCGGGAATGAAATCTACTCCCGGGCGCAGGCGCAAGGCCAGATCGCGCAGGTCCCGTGTTGGGACATAGACGGCTTTTCGGGCCTGAGAGTCGAGAGCGAGAGAGAGGGGCTGAAGCGCCTTGGCTGCCTCGGTGCGTTCTACGGGTTTTTCAACAGCCGGGGATGCCTGAGACGACTCTGAGGTATCCAGGCTCTGAACGCTGACTCTAGCCGGGCCGTCGGCGACGCTGCCTGCGGGAAACAGGTTATCCAAGAGGGAAGTGCAACCGCTCATCGCCATTGCGCCGGAAATGATGAAGGCTGCGACGGCCAGGCGCAGGAATCGTTTTTTTTCGTTATTCATGGGGATGGGTGGAGCGAGTTTTTCAGGTCGTAGCGCTGGGGACGGTAGGATGCTTGTGGTTTCGTTATACTCATCAGCCTGCGAGAACGTATCCGAATAGCTGCGCCGCGAAACGGCTGGCAGACCTGGGACGACTGTTCGATTGAACTCGCGGGGCGGATGGGGTCATCGGCCAAGGACCCTATGTTCCAGTCCGGGCGCGATTGTGCGCTCGGTTGCGTCCCAGCTGATGGGCTGCGGCCGCGGGGCTTCGAAGTTGCCGAAGACGCGTCCCAGCAGGGCTACGGCAACACCGACGTATACGATGCTGCCGAAGAACCAGATAATGCCACCGCTGATCATCTGGTCCTGCATCGTGGTCAGTTCGGGAAGGGGCAGGCGGCCGGCATAGTAGCTGTAGGCGGGCGTGTTGCGGAATGCCAGGGTGACACCGGTTACCATATTGGGGACCTCTCCCCCGAGGATTACAAAGAGAAAGGCGATGGCGGGATGCATGGGTTGCCGCAGGCGCGGGCCTGTACCCAGCGGATGCCACCAGAAAAGCATATAGGTAATCCAGACGCCCCACAGGCAGAGGCGATAGGCGGAAGGACGGATCAGGAGCCAGTTGGCGACGACCGGCTCATGCCAGAGCAGGAAGACGCTGAAGGCCAGCAGCAAGATTGGGAGCGGGTGTGTCAGCCTGCGAATCAGAATCCCCGACCACGTAGACCTTTTGAGCTTGCTCACCGTCCAGCGGCGCGCAGAAGGCGGCAGGCTACGCAGGATGATGTGGGCCGGGCAGGCTAGCCAAAGGAGGGGCGGGGCCAGAAGCCCGATGAGCATCTGCTGCCCAGCCCTTCCGATGAGCAACTCCTGTTGAAGCGTAACCAGGGGCGAATGGAATGCCAATGCCAGTGCTGCCGTCCCCGCGCTGAAACTGACGAGGCGGGCAGTCGTAGCAAGAGGGGAGCGATTACGCTTCAACCGCAGCCAGCAGAGGATGTAAGGCAGAAAGATAGTCAGCAGGGCGGCGGCAGAGCCAGGATAGAGCTCCCAAGTGTTCAGAAGCTCCGGAATCGAGACATCCATGGATGCAAGCATAGTCGCGGGCGGACGATTTGCCAAACGGTGTACGGCAGTAGGCAGTAGTCAGTGGCCGTTGATGGTTTGGGGGTAGGGGGGAGGCGTGCGGGGAGCAGAGAGAATGGGCGGGGAGAGGGTGAGCATTTACGAAAGGATGCTTCTGGTCATTCGGGAGATCCCGTTTGGGCGGGTGGCGACCTATGGGCAGATTGCGTGGATTGCGGGGGCGGCTTCGCCGCGAATGGCCGGTTACGCGCTGGGGGGATTGGCGGCTGATACTGACGTGCCGTGGCAGCGGGTCGTGAACGCTAAGGGAGGGGTCAGCCCGCGGGGGGATCCTTTGGCGACGGACCGCCAGCGAAAACTGCTGATGGAAGAGGGCGTGCGCTTCGAGACTGACGGGCGCGTAGACTTGGACCGGTTTGGCTGGGACGGGCCGGATCCGGAATGGCTGGAAGCGAACGGCTTTACGCTTCTGCCCTGGCGCGCTCGCGTTTAAGGGGCGACGTCAAGCCGGGAGCATAGAGACCGCTGCACCGCGGCTATGTGCCTTCGGCCTCTTGTTGGGTCTGCCAGGCGAGACGGTTCTGCAGCAGAGACCTGGTAGCAAGCTGGAGGTCAGCATCGGCCAGGCCACCTATCAGCGCGAAGACGCCGACATAGGCCGCCAGCGCGGGCAGGATGGCGAGCCATTGATTGACGCCAATTGCGGTGAGGCCGTAAAGAAGGAGTCCCATGGCAGCGGCGGAGACCAACGGCCGCCAGACCAGATCCAGCCAGGGCGTGACGCCGACGCTGCGGTGAACACGGCGGGCAAAAAGGAGGAGCAGACAGATTTCGCTGAGGATGGTTACGACGGCGGCGCCGATGAAGCTGAATACTGGGATTAAGAGGAGATTGCCTGCCAGATTGAAAACGACGCCGAAGATAAAGGCCCTGGTCAGATAGCGCTGCTGGTCGGCGGCGATGAGGACGTATTGGGTCACGCTGTTTACGAAGCCAATGGGAATGCTCCAGATGATCACTTGCAGGGCCAGTACAGAGCCGCTCCTGGAAGACAGCCCGCCGCAGTCGAAGGTGGCGATCGTCTCCCCGAGCATGTGGCAGAGGCGGTCGGAAACGACGGCAATTTCGCTGGACGCAGTGGTGAATTGAACGCCACCGAGCAGGAAGATGAGAGGCTGGGCTAGCAAGGTAACCGCGACGGCCAGCGGCAGGCTTACGATGAGGAGTAGGCGAACGCCAAGTGTGTAGGACCTCAGCAGGGCTGCGCCTTCCTGCCTGGCCAGGCGGCTCATCAGCGGGAAGATGGCCAGTGTGAATGTACTGGGGATGATGTTGAGACCGTCCAAGTATTTGAGGGCGACGCTGTAGAGGCCCACGCTGGCGGCACCGACGAGGGGGCGGAGAATCCAGATGTCGATGCGCCAGAAGACCGTGGCCAGGAGGTGGTTGATCATAAGCGGGCCGCTGGTCGAGAGCATCCATTTCTGCAATGCCCAGTCCCACTTCCATTGGGGCCTGAACAGCGTTGAGCGAACGAGCCAGTTCAGCCAGATGAGCTGGACGGAGTTGACGACCAGCGCCACCCACGCCAGGCCTACGATTCCCCAGCCGAGCAGCAGGACCAGCGCGCCCAGCGTTACCTGAAGCAGGGCCATGGCGATGCCGAGGCCGGCGGTATATTCCATCTTTTCGAAGGCGTTGAACAGACTGCTGAAGGCGTCGGACCAGTTGGCAACCAGCATCACCAGTGCGAAGACGGCGACGGCTTGTATTTCCACGAGGCCGATTGGAGCCGGCGCCCCCAAGGTGCTCTCGACTCCGGACCAGCCCGTCGTCACGGCCAGGAATGAGGCCCACAGGTTGGCCAAAGAGCCTCCCCAAATGGATGCCAGGCCCACTGAGGAGGTGAAACGGGAGCCCCCGACGGCAAGAGCCATCAGAACGATGCTGACTGCCCAAAGGAGAGTGCGAAGGGACAGTACATTGGTCAGATAGAGGCTGGACTTGCTCTTGTCGGCTGCCACCTCGCGCGTTACCAGGGTGCCGAGGCCGTACCGGCTCAGGATTTCGAAAATGCCGTATACGGCTATCACCCATGCGTATTGTCCTGTCCCTTCCGGGCCCAGTATACGCACGTACAGCATGGCAAAGACGAAGTAGATTATCCTGTTAGCCAGATTGAGGCCCATGGGTACGACCGAGTTCTTGGCGACGGTACGGGCTGCGCCGGCGGTCGCTTCGGGGCGATAGAACCGTCCCCAGGCCCACCACAGCAGTAGCAACAGGCTGAGCATGGTTGCCAGGAAAGTGATATAGAGACCGAGCTTGAAGCTCATAGGGCTGTAGGTAAAGCGGACGGTCCACTGGCCGCTTTGGGGCAGGTAGACGGCACGAAAAGCCGAGTTTGCGCGGTGAATTGTCAGCTCTTGTTCGTCGTTCTCATTGCCGCCAAAGGGCCGCAGATAGGCGTTCCAGCCGTCGAAGTAGGCGTCTGTGAGGACCAGCCAGCCTCTGTCGCTGAGGTTAACGTCGACGAAAACGTTGTTGGCCGTGTAGCGGCTGATTGAGGTGTCTGCCGTGGCTGGGCTGGATGGGATGAGGGCTTCGGTTGCGGCTGGCGCTTCCTCGATGAAAACGGTCCGACGCAAGTCTGCGTCGAGGAGCGGCTGCTCGGCGGCGGGCAGAACGACCGCCTCGGTTGCAATGAAGGCGCGGGGGAAGACCTCAAGGTTCTCGTAGACTCGAAGGGCGTCATCTTCGTAGACCTTCTGCCACGAGTTCGAATTTGGGACGACCAGCTCCGACAGAATGTACTTAACGCCGAGGAGGTCGAGCAAGGGATTCTCCAGCGCGGCGAAGGGATTGTGGTTGTTGGCCGGGCCAGCGGAAGCGTAAAGCGGCGCGATGCGGTTGTAGAGCAGTTCGCCGCTCTGGTCGGCGAGGCGATTCATCAGGTCAACGTACTGCTTTGGAATAATCGAGTCGTAACCGCGGATGTCCTGCCAACCGTAATACATGCCGACATTGGCGTTAAAGGTCTTGCTACCAGGAGGGTCGAAGGTGGTGAAGCGGAAGGGGGCATAGCGGATTTCGTCGCGCGAGCCTACGTTCTCTATTTGATTGATGAACCGTACCACCGGGGGCACATTTCGGAGTGGCGACAGGGCCGGGTCGGCGGCGGGGTTGAATGTGCCGTGGACGGCGAAGAGTTCGAGCGCGAGGAGAGCGACAAAGGAAAAGGGAAGCAAGGAGACGAGGCGTGCCCTGGATTTGTGACTCCTGGGCGCGACGCCATTTGTTTCTTCTCGCCCGGCGGCTCTGTCATCCGTTCTTGTGAGTCGCCACAGGAGCAGCCCGGTCACAAGCGCAAATGTGCCGAAGCGGGCGATGCCGACGCTCTGGTATCCCCAGAACATGCGTCCATCGGCAAATGCCGCTTGGGCCAGATCGGATGCTTCCACAGCCCTCTGTGCGAGGTTTACGAAGGGTGAAGGAATGAAGTAACTGGCGGCGACGGCCAGGAGCGCGGTCAGGCCCGCGGCAGCAGCAGAAAGGGCGAGAAGGCCGATGAACCAGGTGAAGCGGATGCTGAGTCGTCCGAATGCGATGAAACGTTGATTGCCGGTATCCGAGTGGAAGGATAGGGCTCGCTCCAATCCGATTCCGCCGAGAAGTGACATTGCCAGGGTGAAGGGAAAGACCCATCTGAAGGGACTGTGTAGCTGGTCCCAGCCGGGCAGGCCGAAGAACAGAAGGGCGTAGAGTGGCGTGCCGAATGCAAAGAGCAGGGAGACCAGCGCCAGCGAGGCGAAGAGAAACGTGGGCATGCGTAGCTGACTATGTGCGTTGTGCGGCATGCGGGGATTGTGGTTGCCCGTACGGAAGACGGAGGTTGCGAGGGTGACGCAGACCGCGAGCGCGGCCAGCAGCCATGTACTGACTCCGACATAGTTGCCGCCCTCCACGTAGTTCTTGATGCCCCAGAAGATGGTATTGCTGGCCTCCCCCAGCCAGTTAACGGTTGCGGTTTGCCAGCGCAGAGCCCAGAGATCGAACCAGTGGTGATGGCTGGGGTTGCCAAAGATGTCGGGCAGGAGGAATGTAAGGATGTGGCGGTCCGGCCAAGCCCATTCGACGACCTGCCGGTATGAAGCGGAGCCTTCGCGGAAGTTTTGCTGCACAAGTTCATAGAGGGGCAGGAGTTGGACTGCGCCGGCGGCAAGGCCCAAGAGCGGGATGAGGAGGATCCAGCCGGCGATTCTGGCCAGCGCGTGCAGGACGTGCCTTTTTTTCCCTTCACGGCGGGGTTGGTCAGAGGAGGGCGTCTGTGCCTGGTGATCACCACCCGGGTCGCGAAGTCTCCGCCATGCTACGAGAAGGCGAACGATGGTGTAGATACCCGCCACGAGCAGCGTATAGTAGAGGAACTCCGGGTGACCGGCGAGTACAACCAACCCGACTATTCCTATACCGGCTACCACATAGGGGATAGGGCGAAATCCAGCTACGCCCTTGTGCTCCTGCTTCTGGATCATCCTTTCGATTGTCGCCAGCAGGAGGGGCAGCCAGGAGGCGGCGGCGATGACCATGGTGAAGACGACGCTTACAACCATGAAGCCACTGAACTGAAAGGCGACGCCGCTGAAGAGAGCGGCCACGGGCCGCAGTTTCAACACGCGGCCGAGCAGATAGGCGTTGACCCCGGCAATGGCCAGTTGGATCGCGGTGAACCACCCGAATGCTATCTCGATAGGAAGGAGGTAGAAGAGTGCGCTCAGGGGGTAGGCGGCACTGGCCTGGCCGGCGGCGAAGAAGGGGGCGCCGGTAAACAGTTGCGGGTTCCAGAGCGGAATCTCATTTTGCAGCAGTGTTCGACGCACATGCAGTTTCCAAACTACATTTTCCAGGACGAGGTCGCTCAGTAGCTCGTTGTGCGGTGTAATGCCGGGCTGTAGTGACTGCCAAGGCTGGTAGCGGTAGAGGTTGTCATAGGGCAGCAGCGTTTTGCCGGTGAAGAGAACCGGGCCGAACCAGATAAGGGGTAGGACGGTCAGAAGGGCGAGGGCGAGCAGGTCGGTGCGGACACTTTGTAGCCGGTGCATTACGTTGGCCAGGCGAAATCGCGACATCTAACGGTGCGGAGCAGGCCGGCCGCTCCTCATGACTGTCGGAGGCTGAGTCAGCGGCTCTCTGGCGCCAGACACACGCTTGCGATGCCGCCACAGCAGTTCCCAGACGCGCCAGACTGACTCCACTTTGACCGGCACGTTCATTTTGCTCTGGCCAACACGGCGATCTTCAAAGTGGATGGGGAGCTCGATGATGTGGAAGCCTAGTTTTTCGCTGAGGTAGGCCATTTCGACCTGGAAGATGTATCCGTTGCTTCTGACGGTATGCAGATTGATATCCTGAAGCGCGCTTCGCTGCCAGAGCTTGAACCCGGCGGTCATGTCGCGTACGCGGACTTTCAGGACAGTGCGGCAGTAAATGTTGGCCCACTTGCTGAGCAGACTTCGCCACCAATTCCAGTTCTCGTCCAAGGAACCGCCCGGCACATAGCGGCTGCCGATGACGACGTCCATGCCTGTGGCGAAGATGACGCCGAGCATTTGCAAAATGTAGGACGGACTGTGGCTGAAGTCTGCATCCATCTGAACGATAAACTCTGCGCCTTCGGAAAGGGCGCGTTGAAAGCCGGCTACATAGGCCGTGCCCAGTCCGCCCTTTTGCGGGCGATGGATAACCGAAATCCGTGTGTGTACCTGGTTGTAGCGTTGCGCCAGTTTGTCGGCCAATGCCCCCGTACCGTCCGGGGAGTCGTCGTCAACGACGACCAGGCGCAGGTTCTTCAGTGGCAAAGCGAAGAGGGTCTCAACCAACTCTTCCAGATTGTCGGCCTCATTGTAAGTAGGCACGACGACGGCGAGCGCTGCCGCGTGCATATTGGAGGCGTTCACGTCAGGGGAGGTGGCTTTCAGAAGATCCTTGGCGGCCTCGGTATGCAAAACGTCCGGGAGACCGGCGGATGCCGATGCAGATTGCAGTGGGTGGGATTGAGGCTTACGCCTGTTCGCAGGACCGTTCACTTTGGTCTTAGAGTAAAGTGTTTGGTTGTGGCACGATAGGCCTACGTATGGCGAACAACTGATGTTCGTGCCTGATGGGAAGGCAAGATGGACGACTTCCATTAGAACACAACTGTTGTCTTTCCGCCACAACATCGCTATACTGAAGTCCGAGAAAAGAGTGCAAAAGACCAGCAGATATTCCGGCGGCCAGACAAGGGCCGCCGACCATTTCCACACCGGCCTTCCCCAGTCAAGAAAGTTGCAGGCTTCATGAACAGAGGCGAATCCAGAGATGATTAACGCCGAGAAATTAATGCACAGATCAGGCCAATTGCTACAAAAAAGAACCTGCTTGCATGTTACTATGCAGAAGCGCGGCGCGTTGACTTGCGTTGTGGTGGGCCTCAGTCTGGCGTTGCTGACCGCGTGCGTGCCGATTCCTGAGGAAGATCCCAACCTGGCCCTGGCGCCCGAAGTTGCTGAGGTTGAAGAGGAGAACGCCCTGCCTCCAGGTGTGGTGCCGTTGGAGAGGGTTAACGGCGCAGCCGTTTCGCAAGGTTCGGTAGAGGAGGATGCAGCGCCAAGCGAGAGTACCGCGCCTGCGATTCTGACGGTAAGACGACCCAGAGCCAACATTCGCAGCGGACCCAGTATCGACTTTCAGATTGTGGCCAGGGCCGTGGAAGGAGATACTTTTACCACGACCGGACGGACGGCTGAAGGATGGTGGCGCGTTTGCTGTATCGACAACGAGGACAGTGCAGAAGAGGAGACTACCCAGACTGCCTGGATGTCCCAGATAGTGGTGACGCCGGACGAGAACGCTGAAGCATTGCCGACACTGATTCCACTCTTCCCAGAGGACCTTGCGGCCTCGTGGAATGTGCAGTATGAATGCGGTTCGCGGCGCTGCGCAGTCAATGAGTGTTCCGCCGTTTCCAGAACGGAAATACATAACGATCGGGATCTTCGCTGGTTAGCGATCAATCGAATCGTTACCTGGGAGGAGGCGTGCGGAGAGGATTCTACGTGGCCACATCAGATTGACCGTATCGAGGGTACGGAACGCTATCCCAACTCGACCGGTCTGTTCTTTTTCAACTACTGGCTTGGGCCCCGGCCCGGAATTGCCAATGCGCTCTTCCACCTGGAATCGGGAGAAGAAATAGAGGTCTGGTGCAGCGATGAACAGGTAGCGGAAGTTGCAGAGGAGAGCGGTTGGACGACGGTATACAATGGTCTGACTTGCCATGACGTACGCACAGGCATGCTGGTCTCGATGCAATATACGAAGCGCTGGTTCTTCACTGGGGAGTTTGAGGGCGACAAATACGACCGGGCCTATTTCGGTGATTTCGAAGTCTATAAGGTTAAGCTTGACCAGACGAACGCGCTGCTGGCGATAGTCAATGCAAGGGCGGCCGAATAACTGGATTTGACGTACCGACCTCAGTCAGATAGTGTCCTCGCAGTTGCAGGCCCGGCCCACGCCGGGCCTTGTTTTTTCTGGCTAAGGGAGTAAGTCCACTAAGCCATGTTATGTGTGTGTAGTGTGTGCGGTCTGTCTGGGCGGAATGGGCCGTCAGTATTTCTTTAGCGGGCTCGCGATGGTCATAGCGGTGAACGTTGGGCATATATGGGAGCTGCCTCGCCTGTCTTGCCTGCGCTGGCACATACTTGGAATCTGCCAAGACGCGGGGTGGGGGGAAGCCCGGCCGCCGCGGGACGACAAGCTCGCATCGCCCACACACTCGCTGCGGCGGGGGTTGTAGGAAAGGGGGCGTTGCGGGGGCGGAGCCCCCGCACAAGGGAGGGCCGAATAGGCCCGACCGCCCAAAACTGCAGTGGTTAGTGGTCAGTTATCAGAGAGGTCGCTTCCCCTGCCCCAGTATTGATCGCGGAATGGCTATGGCTTAGTCGTTGACTAAGGGACGACTCTCCTTAGCAGGCAACCGGACTGAATCCCTTCTCAAGAAGACAGTTTTCCAGCTCTTGTTTCGCCCTGGCGGCGTAGGCGGCGTAGCGTTGACGCTTGTTGCGGACGCGCTCAGGGAGAGGAGGCAGGAGGCCCATGTTTGCCTTCATGGGTTGAAAGTCGTCGGGGGAGGCGTGGGTGATGTAGTGGAAGAGGGCGCCGGACATGGCGGCGCGGGGCAGTTGCAGTGGGGGCTGGTCCGTCAACAGGCGCGCCATATTGATCCCGGTGAGGAGGCCCCCCAACGCGCTGCCGACATAGCCTTCGGTGCCGGTTATCTGGCCGGCAAAGAAGAGATCGTCTCTACCCTTAAATTGTAGCGTGGGACGCAGAAGCGTCGGGCTGTTTATGAACGTATTGCGGTGCATCTGACCGAGTCGCACAAACTCGGCGTCCTGCAGGCCCGGAATCATTCGCAGGATTTCAGCTTGTGCGCCCCACTTCACGTTCGTCTGGAAACCGACGAGGTTATAGAGGGTGCCAGCGACATTGTCCTGTCGGAGTTGGACGACGGCGAAAGGGCGCTTTCCAGTTTTGGGGTCATGAAGACCCACCGGCCGCATCGGTCCAAAGGCAAGGGCGTCCTTGCCCCGCTGCGCCAAGGCCTCGATCGGCATGCAGCCTTCGAAGTAGCGCTCGAGCTCCTTGTCGGCGCCCGACAGTTCGAGCCTGGGGGCGGCCAGCAGGGCGTCGACGAAGGCCTCGTATTCTGTCTGATCGAGTGGGCAGTTCAGATAGTCGCCATCGTCGGTACCTTCGCTGCCGGCCTTGTCCCAGCGGTTGCGGCGAAAGGCGATCGTAGTGTCGATGCTTTCCGACGTGACGATTGGGGCCATGGCGTCGTAAAAGTAGAGATAGGGGCCGGTTAGGGACTGGACGGCGCGGGTCAAGGCATCGCTGGTCAGCGGGCCGGTGGCGAGAATCGTAGGGCCTTCGGGGATGGCGGTCACCTCTTGGCGGAGGAGTTCGATTAGAGGGTGCGAGGCGATGCGGCCAGTGATCTCGTCGGCGAACTCATCGCGGCCGACGGCGAGGGCCTGTCCGGCCGGCAAGGCGTGTTTGAAGGCGGTGCGGATCACGAAGCTGCCCATATGCAGCATTTCGTTTTTGAGAATGCCGAGGGCGCGGTCGGGCAGTGTGCTGCCCATGGAATTGGAGCAGACCAGTTCAGCCAGACGGTCGGTGACATGGGCGGGTGTTTGCCGCACGGGACGCATTTCATAGAGACGGACGGAGAATCCCCGTTGCGCCAGCTGCCAGGCCGCCTCGGTGCCGGCCAGTCCACCTCCTACCACTGTAACTGTCTTGCCCATTATTCGCTCTGGATGGATAATGAAACGCTGATCTGCAAGGGACTGCCGGGGATCGATGCAGGGCGGCCGCTGTGGGCCCGGCTACCGCGGCGCAGGACAAAAGCGGGTATTTACGACCCCTGTTGCAGCATTGTGCAAGTTTACCACCAACGGGCAAGGCGCCAAAGAAGTTCATGATGAACGCAGTCGAATTGATCACCAAGAAGCGTGACGGGGGCGAGCACAGTGCCGACGAGTTGGAATTCCTGATGAGGGGAATCGTTCAGGAGACGATCCCCGAGTACCAGATTGCGGCCTGGGCGATGGCGGTCTACTTTCGAGGCATGACGGCGGAAGAGTCGACAGCGCTCACGCTGGCAATGGCAGGAAGCGGAGAGACGCTCGATCTGCGCGAACTGGCGGGGTCGGGAAATCTGATCGTGGACAAACATTCCAGCGGCGGCGTCGGCGACAAGACTACCTTAACGGTGGGGCCGATCGTGGCGGCGTGCGGGTTACCGGTAGGCAAGATGAGCGGTCGCGGGCTCAGTTTTTCAGGAGGAACGATCGACAAGCTGGAGGGCATTCCCGGCTGGAGCGCCGGTCTGAGTACGGCGCAGTTTCGCCGTCAGCTGAGGGAGGTGGGACTGGTGGTGGCGGCCCAGACGGCCACGCTGGCGCCCGCTGACCAGAAGCTGTATGCGTTGCGGGATGTCACCGGCACGGTGCCGAGTTTGCCTCTCATCGCGGGCAGTATCATGAGCAAGAAGCTGGCTGCGGGGGCCGATGCCATCGTACTGGACGTAAAGTGCGGCAGGGGGGCCTTCATGGAGACACCGGCGGAGGCGAGGGAGTTGGCCGAGCTGATGGTTTCGATCGGAAAGGGGGCCGGGCGCCGGGTAACAGCGCTGGTTACAGCGATGGACCAGCCCCTGGGAAGGGCGGTTGGCAACATTCTTGAGGTCCGGGAGGCAATCGACACGCTCCAGGGAGGAGGACCGCCCGACTTTCAGCAGTTGACGCAGGAGGTAGCGTCCGAGATGCTGCTGTTGGGCGACCCAGAACTTTTCAGAGAGCAGGATGCGGCGGGAGACGAGGCCGGACGTGAGGCAGCCAGGCGAAGCGTTCAGGAGGCCATTAACTCCGGGGCAGCCTTTGACAGATTCGTTCAGTTTGTGGAGGCGCAAAGCGGCGATGCGGCCGCGGTCGTTAGTCCGGATGGGCTAGCCAAGGCGCCCGTGACCGTAGAAGTAGAGGCGACGCGGGACGGGGTTGTCAGCGGTTTGGATGCGCGAGCAGTCGGTCTTGCCGTGGTGGCGCTAGGCGGGGGCCGGCAACGTAAGGGCGACGAAATCGATCCCCGCGTCGGTATCGTGCTTACGTCGAAGGTGGGTGACAGGGTTTCAGCGGGGGACAGACTGTGTACGGTGCACGCGGCTGACGAGGATGCGGCCGGTCTTGCGGCGGAACGTGTTCTGAAGGCCTACAGTTTCTCTGACGCGGTACAAGACCGGCCAGAGCGGTCAATCGTATTGGACCGGATCACCAGTTGACGTCCTGCCTCTGCGCCACCACAGCCCTGTACATGCTCAGGGTCGAGGCGGCGATGGTGAGCCAGTTGTAAGAGCGTGTGACCTCCTGCAGAGCACGAGCACGCATGGCCTGGGCCTGGAGGGGATCGGTGAGTAGCTGATCAACTGCCCAGGCTATGCTTTGTGTGTCATTGACGCGCACGGTGAGACCCGTGCGCCGGTGGTCGACGACCTCTGCCAGCCCGCCGACTTCGCTGGCGATGACGCTACAGCCGGCGGCCATAGCTTCAAGAGCAACAATACCGAAGGGCTCGTACAGGCTTGGAAAGACGGCTGCGTCGACGCTGCGATAGAGGCAGTCGCGCGTTTCGCTATCGATAAACCCCAATAGTTCAACTGCCTCCCCGATTCCCAAATCATCGACCAAGGGCTGTAACTGCTCACTGTTTCTGCCTGCTACAATCAAACGCAGGTCGGGATGCTTTTCGTGAATGAAGGGAAGGGCCTGCATCAGCACCTGCACGCCTTTCTCCGGCGTGATGCGACCGATATAGAAGAGCAGTTTTTCGCCGTTGGGGGCGAATCTGGCTTTCAGTTCGTGAACTCGCTCCTCCGGGCAGGCCTGAAATGGAGTGACGTCAACGCCGTTGGGGATGAGGGTTACTTTGTCCAGCGGCACATCGAAGAATCTGCGCAGTTCGCCGGCCATGTAGGAGCTGCAGACAATGAGCCGCCAGGATTCGAAGCAAACTTGCCACTCCAGCTGGTTGATATTGCGGCTTGTTTCGCTGGGCAAGTGTGATTGGTGTCTTCCTCTTTCGGTGGCATGGATGGTGGTAACGAGGGGAATCCGCCAGGCGTGCTTCAGTTCGATACCGGCTGAGGCGGTCAACCAGTCGTGGACGTGGATCAGCGAGTATGGGTTGTTGTCGTGCAGCTCCATTGCCTTTGACACCAGGTACCGGTTATTGTCGACGACGCTGTTAAAGAGGTCCAAGGGGTTTACCGAGGGGGTCTCCACCCGGTGGACGGTTATCGATTCCGACAGTTCTTCCAAGTGGGGCGCGTTACCGGTGCGGGGCGTCAGAAGATCCATGTGGAAGGAAGGCGTTGTTTCATCTGTAAGGGCGATGAATGCCCGAACAAGCTCCGAAACGTGTCTTCCTATCCCACCAACTACATTGGGGGGGTACTCCCAGGAGATGAAGAGAAGGCGCATTCGAGATTCTGGGGTAGATTCAGTGCGGCCTAACCAAGCCTGACTGCCACACCGGCCAGTTCCGTGTCAAGGAAGCCGTAGGATTTCCATCAGTTCGCTCTTCCCCTCGAGGTCAAGAGAAAAGAGTGCCAGTTCACGATCGTTCGAAAGGAGGTCATCGCCGGCGATCTGCTGCAGGGCCCGCCGCGTGGCGAGGTAGACGGCGAAGGCCGTCGGCGGTGCGTCCGCATGCGCCGCTGACCACTCTCTGTACTGTTCTGCACTTTCCCCCAGGGCGACTACCCAGTAGATGGGTCCGGGGGGAGTTCCGTCGAGCCTTTCCAGTAGCAGAGAAAGAAAGACCGGATCGCCGGCTACGGCCGTTGTCCAGAAAGGCACTGCAGGGTTCTTCGTCCGCAGATCGCCCAGAAACGCCGCGCCCTCGGCAGGACTGCCAAGCCAAAGCACAGCGTCGGCTGCCGCGGCGCCGGTGGCGGAGTCGACCAGGGTGACCGACTTGCCGGTTTTCGAAGACCACGGTTCATCGGAGTTCTGAGGCCAACCGAAGTCCAGGCCGGCAACAGCTATGTTCGTCCCAGACATCTCGGAGATAGTTGTCACGATCAGAGTTTGCTCTGCTTCGCTTGAGGCCGGCCTTGCCTGAGGCTGCCATGCCACGTCTGAAGCGGTGATGACTTCTGCCACTGCGGAGACCTGACGCGCTTGCAGAGGCCCAACCACGGCCACGACCGTTTCGTCGCGGAGCATTTTGGCGGCTGCGCGGCGGGCCTGGACCGGGTCGGCGGAGGTATCCAACGCGAGGGGAAGCGCATTGAAGTTCTCAAGGGGATAGTCTGCCAGTGCCATGCGCATGGCAGAAAGAGCTTCGTATCCACTCTCTCGATGGAGCCCTTCAAAGGGAGCCAACAGACCGATCTTCACTACAGGCCGCGTGGAATTGCAGGAAAGGAGAGCCAGGGAAAATGACAGACAGAAGACGACTCGAGCCCAGGATAGGGCGCGGCCAATCGTACCATAGACAGTTAGCGGTGTGGAAATTTTTGCAACCACAGATGTTTCGCGTGACCGTAGCACCCGGTACCCGCCCATAGCCAACTCCAGGTCATGTCATGCTCCAAAAGGCTACCAGTCTAGGGTTGATAGCCGTAGATTGCGAGATTCCGGTTGTGCTCAGCGAGCGTTAGGGCGAAGACATGGCGGCCTTCGTCACCGGTCGCAAGGAAGAAACAGTAGGATGTCTGCGTTGGACTGCTGGTGGCCTCGATGGCTCGCAGGCCCGGGCTGGCGATAGGACCGGGCGGTAGTCCCGGGTGCAGATATGTGTTGTAGAGGCTTTCGACCTGGGCGTATTCCTCGATGGTCTGGGGCTTCCACCACCAGTTG
Organism: Caldilineaceae bacterium; assembly: GCA_034428435.1. Classification (GTDB taxonomy): domain Bacteria; phylum Chloroflexota; class Anaerolineae; order Caldilineales; family Caldilineaceae; genus Bin5. The sequence continues at coordinate 11,593 of DAOUHY010000427.1, read as the reverse complement.
CCAGTCGTGCCCTTGGCGTACTGTACAGTTGGGTCGGCCTGGAGATAAGTTCCGCCAACATCGCGACATTCATTTTTGAGTCGATTGATATAGACGCTGGCGATCAACGGGCGCTCGTCATCCTGGACGGCCTCCCTTTCAACGATAGATGCCAGCGTGATCAGTTCGTGGCCGTTCATGCCGCTGCTGCCTCCACTGAGACCGCCGGCGCCGACCCGATTTTCGAAGTTGTCCAACATGGATGCCAGGACAAGCTCCGGGCCAGTTGCGTTCACGGGAAAACGGTAGGTGTCGGGAAATAGATAGCCTTCCAGGGAGGCGCCGGGAGGAAGATTGCTGAGGAAATCGTAGTTATCCAACAGTCCAAGGCTCTGAGGCTGGCGAACGGCTGTCAGAAACCGCTCGCCGTCGATGACGAAGTTCTGGGCCAAGCGCTCGGCGATCTCTTCAGCCCGGAAGCCTTCAGGAATGGTTACCAAGACTTCCTCGAAGCGGGCCTGCTGCAGCTCGCGGGCGATTTCGGGTATGGTCATAGAGTCGGCCAGCATGAAGTTGCCAGCTTCAATTTCTCTATCCAGTTTTTCCACTCGCAGGTAAAGGTTAAAGAGGTCGGCATCGTGGATGAAGCCGGTGGCGGCGAGGCGGGCCGCAATGTAGCGAGCAGGTTCGCCCGGATTGATTGTGAATGCCCGTGGACGAGGATCGTCGCCAGCAGGGATTAGCAGTTCTTCTTCGCGGAGTCTCAGCGTGAAGGCCAATATCTGCGCCTCGATGTTCTCCGGAGTCAGCGCGTCCTCTCCTTCATCGGGATCGATCAGGGCATCCGACTGTCGCTCGACGGCTAAGAACTGCTCCGTCAAGTGGGCGCGAGACACAATTACTACACCCCACAAAACGAAGAGAACCAGAATCAGGAACGAAGCTCGAGTCAAGTTGAGGAGCAGCGGCTCCTTGTGGGCATGTCCATATAAACGGCGAGTAACTGCTTCCCTTTCCACGGTGGGGTTTCCTAATGGAAGGCCTTCTCGGCCTAACTGAACAGTGGGCCGGCAACCAGCCAATTGTAACACTGGGCACAGCCAAGACCAACGCGCGGGCAGTTCGTAGGTGCATCCCAGATTTGGGGTGGGAACAGTCTGGCGATGAGTCAGTGCCAGCGGTGGCTGGCGTTGTATACCGTCTTTGGGCGAGACGCAGTGCAGGCACCAGGGCCTAGCCGTACGGTGGCGTCCGTGAGTCGGGGAGGGTGCGAGGGCAGGCACAGGGCCGGCACATGCGGGGATCTGATGGGACTGGCGGGACGTGGTCTGGCTGGACACCTTCGAGTAGGCACCTGTCACGAATATCGACACCCGGTCGATGAGGCATGTTGTAGGAGAGGGGGCGTTGCGGGGGCGGAGCCCCCGCACAAGGGAGGGCCGAATAGGCCCGACCGCCCGGAACTGCAGTGGTCAGTGGTCAGAGACGGCGCTTCCTCTGCCGTAGATGGAAGCGCGGACAGGTCCTGGTCAGGGCTCTGCCAGAGGATTGCGAGAGTTCGCCCCCATTTTGGGATGCACCCGCAGTTCGTCTTCTCAGTATGCTTTGTTGGGTTACCGTTTGTCTGATATTCTAGAGTGAACGATCAAGGGTGGCACTACGGTTCCGTGGGGTAGGGGTTGCAGTTGTCGCTGTTGTCGAGCGCGTCGCTTGCGCTAGTGGACGCTCGCTGCCCTATTCATTGGCCCCTCGCAGGTACTGCGTTTCTATGGACAGTTCATATTTTTGGAATCTGACGGCTGCGGGGATGGCCTTCCTCCTGCCGGCCGGCATCGTTCTGGTTGCAGCGAGCGGTATGAGGGCGCAGAGAGTGTGGGATGCAGCATTGGGAGGCATGGCGGCCTTTTGTCTGGCGGGGTTGGGGTATTGGGCGGCTGGCTTTGCATTTCAGTTCGGCAGTGTCGGTTTTCTGTATACCGACCACCCTGAGTTATCGGGCCTGCTGAGGGGATGGAGCCCGCTTCCCGAGGGTTGGGGTGTAGGCTGGATCGCGGCGGGCCTGGATGGGTGGTTCCTGACCGGCGCTGCGGCGACTCCGGCGGCGATGGGTCTATTTTTGGCGCACGTGCCCTGGTCCATGACGGCAGCTCTGTTGCCAGTACTGGCTCTAAGAGGGCGTGCCCCGGCGCTTGCAACGTTGATCATCGCGCTGGTTGTGGGTGCGCTCGTTTATCCGCTGGCTGGAAACTGGGTTCAAGGCGGAGGGTGGCTGGCGGCGTTGGGGAACAACGCCGGTCTGGGACACGGGTTGGTCGATTTCGGCGGCGGGGGCACTGTATTTCTGGTATCGGCTTCAGCATCTCTGGCGGCACTTCTGGTTTGGCCGCCGCGAGTGAGGGCCCAGGGGCGGGCTGCCGACACTGAACTTCCTAGCGTTCATTTGCCTCTGCTCGCAGTCGTGGGTTCATTGTTTGTGATGGCAGGCGTTTTGGCCTGGGTGTGGGCAAGCCCGGTTCAGCAGCCGGGGACGACCCCTTACTCGGCGATGCGAACGGCGGTCAACGGCCTGCTCTACGCTACCGGCGGCGTGACAGTTCCCTTGCTCTACACATGGTTTGTAACCGGTACCAGCGACCCGGGGATGAGCGCTCGCGGTCTGGTCGCAGGGGTCATCGCGGGACTGGCAGCGGGGCCCTTTCCCGGACATGCCGGCGCGCTGCTGACAGGGCTTTTAGCCGGAGGAAGTGTTCCATTTGTGACATACGCGCTGCACAAAGCATTCCGCCTCGAAGACGGCGCAGGCATCTTTGCCACGGCGGGGATTCCGGCAGCAATCGGGCTGGTGTGTGTGGGCGTCTTTGCGGACGGCGCTGCGGGGGCCGGTTGGCAGCAGGTGGGCGTTGGCTCCTATTTGGGCGTTGAAGGACAGGGCGTTACGGGCCTTCTGGCCGCCGCGGGGTATCGGAGCAGTTTTCTCGGCCAGTTCCAGGCGCAGATTATTGGCATCGCGGCACTGGGACTTTGGGGATTCGTCAGCGGCAGCATCATTTGTGTGCCGTTGGGCCTGCTATTCTACGGTTTGGGAAGGGCTGTGCAGAGCGACGAGAATGTCAGGGAGCAGGTTCCAATTCGAGGCAGGCAGCAGCACTGGCCCGAGGGCACGGGAGCCGGGCGGAGGGATACTTCGTTTTCGCAGGAGATGGCGGCGCGGCCTGCGTCGGAAGTACCGGCGGAGGAACCTCGTTTTCGGTAGGCATTTCAGGCGTCGTTGGACAATGCACGGGTTGCCAGGTTGAAGTACTGGGCGCCACCCGGGCCCAGAACGCTGCGAATGAAGTGCAGTTCGCTTACTCTCCAGTCGGTCCAGATCTGAGACTCACCCTCTTCTGCGGCGCGGCGCAGTTGCTCTGATGCCACGCGTAGTGCGGGGGGCGCGGCATTGCGTGCGGTACGCGCCAGGGTTATGTGGGGCGAGAAACGGTTCCGTTCCGGGGGGAATCCTACTTGCCGGGCTAAGGATTCCAGGTCAGCTTGCAGCTCTATAAGGGCCTCCGCATCACCTTCAATTCCCACCCAAAGAACGCGCAGATTTGACCAAGAGCGGAAACAGCCGAGCCCGGAAGGTGACAGCGAAAAGGGGTCGTGTCTGGCCGCGATGGCCATCAGTCCATTCTGCAGCAGATGGCGCCGGGATTCTTCGGTTTCGCCCAGGAACCGCAGCGTTAGGTGCAGGTTTTGGGTGTTGGTCCAGCGCAGTAAGGACGGCTGTTCGCGCAGCGAAGGGAGCTCTTTCAGGCGATCTTGCAGCGCTTGCAGTTGCTGCTTTACAGCGTGGGGAATCTCCAAAGCGATGAATGTACGCACCGGTGATACAGACCTCCTACGTTCAGGATGGTTGCGAAAGCGACTATCGCAGCAACTCCTTCAGATCTGCGGCCAAGGCTTCTGAGGTCACGTCGGCGCTGAACAGTGCCCGCCAGTTCCCTTCTCTGTCGATAAGAAAGATACGCGAAGTATGGTCGAGGAGATAGTATTCGTCGTCAAGGCTGTGGCCTTCGGCGGCGCCGGTGTACAGGCCGTAGCCCTGTTTGACGGCCTCCAATTCGGTTTCGGGTACGCGGACTGCGTAGAATCGGGGATCGAAGGCGAGAATGTATGGCTCGAGTCGTGCGAGGCTGTCACGTTTCGGGTCGACAGAGACGAATACGACCTTGAGGTCAGAGCCCAGAGCGGGTGCCTCCCTCTCCAACGTCTTTTTTGCTGAGGCCAGTTCTAGCATGGTCAGGGGGCAGATATCGGGACAAAACGTATAGCCGAAGAAGAGGAGGACGGGGTCGCCGATCAGTTCAGCGAGTTCGAAGGCGGCGCCGTCATAGTTCTGGCCGCGAATTGGCGCGGCCGGGTTGGCCTCTTCGAAGACTGTTCCGGCATACCCGTGTTGTCGACAGGCAGCTATGAGAAACCCTGTCACGCTCAGTAGAAAAAGGATAGCCAAGCTGCGCAGCGGTTCCCGCTGGCTGCCCCGACCGGCAGTGGAGCACATTTCGTTTCTCTGCTCCAAGACCGGGGCTGTGGGTCTCATTTTTTTGCGGTTGATCCGGTGTAACCCGCTCATGTCGGAGTTGAATTCCTGGGCTGGTACGGCCGCTCTGTTTCCCAGCCCTGTATGGGCACCTTTTCCCGGGCAGGAGAAGGCCTATTTTTCGGTTTGACAATTTTAACACACGGCTTTTCAACACGGTCAAACAGTGTAGCTGGCCTGTCTAAGTGACTTGTATAGAGCCAAATATACAGTTGTAACTCGAGGAATTGATGTCCCAATTATCTTGCGGAAATTGACGAATCACTTGCTGCGTGCTAATGTTCACTGCTGGCGCGGCCTGGCCATTTGACGCGTGCCATGCGAATGTGCAGACACTGGAGCGGACACGAATGAACGAGATGATGTCAGACTTGCAGGCGCCCGTCTCAACCCTTTGCGCCTGGACCGACCAACCTGATCCACGTGAGCTGCTTCGGGAGCGGGATCCTGAAATATACGCGGCGATAGAGTCAGAACGCATGCGGCAGACAAACGGGATCGAACTGATAGCCAGCGAGAATTACGTCTTTCCCGAAGTGCTGGCGGCGGCCGGCAGCGTGCTGACGAACAAGTATGCCGAGGGCTATCCGGGGCGCCGTTACTATGGGGGATGCCAGTACGTTGACGTCGCTGAGAAGGTTGCCATCGAACGTGCGCTGGCGCTTTTTGGCGCTGAACATGCCAACGTACAACCCCATTCGGGCGCGCAGGCGAACGCGGCAGTCTATATGGCGTTGTTGGAGCCGGGCGACACTGTTCTGGCGATGAAACTGGACCACGGCGGGCATTTGAGTCATGGTTTTCATCTGAACAGCTCTGGACATTACTACAACTTCGTCCACTACGGCCTCGATCCCGATACTGAGCAACTCGATTACGACGTTATACGGGAGACGGCACTGGAAGTGCGGCCCAAGCTGCTGCTGGTCGGGGCGAGTGCGTACCCGCGCCATTTCGACTTTGAGGCGTTGCGAGGAATTGCCGACGAGGCGGGTTGTCTGCTGATGATGGACATGGCCCATGTTGCGGGTCTGGTTGCGGCTGGACTGCATCCGGATCCGGTGCCGTACTGCGACATCGTCACGACCACAACGCACAAGACGCTGCGCGGGCCCCGCGGGGGTCTGATTCTTTGCAGGAAGGAACATGCCAGGGCGATCGACCGCGCAGTATTCCCCGGAATTCAGGGCGGACCGCTGATGCATATCATCGCTGCGAAGGCGGTGGGATTCAAGCTGGCGCAGGCTGAGGCATTTAAGGCGTATCAGCAGCAGATTCTGGACAACGCGCAGGCGCTGAGCGACGCGCTACGGGTTGAAGGACTGCGGAGCGTTTCCGGGGGGACTGACAATCACCTGCTGCTGGTCGACCTGAGCAGTTTGGACGACGAGGAGATCAACGGCAAGGTGGTCGAGACAGCTCTCGACAATGCTTCTATCCATTGCAATAAGAACATGATCCCTTTCGACACGCGGAAGGCAATGGTCACGAGCGGCATCCGACTGGGAACTCCTGCTGCGACGACGCGGGGGATGAAGCAGGGCCAGTTTGAACAGATCGGCAGATGGATTGCCTCAATCGCTCACGATCCCTGGGATACGGCGCTGCAAGAGTCTGTGCGCGGCGAGGTGATGGAGATGGTCAAGGCGTTTCCGGTGCCGGCTTAGCGGGGCAAAGGGTTGGTGACTGTGGCGACAAGGGTCAAGACTCAGTTCGTCTGCAGTGAGTGCGGCAGTTCGCAGATGAAGTGGATGGGAAGATGCCCGGATTGCGGCGAGTGGAATACACTAGAGGAGAGCCGGATCCAGGAGAGCGCGATGGCGCTGGGCGGCGGCGATTCCCTCCAAGCACCTGCGCCGCTGGCACTGCCGGAGATCCCCAGTGAGCCGTCGCGGCGCATAGTTCTTGAGAACGCGGAATTGAATCGCGTGCTGGGGGGCGGCATTGTGCCGGGCTCCGGAATCCTGGTGGGCGGTGATCCCGGGATTGGAAAGAGTACGCTGCTCATCCAGACGGCTGCGGAGGTGGCACGCAAGGTTGGACGGGTTCTATATGTTAGCGCTGAGGAGAGCGCCTATCAGATCGGGCAGCGTGCGTCGCGGCTGGGGCTAGACGAGGGCGGTCTGCTGATTCTGGCGGACACGATCCTGGAACATATTTTGGTGCAGATTGGACAGGTGAGGCCTTCTCTGGTGATTGTCGATTCGGTGCAGGCGATCCACAGCAGCGCGAGCGCCAGTGCTGCCGGGTCGGTTGCCCAGGTACGAGATTGCGCGTCCCATCTGCTGCGACAGGCAAGACAGCTCAATATCCCGCTGTTCCTGGTGGGGCATGTCACCAAAGAGGGGGCAATTGCGGGTCCGCGCGTGCTGGAACATATGGTGGACGCAGTACTGCAGCTGGAGGGAGAGCGGTTTCACGCTTACCGCCTGTTGCATTCGGTCAAGAACCGCTTTGGAAGCACGAATGAAGTTGGTGTCTTCGAGATGACGGAGCGGGGGATGGCACCGGTTGCCAACCCCTCGGCGATGTTTCTGGCTGAACGGCTGCCAAACGCGGCGGGCAGCGCGATCGCGGTGCCGATGGAAGGTAGCCGGCCGTTGCTGGTTGAGGTACAGGCGCTGGCAAGTCCGACGGCGTTCAGCCAGCCGCGGCGCACGGGGAACGGTGTGGACTTCAACCGGCTGCTGCTGGTGACAGCGGTGCTGAGCAAGCGGTTGGGACTGTCTCTGAGCGCGCAGGATATTTTTGTGAATGTGATTGGAGGGCTGCGTATCGGGGAACCGGCCGCGGACCTCGCGATCGCAGCGGCCATCACCAGCAGCTACCGCAGTGTTCCCGTCGCGGTCGAGGCCGCCCTCATCGGAGAAATCGGTCTGAGCGGAGAACTGCGCAGTGTGAGCCAGCTTGCGCTGCGCTTGCACGAGGCGGCCAAACTCGGATTCGCGCGTGCGATCGTGCCACGCCATGCGCTGCGGCGGAGACGAGCGCAGGGAGGCCAAGCTAAAGCAAGCGAAGGCGGGGGAGGAGGTGCAGCCGACCTTCCTTCCGAAATTGAAGTCATCGGTGCGCGTACGGTAGCTGATGCTCTGGATGCGGCACTGTTGAAGTAACCTGCCACAGATGGAGATTCATGATGTCAAAACTGACCGAAGTAGACCCCTATCAGCAGTTTCTGCGGGACCTTTTCCACAGCGATGATGATGGTCTCTCGCGGCTGATGGCTGAGGCCGAGTCAGAGGGTATCCCGAACATGAGTATCGGGCCGGAGCAGGGGAAGTTTCTGCAGTTGCTGGTGCAGTTGACAGGGGCAACGAAGGTGCTGGAGATTGGCGTGCTGGGGGGATACAGCGGGACGTGGATCGCGCGTGCATTGCCGGAGGGGGGAAAGCTGATTGGCCTAGAGTTGGAGCAGAAGCATGCTGATTTCGCCCGCAAGCAGTGGAAGCGGATGGGGTTGGCCGACAGGATCGAGGTACGGGTCGGGCCGGCGCTCGATTCCCTCCCGCACCTGGCGGAGGAGGCGCCTTTCGACCTGGTCTTCATTGACGCCGATAAGGGGAACTACCCTGCTTACCTGGACTTTGCACTCCAGTACAGCCGGCCGGGAACGGTTATTCTGGGAGACAATGTTGAGATGTGGGGTAGTCTAGTGGACCCAGAAAAGCAGGATTCGGACTGGGTACAGGGGATGCGGAGCTTCGCGCGCGTGCTCAGCAGTCACAAGCGGCTTACAAGCACGGTTGTGCCCTATCCTGATGGGCTAGCGATGGCTGTGGTGAAGTGAAGGAAGGGCAAAAGCTGCAGGCCAGAATCAGACTCCCTGGGAGAATATCCTGACCAGCAGCCTGCATTCGATTGGAAGAAAACTCAGAGGCGAGGCGTGAACCGCCTTGCCTCTTTTTGATTCTTACGGTGGTTCGATCTGTTCAGCGCGACAGGAGGGGGCCGAGTGGACGACCGCCCAAGAGATGAAAGTGGGTATGGAATACCTCCTGGCCGCCATGCTTGCCAACATTTGTAACGAGGCGCCAGCCGCCTGAGGCCACGCCCTCCTGCGCAGCCAGTTGTCCGGCGACTTGGGCAATCCGCCCCAGAGTTTCTGCCTGGGCGTCTCCCATTTCTCCCAGGTCATTGAAGTGCTGATTGGGAACGATCAGAATGTGAACCGGCGCCTGCTTTGAAATGTCCTGAAATGCGGTTACCAGTTCATCCTGATGGTACTGTTTTGAGGGCAACTCCCCCGCGACGATTTTGCAGAAAATACAGTCCTCGCTCATTGAACACCTCGTTCCAGTTTTCTGTTCACGCTGTCGATCTTGTCCTGCATGCTCTGTTCGCGGTCACAACGCGTACCTATTTTCAGGCTGGTCGTGATGCGAGGGGCGCCCATCTCGTGCACAACTTCATGGCAACGCTTGACAGCGGCGAAAACCTGATCCCACTCGCCTTCGACGTTTGTACCGTAGGCGTGCATACGATGGCTGAGGCCGGCATCGTCGAGAATGCGCTCGCAGGCGGCGATGTATTTTGAGACCGAAACGCCGACTCCGATAGGGACGACACAAAGATCGATCATGACTTTCATGGCGCTATCCGATGACTATGTTGACCAGCTTGTCGGCGACGACAACGACCTTGCGCACCTGCTTGCCGTCCATCCAGCGCTGCACATTGTTTGAAGCCAGGGCCATCGCTTCCAGCTCTTCTTCGGCGGTATTGGGCGCGACACTCAGTTTGTCGCGTACGCGGCCGTTGACCTGGACGACTACGGTTATCTCTTCTTCTTTGGCCTTTTCCGGATCGGCCTGAGGCCATTCCTGCAGGTGAACACTAGATTCTTCACCGTTTTCCGCCAGCCGTTGCCACAGTTCCTCGCTGACGTGAGGAAAGACGGGGGCCATCATCAGCAGCAGGTTGCGAACCGACTCCTGCCAGATCCTATTGTCTGTTTCACTGCTGAGCGAACCGGTAAAGGTATCCTTGACCCTGATGAGATAGTTGTTGAACTCCATCAGGGCGGCGATGGCGGTGTTGAATCGGAAGCTGCCAAAGTCTTCCGACACCTTTGCGACTGTCTGGTGCAGCTTGCGCTCCAGGCCGCGGACGTCAGCTTCGTTAGCCGCGCTCCCGGCGCCGTTCGAGGCTGGTTCGTCCAGGGCGACGCTCCAGACACGGTACAGAAAACGGCTGACGCCTTCGATGGCACTTGGGTCCCAAGGCCCGCCGTGCTCCCAGGGGCCGATGAACATCAGGTAACCGCGGACGGTGTCGGCGCCGTATTTGTCGACGTATTCGTCGGGATTGACGACGTTGCCGCGGCTCTTGGACATGCGCTCACCGTCTGGACCCAGAATGATGCCCTGATTGAAGAGGCGCAGCATGGGTTCGTCGAAGTCGACGACATTCATGTCCCGCAGCGCTTTGGTAAAGAAGCGGGTATAGAGCAGGTGCATGGTGGCGTGTTCGATGCCGCCGGTGTACTGGTCGACGGGCAGCCAGTAGCTGCCGCGTGCGCTGTCCCAAGGCATGTCGTCCACGGCCAGGGGCTCACCCGCCTTGTGGTAGGGATCGACGTAGGCGTACTGATACCAGCTGGAGCACATGAAGGTGTCCATGGTATCGGTCTCGCGTTCGGCGTCGCCGTTGCAGTGCGGACACTTGACGTAGCGGAAGCCTTCGTGATAGTTGAGCGGGCTTTCGCCGGTGGGCTTGAACTGGGCGTCGTCGGGCAGCCGGACGGGCAGGTCGGCGTAGGGAACGGGCACGGTCCCGCAGGCGGTGCAATGGATCATGGGGATGGGCGTGCCCCACATGCGCTGGCGGCTGATCAACCAGTCGCGCAGGCGGTAGTTGACGGCGCCGGTCCCCTTAGCGTTTTCCTCCAGCCAGGCGATGGCCGCCTTGACACTCTGCCCTTCCTCTTTGCCTACAATCGTACGGTCTATAGGCCCGGAGTTGATCATGACGCCTTCGCCCGGCCAAGCAGCTTCCAGGTCGTCGGCGGTGCGGACATGGCCGCTCTCGCTGTCGGGCGGTGGTTGGACGACGAGGGCGATGGGCAGGTCATGCTTTTTGGCGAACTCGAAGTCGCGTTGGTCGTGGCCGGGTACCGCCATTATGGCGCCGGTACCGTAGCCCATGAGCACATAGTCGGCGACCCAGACGGGGATGCGTTCGCCGTTGACCGGGTTGATGGCGTAGCCGCCGGTGAAGTCGCCGGTTTTCTCCTTGTCCTCGGCAGTACGTGCGATCTCGTCGAGGCGGCTTGCCTGTTCGACACATTCTTCGACTGCACTGCGCTGCTCGTCGGTGGTGATTTTTTCGACCAGTGGATGCTCGGGGGCCAGCACCATGAAGGTCGCGCCCCAGAGCGTGTCGGGCCTTGTGGTGAAGATCTCGATGGGGTCGCCGGCTTCGGTGCTGAAGGTCACTTGCGCGCCGTCGCTGCGGCCGATCCAGTTGGTCTGCATCACCTTCACGGGTTCAGGCCAGTCGATTTTGTCCAGATCGTCCAGCAGCTCCTCGGTGTAATTGGTGATGCGGAACTTCCACTGGTTCAGATCTTTTTTGATGACCGGCGTGTCGCAGCGTTCGCAGTGGCGGTCTTCGCCCCAGACCTGCTCACGCGCCAGGGTAGTGTTGCATTGGGAGCACCAGTCAACGGGTGCGAACTCCCTGTAGGCCAGTCCCATTTCGTAGAACCTGAGGAAGAACCACTGGGACCATTTGTAGTATTCGGGGTCGCAGCTGATGGCTTCGCGGTCCCAAGCCCACATGGCGCCCATGCGGCGGAGCTGGCCCTGCATGCGCTCGACGTTGTTGTAGGTCCATTCCTGGGGATGCGCGTTGTTCTGGATGGCGGCGTTCTCTGCAGGCAGGCCGAAGGCGTCGAAGCCGATAGGAAAGAATACGTTGTAGCCACTCATGCGGCGAAAGCGGGCGGCGGCGTCACTGGGCGTCATGGCGTACCAGTGACCGGTATGCAGGTCACCGGATGTATAGGGCAGCATCGTCAGTGCATACCACTTG
>DAOUHY010000426.1:0-11996 GCA_034428435.1 Caldilineaceae bacterium | reverse complement strand
GATGGTTTCGCCGTAGGCGACGGTGCCGTCGTCGAGGGTGAGGCGGATGACTTCGGATTCGGACCAGCGGTGGATGTTGGCGCGTTCCATTTCGCGACGGACGCGGTCGACCATGGGGATGACGAGGAGAATGCGTTCGACGTCGGTGATTTTGGCGGTGGCGGTCATTGAGTGCTCCTGTGGGGTGGTTCCGGTTGGGGCGCGTGGGGTGGGTCGAGTTTAGGGGATTTTAACATGATGCGCGTTGATCCCCTTAAGCTGAACTGTTCGATTTAGCAAGAATTTCGGGATGTAAGGGTAGGACTGAATGGCGGTAGCGGTCCACCGGAGGGCATCAGACCTATAGTTGACTCTACAATAGGTCCTGCTATGAGTTGCCGACAGAATCGTCTCAAGGCCCTGACCTGAAACCGTTCATTTGAGACGATTCAGATTCCAAGAAAGCCAAGATTGTCGCCGGAGACACTATTGGAATTCCCCGATATTTTTCGAGGCGTAGCAAGTGGCGGTCACCAGAAACGATACAGTCTGCCTTCCCTTTCACTGCGCATACAAGAAACTTATCGTCGGAGGGATCAGACTCCACGATGGGAGAGTCCGGCAGTTCTGCAGAGATAATCTCTACTTTCTCTCGGATATTGACGACGTAAGCGCCTACTTCCTCTGGAGTCAAATTGTATCGTTTCGCGATTCGATCGTATTGCAAAACTCTTTGGATCTCATCCAACATTTCCTCCGAAGCGATCAGCACATGATCACTTAGATTACTTAGAACGGTGGCTGGCGTGCCGGTGGGAGCGATCAAAGAACTAATCCAAACATTTGTATCCAATACGACTCTCATCTTTTCTCGGCACGCACAGCGGCAATTGCTTCTTCAATATCCTTTTGGACCTCTTCTTCGGGCACATCGGGCATTTGCGCGTGCATTTCTTCGAGAAACGCCATCAGACGATTCCCTGCATCGTTTTGGGCACTCGCGTTGGATAATTCTTCTCCGACACTCATTGTTTCATTGCCGCTGCCTTGCGTCAGGAATTGCTCATAGTCGCTGATAGGCACAATGGCAACGACAGGGATTCCTCCCCGCTCAACGACCAGATGCTCTTGGCTGCGGTAGGCTCGGCGAATCACGTCGCCAAAACGATTCTTCGCCTCTGTAGCGCTGATGGTTGCGATCTTCATAGTCACAGCTCCCCTGGCTGATGTTAGCTATTATTGGCTAAGTTTAGCATGAACTGCGGCCTTTGTAAAGGAAACCATAGAGAAATCTCGACATCCGTATACTGAGATGATCCATCGGCTCTGTAAGCAAGACACATGCTTCTAGCACCCATATGCCGCCAGCCATAGCCGATCTAAAGTCGGGATAACCTCTGTCTCTTCTTTGAGGATAGAAACCATCGAGTGCGAGAGGTGGAGAAACTGCTCTGTCCCGGCATCAAAACCCACTTGTTCTTCTCGGTATTGTTCAGCTTGATGGAGGAGGATTGAATTCATTTCGAGCAGGGCTTCGTGATAGCTTTTCATAGAAGGTGGGGGAATGACCTGGGACATTCGCGCATAGGTTCTGGCATAGTTTCGCTCCATGTCTTCCCAGCTGGTTGCCTGGATTTCTTGTAGTGGCCAAATTGGAGAGTCTTCTATGCAGATAATCTGTGCGTAATCATAGAGTGAAAGAGACGCTTCAGCACTGAGGAGTGACTCGTAGTTGGGTTGGCCAAATCGTTCGTAATACAGGGTCATGACTGCGACGCCGAGTAGGAAGGCAAGGAGCAACCCTGCGACGCTTTTTGCTACAGACATTTCTGCACCTCATTTTCCAGAGGGGACGTCGGTGACACATAAGCTTTTGGGAGGGAGTTTCAAGAGATAGGACGCCAGAATTCTACATATACAGTAGTCTTGTCATTGGGTCAGGATGTGCCCAAGGCGTCACTGAGGTAATGTCGCAATATGGATTGGCACTAGTGTCTTGTGCTACTCGTTGGACACTGCGGAGAAGCCAAGATTTGTTTCCAGGCGTGAAAGTCATTTCGGCTGCCCATTGGCTTGCCGCCTTGCTTTCTCAGCGTTCTTTCTCCTGACGGGGCAGATCCAAGCGCTGTTCCACCCAATCACTTATCAGTGCTGAGACTGACTTCCTGGAAGCGACAGCTTCGGCGTGAAGCACGCCTTTTGCGTATTCGTCCAAATATATGGTCAGCGAACTGCGACTTTGGTGTTCACCAGGAAGAAAGGGTTCAAAGTAATCTGATGGATAGAGATACCCATCTTCGCTTCCGGGTTCTCCGAAGCTTTCGTCAATGATCCGGGTCATGCCGTGCCGTTCGGCGACAGGGTCGGAGATGACTTTGTACACCTTGCCGATAGTCAGACCGAACAAAGGCCCTTCCTGTTCTGGTAGATGCAGAGGTTGCAAGTAGGGCCTATTGTTGATGCACTTAGCGTAACTCACATTACGGACCAGGAGGATGGTTGGCGACAATTCATACGCCCAGTTCTCTCAACCCTGAATCTCCTCCACGAGGCGGGCCAGGACTATCTCTTCTTCGCCTTCTTCCAACGTTTGCGGATTCAGCATGATTGTTTCGTCCGGTCCGGAGGCTGCGTCTACTGACGGCGTCCCTTCGCGCATTCCCTGGAGGATCTCGCTCTGTGTTCGGCCTACGATGGAGGCGTCGATCTGGACGCGCGTGCGCGGCATCGGCTGGTTCGCCTCGCTGGGGAATGACCGGGTGGCAGTCACACCGTCCAGCCGGTTGAGCTCACTGCACCATCCGGCCACGATCTCTTCCATCTGTGAGGTGCGCGCTTCGTGATCGAGCGACAGGTAGCGCTCGACGGCGGCGAGCAGGCCCAACATTTCTTCCTTGCCGACCTTCATGGGGCGGCCGATGCTGTGGTTGGGGTTGCCGTTGAGAGCGCAGGCGTCGACGAGCCACTGCTTGCCGAGGACGAGGCCGGAGGACTGGGGGCCGCGCAGGTCTTTGCCGCCGCTGAATATGGCGGCGTCGGCGCCCATCTGGGTGAACTTCCACAGGTTTTCGACGGGCGGGAGCTGGGCGGCGGCGTCGACGAGGACGGGCACGCCGTGTGCGTGGGCGGTGTCGATCACCTTTTCCAGCGGAATGTCGCCAGGCGACCCCAAAGCGCCCTCAAACCAGATCACCGCGGCAGTCTTTTCGTTGATCGCTCTCTCCAGCTGCCAGAGCTCTGCCTGGCCGGGCCAGCCGATCTCAATCAACTTGACGCCGACCTGGCGGACGGCGTGATCGTAGCCGTTGCGCTGAGACTTGTGGACGATGACCTCGTTCTTGAGACCGGTCAGGTCCGGCAGTTGGTCGATGGCCCATTTTTCGTATCCGGTAACACAGGCGGCGATGGCGACGACGATGCCGCCGGCGGCGCCGGAGCTGACGTAGCAGGCCTCGTTCTGCGTGAGGAGAGCGATACGATTGCCGACACGGCGCTGCAACTCCGGCAGTTCAACGAAGGATTTGGCCGCTGCCATCATCGCTTCCAGAACTTCGGGGGGCATGATGGAGCCGCCAAGCCTGGTGAGGGTAGCGTTGGCGTTGATCGTCGGGGTGATGTCCAGTTCTTCGTAGGAGGGCATGGGCGTACCACCTCTTTCTTGGTGAGGGGAGGACAGTTGTGGGGTCAAATGCGGTGCGTATCGCGTGAAACGATACGCACCGCGAGAAAGAGAGTTCGGGTACAGCTCTAAGCCGGCTGCGGAAGGACGAGGTCGCAGGCGTCGGCGGGCATCCAGTGGGCATCTTCGCCGGCCCACTTGACGTTGCAGCCGATCGGGTTGGTCAATGTTTCGCTGACCGGCTGGCCGGAGGTGTGCTCCTCCAGGGCGCGGTCGAGGTCGAAGACGGTGGCCTGGGTGGCGTCGCGTGGACTGTCGACGCCGCGGCCGGTGTAGACCAGTTCGCGGTCTTTGTTGAAGACGTAGAAGTGGGGCGTGCGCAGGGCGCCGTAGGCCTTTGCGACTTCCTGGGTTTCGTCGCGCAGGTAGACCCAGGGGAACTTGTGCTCTCCCATGCGTTCGACCATGTGGCGGAAGTCGTCTTCGGCGTTGACATGGACGCTGTTGGAGTTGATACCGACGAACTTGACGCCCTTGGAGGCGAACCTGTCGGCGGTGGCGCGCGTGGCTTCGTCGGAGCCGATTACGTAGGGGCAGTGGTTGCAGGTGAAGAAGACGACGAGCGTCTCGGCGTCGTCAAAGCAGCCGAGCGTGTAGACTTCGCCGTCGGTTGCGATGAGCTTGAAGTCGATTGCCTTTTCACCTAGTTCGAGAGTGAAAGCCATGATTTCCTCCTAAAAGGAAGCTACAGGGGACCGGTGGTCCGAAGGCCTGCGGGCGATCGGATCACCGGTCGTATTTCTTGCCGATCAGGACGGGCGCGGTTCGTCGAGCACGGCCTGGGTCTTGCGGTCGATCTCAGGTGCGTGTTCGGCGAAGGTGACCTCGCCCTCCCAGATCAGATTGAGTTCGGAGCGGAAGATATTGTTCGCTTCGGTGAAGCGTGTGTTCCAAGGCATCGGATAGGGTTCGACGCCGTCGGTGATCAGCTGGTCGGTAAAGCCGTACATGAAGTTGACTTCGTTGACCTGCGGGTCGGTCCATACGGACTTGCGGCCATTGGTCTGCCGCTTGGCCTCCAGCACCTGGAAGACGCCGGCGTCGTATGAGGTGTAGGCTTTGACGAGCTCCCACGCCTCGTCGACGTGAGCGGAATCGGAGTTGATCATCCAGTGGTTGCCGGAGAAGCAGGTGCCCTGGCGTCCTTCGGAGCCGACTGGCAGCGGCACGGAACCGACTTCGAAGCGGTCGCCGACGCGCGCCTGGTTGTTGGTAAGGATGCCAACGGTGCTGGCGTGCGTTGCTTCCAGACCGGCCACGAAGAGGTTGGGCTCAACACCTTCGCGATCGGCGTCGCGGGAGGCGACCTTTTCGTCGAGGAGACCCACGTACCATTCGGCGATCTCGGCATGGAGATCGTTGTTGTATGACATGGTGCGGCCCTCAAGATCCATGATCCAGGAATCGTTGGAGTCGGGGGCGCCGAATGAGCGGGATACGTTGCTGTAGTAGTGCATGGCGATCATGCTGTCGAAGCCGATGCCGAAGACGCCCGCATCGGGGTCGGCTGCGGCGCGTGCCAGTTCGGTCCAGTCGGCGATGGTCCAACCCAGTTGCGGCTCGGGCAGGCCCTTTTCTTCCAGCATGGTCTTGTTGTAGTTGACAGCGATGTTGCCGCCGGGGTGGACGACATCGGGCAGGCTGAAGTTTTTGCCTTCCCACTGGTTGCCTTCGAGGACACTGGGGTAGAAGTCGTCAAAGTCGTCCGGGGGAGCAGAAGCCAGCAGGTCGTCGATTTCGAGATAGATGCCCTTGAGGAAGTTGATGAAGATCCAGCGGTGATGGCCGTAGACCAGGTCCTGGAGGGTGCCGGAGATGTAGCCGGTCTGCGTCTTGGTTTCGATTTCGCCGTAGATGGTGTCTTCGACTTCGACCTGTACGCCTGTTTCATCCTGGAAGCGGGTGGCGAATTCGCGCGGCATCAGAGCACCGTTGCCTGCGGGGGCCTGCACGCGCAGCATAGCCGCTTCAGCGGCCGGCATCTCTTCGCCGGAACCGGTCGCGGCCGGGGCTGCGGGTGCCGCGCAGGCAGCCAGCGCTGCGCCGGCGCCTGTCATCGCCATGCCTTTGAGGAACGCTCGTCGTGTGAAATGTTGCTGCATTGTCATGCGGTTCTCCTGAAAAGTGTTTGGGATGGAAAGGGCCCGTTGCCCTCACCATCAACTTCGTACGCGTTGATTTGGTAAGATGTTCGGCCTGGGGCCGTAGGGAACAGGGTTTCGCTCTTGTCTGGCACCTCTCCTTTCTGGTTGGTCGGTCAGCCCTTAATGCCGGACATTACGATGCCCTGGACAAAAAAGCGTTGACCGAAGAAGAACATGAGAATAATTGGGACCATAGACATGACACAGGCAGCCATCAGAAGATGTTGCATTGGCTCGCCGCCGACCTCGGGAACGGCGTTGAAGAATTGGAGACCGACGGACACCGTGAATTTTTCAGGTGTGTTCAGGTAGATGAGCGGTCCCAGGAAGTCGCTCCAACTGGCGATTATGGTGATGATGGCAAGGGTTGCCAGAACCGGTTTGCACAGAGGCATAAGAATGGACCAGAAGATGCGGAAGTAGCCGGCGCCGTCGATGAGGGCCGCCTCGTCCAGATCTCGCGGCAGGGTAAGGAAGAACTGACGCATCAGGAAGATGGCGAAGGCTCCGCCGCCGAACCAGTGGGGAACCCAAAGGGGGAGGTGCGTATTGACCCAGCCGAGTTTGTAGAAGAGAACGAACTGGGGTATCAGGGTCACCTGTGCGGGCAGCATCATGGTCGAAAGCGTGATCATGAAGAGGATATCGCGTCCTCGGTATTCGAAGCGTGCAAAGGAATATGCCACAAGCGAGGCCGTGATCAGCGTACCAAAGGAGGTGAGGACAACGATCAGAACGGAGTTGATGAACCAGCGGCCAACGGGATAGTCGATGTTGAGGACGGTCCAATAGTTCGCCCACTGCGGGGCTGCGGGGACAAGAATCGGCGGAAATGCGAACATCTCCGGAATCGTCTTGAGCGAGCTCATTGCCGTCCAGAAGAGAGGGAAGCCGAAAAGGACGCAGAGCGCGAAGACAGTTGCATAGGTCAGCGCGCGTACGATGGGCTGCATAACCCGTTGCGGCGAAACCGGGGCGCGATGCAGTTGCGTATTCTGAGTTAGCGTACCTTGCGCCATTGAACTATCTCCTACCCGCCCTCATAGTGGACCCAGCGCCGTGAGTAGCGTACTTGTACCCAGGTAAAGAACATCAGGACTGCGGCGAGGACCCAGGCCAAGGCACTGCCATAGCCCAAGCGGAAGTACTGAAAAGCCTGAAAGTAGATGTGCAGTGCGAAGAACCAGGTGGCGTAGGAAGGTCCGCCCTGGGTGGCGACCCAGGCCGTCGTGAACACTTTCAGCGCGCCGATCACTGCCAGAACGACGTTGAAAAAGATGGTGGGCGTGAGCATTGGCAGGGTGACGTGGCGGAATTTGGCCCAGGCGCCGCCGCCGTCGATCGAGGCCGCGTCATACAGCTCCTGGGGCACGCCCTGCAGCCCGGCCAGGAAGATAAGCATTGTGTTGCCCCCCATGGCAGCCCACACATTGATCATTGTGACTGAGGCAAGGGCGCTGTCACGCGAGGCGAGCCAACCCGGGGGATCGGAGATGCCGATTGTGCGCAGGAATTCGTTGACCGGCCCGACGCGGGGGGCCAGCAGGAAGGTCCAGAGAACTGCCAGTGCTACAGCGGGGATCAGATGGGGTACGAAGAAGAGTGTGCGGAATACGGTCGTGCCGAACAGTTTCTGGTTCAAGAGGACAGCTAAAATCAGCGCCCCGCCGACTGCGAAGGGGATGTACATGCCGGCGAAGGTGAAAGTACGGCCGAGGGAAGGCCAGAACAGTTCATCCCCGCTGAAGGCTCTGATGTAGTTGCTCAGACCGGTGAAACGCGGGCTGCCGATAACAGCATATTCGGTGAAGCCGAAGTAGAAGGAGGCAAGAATCGGCCCACCCCAGAAGATAATCAGACCCAGAATCCAGGGAGCGGCGTACACGTAGCCCCAGACTGCCCTCTTGGTCTGAAAGGGTGTTTGCGCGCCAACCAGCCGGCTGAGCAGGCTGGCCCTGCCATCTGCCGGCCTTTGTGCAGGAGCGCCAGTTTCTGCGACCGCCACGTTCACCTCCGTCGCTCTAGATGAGAACTGAACTTTCACAACAGTTGCAGAGTAGCCCCGTAGGCCAAGCTCAACCCTTGTTTACACGAAAGCAGTACGTCGTAGAGAGGACGTACAATCTGCGTTTTCGTCTGGAGGCTCTGCAAAGGGAATTGCGTATCGGGCGTAGAGGGCGGATAATGCCCTTGTCGATTCGCTGCCTTTGGGCGGAATTATACTTGTGTACAGAGTTATCGCAAAAATTTCTCGTCCAAGGTATGCAAGAGAATTGGCCGACAGGTAGTGATCTTCTTCCAATCGACGAACTGGTCATGTATTGGGACTAACGGCATTTGGAACAGGCCTGCAGAGAAATCAAGACGGAGGTAAGTCATGGCTATGCGCATTGGTATTGCTTCTCTGAATCACGAGTCAAACACTTTTGCGTCCTTCCCGACGACGTACGAGGACTTTCGCTTCGTGCGGGGGCAGGAGATCATCGAGCAGTACCGACCGATGTTCCACGAGGTGGGTGGATTCATCGCGGGAGCGGAGGCGTACGGTTACGAGATTGTGCCGCTGATGGGCGCGGTGGCGACGCCGGCGGGGGCAGTGGAGGCGGAGACCTATGAGTCTCTCCTGGACGAACTTCTGGGGTTGATTGGCGACGCGATGCCGCTGGACGGGCTGTTGCTGGGTCTGCACGGAGCGTTTGTGGCGGAGAATTTTCCGCAGGGGGACGGCGAGACGACGCGGCGGGTACGGGAGCTTGTCGGGCCGGACTTTCCGCTGTTCGTGACCCATGACTACCACGGCAATGTTCCGCCGCAGCTGGTGGAGGATGCGACGGCGCTGATCATATACAAGACGTGCCCGCATATCGACCAGTGGAGCGTGGGTTACAGGCGGCGGAGCTGATCACGCGCACGGTGCGCGGGGAGGTGCGACCGGTTTCAAGTATCGCCAAGCCGGAACTGGTCTACAACATCGCGTTTCACAATACGAACATGCGGCCGATGAAGCCGGTGATGGACGCGGCGATTGAGTTGGAAAGTCAGGCGGGGATATTGGCGACGAGTGTGGCGGCCGGGTACCAGTATGCGGATGTGCCGTGGATGGGGCCGTGTGTCGTGGTGGTGGCGGACGGGGACCAGGGTCTTGCCGATCGTGAGGCGCAGCGACTGGCGGACCTGATGTGGTCGCTGCGGGACGAATTGCTGCCGACGATTCCGAAGCCGGCCGAGGCGGTGAGAATGGCGATGGCGAGCGAGGAGAAGCCGGTGTCGATGATGGAGATGGGCGACAACATCGGCGGCGGCAGTGCCGGGGACTCCACCTTCGTGTTGGAGGAGCTGCTGCGACAAGGGGCGAACGACTGGGTGGTGGCTCTGTACGATCCGGAGGCGGTGGAGGCGTGCGCGGCGGCGGGGATTGGCGCGCGGTTGACGCTGCCGGTGGGCGGCAAGGTGGACGACGAGCACGGGCCGACGCTGACGGTGGAAGGGACGGTGCGAACGCTGCATGACGGCAAGTTTA
The DNA here is from genome assembly GCA_034428435.1 of Caldilineaceae bacterium. Classification (GTDB taxonomy): domain Bacteria; phylum Chloroflexota; class Anaerolineae; order Caldilineales; family Caldilineaceae; genus Bin5. The sequence goes on along the minus strand of DAOUHY010000426.1, from coordinate 2,674 downwards.
TCGAGACGGAAGTCCGCCACGGCGGCGGGCGTAATTGGGACCAGGGACTGACGGCAGTGCTGGAGACGAGCGGCGGACTGCTGGTGCTGGACAGCAAACGTACGCCGCCGATGAGCTTGAATCAGCTGCGGTCGGTCGGGATCATGCCGGAGCAGCAGGAGATATTTGTGGCCAAGGGGTCGGTTGCGCCGCGGGCGGCGTATGAGCCGGTCTCGGCGCGAATTATTGAGGTGGACTCGGGGGGTGCGACGTCGATCAGCCGCCCGCCGGAGGACTTTCGACTGGCGCGGCAGGGGCTGTATGAGTGGACACAGGGCGGGTAGACGGTGAAGGGGCGCGTGCCGGGGTGGGATCGCCGATGAGGTTGTCGACGATCTTGGCCGAAGCGACGACGCCGGGGACACCGGCGCCCGGGTGTGTGCCGGCGCCGACGAAGTAGAGATTTTCGACGTCCTCCGAGCGGTTGTGAGGTCGGAACCAGGCGCTTTGCGTCAGGGTCGGCTGGATGGAGAATGCGGAGCCGAGATAGCTGTTGAGCGTGCCGGCGAAGTGGCGCGGGTCGATGCGGTGCTCGGCGACGATGTTGGCTTGCAGGTCGGGCAGGTAGTTCTGTTCAAGGAAGTCCATGATGGCATCGCGATAGGGCTGGGCCTGCTGTTCCCAGTCGATGCCGGCGCCGAGATGGGGCACGGGGGAGAGGACGTAGAAGGCTTCTCCGCCAGTGGGGGCGAGGGAGGGGTCGGTCAGGGTTGGCATGTGGAGGTAGAGGGAGAAGCCCCGGGGCAGGTCTTTGTTGCGGAAGATGTCGCGCAGCAGGCCGGTGTAGTCCGGGTGCATCATGATGTTGTGGTGGGCGAGCCCGACATCGCGGTACTGGCGCCTGGTCCCGAAGTAGATGACGAAGAGCGACATGGAGTAGCTCTTGCTCTTGATGCGGCGGTCGCTGTTGCGGGGCCGCTTTTCTTTTGGGATGAGGTTGAGGTAGGTCCAGGCGGCGTCGGCGTTGGAGACGACGGCGCCGGCTTTGTGGACTGAGCCGTCTTGGAGGCGGACGCCGTGGGCGCGGCGGTTTTCAATGAGGATGCGGTCGACCTCGGCGTTGAGGTGGACTTTGACGCCCAGTTCCTGCAGGAGGCGGTCGAAGGCGTTGATGATGGCGCCGGTGCCGCCGAGGGCGTAGTGGATGCCCCATTCGCGCTCAAGGTAGTGGATGAGGACGTAGATGCTGGCGGCGGTGAGGGGGTTGCCGCCGATGAGGAGGGGCTGGAAGGAGAAGCAGCAGCGCAGGAAGTCGTCGTGGAAGAACTTTGAAACGTAGCCGTAGACGCTGCGGTAGCTTTGCAGGCGGATCAGGTCGGGCACGACGCTGATCATGTCGGAGAGTTTCAGGAAGGGCTGATCTATCAGGGCCATCCCGGTTTCGAAGATCTCTTTGGAGCAGGCGAGGAATTCATTGTATCCCTCGACGTCGGCGGGGCTGCGCTGGGCTATTTGGCGGAGCATGGCCTCGTGGTCAGCGCTTACGTCGAATGGGCGGTGTTTGTCGTCGAAGATGCGGTAGAAGGGGGCGCAGGGGACGAGCTGGAAGTAGTCCTGGCGGCGGCGGCCGGCCGCGTGCCAGATTTCATCGAAGATCCAGGGAGCGGTGATGACGGTGGGGCCGCCGTCGAAGCGGAAGCCGTCGATGTCGTAGACGTAGGCGCGGCCGCCGAGTTTGTCGCGCTTTTCGAAGAGTTCGACCTGGTGGCCGCGGGCGGCGAGGCGGGCGGCGGCGCTGAGGCCGCCGAAGCCGGAGCCGATGACGATTATTTTGGACACTGCGTTCCTCCATTGATCGCGGCCGGGGCTGCCTTAGCGCCGAAAGCGTTTGGTCTCAGGGACACCTGGTTTATGAGACACAAAGGAAAGTATGACACAGGTCGGGGCAGAATTACGAAACCGTGTTCGGGATGAAAATAGTGTTCAAAACCTGTGCAATTTTCAACTATTCGGTATTTGTTTAGCTATTATACATGAGGGAGATACTGAGCCATATTCCGTACTACTGCAGTGGTCGGATGCGGAGGGGCAGGGCGGGAGTAAGTCGACTTTGCAGGACTCAGGGCCGAGGCTGAGATAAAGGGGCGGTGAAACTGCGTTCATTCCTGAGCAGGTCCGGATGTGGCGTGTGCATCGCGATCTTGGGGTGGGAACAGTCTGGCGGTGAATCAGTGCCAGCGGCGGCTGAGGTTGTCTACCGTCTCTTGGAGAGACGCGGGGTAGGGCGCCAGGGCCTGGCTGTATTGTGGAGTCTGTCACTTGGGGGTGCGAGGGCAGGCACAGGGCCGGTTCCTACGGGGATCTGATGGGACTGGCGGGACGTGGTCTGGCTGGACACCTTCGATTAGGCACCTGTTACGAATATCGACACCAGGTCGACGAGGCATGTTGTAGGAGAGGGGGCGTTGCGGGGGCGGAGCCCCCGCACAAGGGAGGGCCGAATAGGCCCGACCGCCCAAACTGCAGTAGTCAGTAGTCAGCAGTTAGTAGTTAGGGGAACACCAAGGGTCAATGGGGGAGAGGAGGGGACGGCCGCCTGTGCGGGATTCAGGGCCGGGGCTGAGTTGGAGGGCCGGGTCCTGTGAGGTTGCGTTCATTCCGGTATGGGTCTGGATTTGGCTGATCAGGGGTCTTG
>DAOUHY010000425.1:0-12943 GCA_034428435.1 Caldilineaceae bacterium | reverse complement strand
GCAGGTTCACGGAGCCGGCGCGCACGGACTTGATTTCGGTGCCGGTAAGAGCGATTCCGGCTTCGAAGGTCTCCTCGATGAAGTAGTCGTGACGGGCTTTGCGATTTGTGGCGACGGTGCGCGGCCCGGTCGGCGCCGTCTTCGTCTGCTGCTTTTTCTTAGCCAATTTCTGTATTCGCGGTCATTGGGAGCGCCTCGTTACTCCCCGGTTCTGAGTAACTCGAGGGCGCGATCGAGTTGCGGGTCTTCTTCGTTTTCTCTCTGTTCGATGGTCCGTTCGACGAAGATATCGGGCTCCAATCCGGTGTCGTCGATAGATCGATCGGACGGCGTGTACCAGAGGGCGATGGTCACGCGCAGCAGGCTATCGTCGCTGAGGGTATGGGGCAGTTGGACGCTGCCTTTGCCGAAGGTCGTCTCACCGAGCAGGCGGGCGCGCTCGACGTCCTGGAGGGCGCCGGCGACGATCTCACTGGCGCTGGCGCTGCCACCGTTGACGAGCACGATCAAGGGCAGGTCATCGGGAACGAGGGCACTGCCTTCGGTATTGTAGATTTCTTCGGTGCCGTCACTGAAGCGCTCGATGAGCACGCGCTCGTCTTCGAGGAAGATGCTGGCCACGCGGATGGCCTCGCGCAGGAGGCCGCCCGGATTGCTGCGAAGATCGAAGATCAGGCCTTGCGTGTCGTCGGTCAGCAGGTTCTCAAGCTCGTCGCGCAGCTTCTTACTGGCATCAACGGAAAACCGTTTGAGGGCGACATAGGCGTATTCGTCATTGTCCCCGTAGATTTCGCTCTCGACAACGGGGACATCGATCAGAGCGCGGGTAACGGGAAACTCCAGAGGTTCATCCAATCCTTCGCGGCGTACGGTCAAGTGGACTTCGGTACCCTTAGGCCCCTTAATCCTGTTGATGGCTTCGTTCAGGCCGGTCAGTTCGGCCACATCCTGGCCGTTGATGGCGATGATCAGATCGCCGGGGCGAATGCCGGCATTCCAGGCGGGTTGATCCTCAAAGGGTTCGATGATGCGAACGGCGCCCTCGTCTTCGGCCCATTCGACCATGGCGCCGATGCCTTCGAAGCTGCCCTCGATGCTTTCCATGAAGCTGGTGGCTTCGTCGGGGGCCAGGAAGCCGGTGTTCCTGTCGTCGAGGGTTTCCAGCACGCCGCGAATGGCGCCGTAACTGCGTTCGTTAGGCGCGGGCAGTTCTCCGTAGAAGTCCTCTTCGACCAGCTCCATCGCTTCCCAGAAAATGTCCAGGTCGTTGGGGGCGAGGGCGCGGTCGGTCTCGGCTGCGATCACGGTTGAGCCGGCGGTATCGTCGGCGTTGCTCAAGCGGCCGATCGCAAAGCCCATGGCGGAGCCCACAGAAAAGATCACTGCGGCGGCCAGAAGGACGGCGCAGCCTGTAAGATGCAGCTTTTGGCGGGAGGAGATCTGTTTTCCCAGACTAAGCCTGGTCAGTGCAGTCTGTTTATCGCCATTTCCCATTGGGAGATTCCTGAGCGAGTAAGACTCGGACGAACGGCGACGAGTGTGCCGCCCTTCTTCCCCTGTGACGGAACGAGTCTGGCAGAGAGTCGCTTTCGAACGGATGAACTTCCAGAGATTCTACCATACGGGATGGTTGCGTGAAAGGAATCGAGCATCCAAAGGGGTGCATCCCAGATTTGAGGTGGGAACAGTCTGGCGGGGAATCGGTGCCAGCGGTGGCTGGCGCTGTTTACCGTCTTTTGGCGAGACGCAGTGCAGGCGCCGTACGGTGGAGTCCGTCAGTTGGGGAGGGTGCGAGGGCAGGCACAAGGCCGGCACCTACGGGGATCTGATGGGACTGGCGGGACGTGGTCTGGCTGGACACCTTCGATTAGGCACCTGTTACGGATATCGACACCCGGTCGGCGAGGGATGTTGTAGGAGAGGGGGCGTTGCGGGGGCGGAGCCCCCGCACAAGGGAGGGCCGACTAGGCCCGACCGCCCAAAGAATCAGTAGTCAGTGGTCAGTGGTCAGTGAAGGCAGCGAATGAAGGAGGGAATCGGGATTCTTGGGCGGGTGGAGAACGGGGCTATAATTGGGAATGCGGAGGTGCTTTGGGCGGGTGATTGGGCGCATCTTTGCCATGAGCCTCTGAACAGGAGTGACAATTGCAAATGCGGGAGGGGGAGAGATGACGATCAGGACGGAAGATATTCAGCGACCGCCGCGGGCGCTGGTTGAGGGGCTGGCGGAGATTGGGTCGGCCACGGCAAGCGGAGAGTTGAGCAGGATGGGCATCAGCGATCCGCAGATTCGGGGGCCGAGGCCGTGGACGCCCGGGAAGGTCGCGGCAGGGCCGGCGTTGACGCTTCAGTTCATGCCGAAGCGGGAGGACCAGTACAGCGTAGACGAATACAACGACCCGGAGAAGCAGCTTCACCGCCATGTCCTGTACCATACGCAGCCGGGCGATATGGTGGTCGTTGATGCGAGAGCGAACATGGCGAGCGGCGTTTTTGGCGAGATGATGCTGACCTATTTCCAGGGCCGGGGCGGAGTGGGTGTGGTCATAGACGGCTGTATCCGCGACTATCCCAAGGCGCAGGAGTTGGAGTTGGGGTTGTGGCTGCGGGGGGTGACGCCGAACTTCCACACGCAGACGAGTATATTCCCGTTTGCGGTCAATGTGCCGGTGGCATGCGGCGATACGCTGGTGATGCCGGGCGACATTGTGGTGGCGGATGACGACGGTGTTGTGGTCGTGCCGATTGCGCTGGCGGAGGAGCTGCTGGACAAGGCGGGCGAGCACGCGGAGTGGGAGGAGTTTTCGCGCATGAGGCTGGCTGAAGGGGGAGACCTGCGCAAGTACTATCCGCTGCGCGAGGACGCCCGGGCGGAGTACGAGGCGTGGAAGGAGAACTGCAATGGTTAGTGGTCAGTGGTTGGTAGCTCAGGTCCGACGGTGGCGGGGGTGAAGAGAACGGGGCCTGATGTGGTATTATCGGGGTGACGTAGCAGGCTTCAGAGAGGGATAGGTAGCTATATTGTGTCTTCGTTTGCCGAGTCGAAGAGAATGCCTGGCAGTGAGTGGTTTAAGAACCGGCCGCGGCTGTTGGAAGGCGTTTACGCGGGCTCGAAGTTGGCCTTGCGGGTGCTTTACCCGCTGCTGAAGCGGGTTCTGCCGGCGGGGTTCAGAGAGCGCTTATTCGTCTGGAGCGAAGAGGTGTCGAAGGGCTATCTGTTCAACTGCCAGATGTGTGGGCAGTGTATTCTGCACAGCACGGGCATGACCTGCCCGATGAACTGTCCGAAGAATTTGCGCAACGGGCCCTGCGGCGGGGTGCGTCAGAACGGGCACTGCGAGGTGATCCCGGAGATGCCGTGCGTGTGGGTGCAGGCGTGGCAGCGCGATGCGCAGATGGGGCGTTACGGGGGCGAGATCCAGTTGCTGCAGCCGCCCGTCAACCGCGCATTGCAGAACAGCAGCGCGTGGCTGAATCTGCTGGAGGGCGTGGACGCGCAGCAGCCTTCCGGCTGGACTGCGATTGAACTGGAGTAGAACAGTCCGCGCTGGGCCGCTCTTTGCCCCCCTCGCAAGCCGAGACTCTGCTTTCAATCCTCAGACTTAGAGAACCCACCTTTCTTTCACACTCATGGCAAATCCAGACCAGACTTCCTCGGCCGGTGAGTGGGAAATACATGGCGGCGAATCCCGACTGCGACAGGTGTTGGAGGCCGGTCACTTTGCAGTGACGGCGGAACTGAACGCGCCGGATTCGGCGGACCCGAAGGATGTCTACGCCAACGCGGCGGAGCTTGGCGACGTATGCGACGGCATCAATGCGACGGACGGTTCGGGGGCAAACTGCCACATGAGCAGCGTGGCATGTTGTGCGCTGATGGCGCGGGCGGGCTATGAGCCGGTCCTGCAGATGGGTTGCCGCGACCGCAACCGGATTGCGATTCAGGGTGATCTGCTGGGGGCAGCGGCGCTGGGCGTGCGCAATGTCCTCTGTCTGACGGGCGATGACGTGAGCGCTGGCGACCAGCCGGAGGCGCGGCGCGTGTTCGACTTTGACGCGCTGCATCTGCTGCGCACAGCCCAGATCATGCGGGACCAGGGCGTGTTGCTGAGCGGGCGCAAGTTGACGACGCCGCCCGAGTTTTTCCTGGGCGCGGCGGCGAACCCGTTTGTGCCGCCGCAGGACCTGCGGCACCTGCGTTTGGCGAAGAAGATCGAGGCGGGCGCGCAGTTCATCCAGACGCAGTACTGCTACGACGTGCCGGTTTTCGAGGCGTTCATGCGCCGGGCGCGGGATATGGGGCTGCATGAGAAGGTGTATCTGCTGGTCGGCGTAGGGCCGCTGCGCTCAGAACGGGCGGCGGAGTTCATGCGTAGCCGGGTGCCGGGCGTGCATATCCCGGATGCGGTCGTGGACAGGCTGGCGAAGACGCCGCGGAAGGGTAAGCGGGAGGAGGGCATCCGGATCTGTGTGGAGATCATCGAAGAGGTGAAACAGATCGAAGGGGTGCGCGGGGTCCATATCATGGCGTACCGGCAGGAGGAGGCGGTGCCGGAGATTGTGGAGCGGGCGGGGATCAAAAGGGAGAGACCGAGGGAATAGCGTTTTTTCGTCGTTGCGCTCGTCCAGGAGCTACCGGTTTCGGTAGCTCTATTTTTTTCTGACGAAAACCGGAGGCGACAGCACACAGTGGGACTTGCCAGGAGTCGTACTCTTGAGTGAAATCTGAGGACGACCCATTCCTTGATTTTCCGCCTCGTTCGGAGATACTTGGCGCGCAGTATCGGCAAAAAAATTCTGTTTGTCGGACACCGATTTGCTGAGTATACTTCAAATAGATTTGGATGCTTTGCCTACGGTCTTGTTATCCGTTTATTCCTTTTGCCAAGCGTAACGCGCGACCAAAGCCAACTTTATCAAAAAGGAGCGAACCATGAGGAAGCATGTGATTTCTCGACGCCAGTTCATTCGGGTGTCCAGCATGACCGTACTCGGAAGCGCGCTGGTGGCCTGTGGGGCGCCGGCAGCGCCTGCCGAGGAGCCGGCGGAAACACAGGCAGAGTCTGAAGCGGAGGCAGAACTGCCGGCTGCTACTACAGGTCAGTACTCGGAGAGCCCAACCAGTGCCGAGCTTGTCAGTGCCGGTGAGCTTCCTCCCGTCGACGAGCGGTTGCCAACGAATCCGCTTGTGTGGGCGGACTACGACGTGGTCGCGATGGAAAAGGAGCAGGGCCAATACGGCGGGACCGTTCGCATCGGCAATGCTGGCGGCATCAACGGCCTGGCTACTTTCGGCCTGGCGCGCTACACGGCCGACGACACGCGCACTTTCGTAGCCGACATGGCGGAGAGCTGGGAGGTCTCAGACGACGCAACAAGCTTTACATTCCACCTCCGTGAGGGCCACAAGTGGTCCGACGGCACGCCCCTCACGGCCCACGACATGCAATGGTATTACGACAATGTCATCCACTCGGAGTATCTGGATGCGCCGATGGGATGGGCAGGCATGGAGACCACGACCGACAGAATCGTGGCCGTGGACGACTTCACCGTCCGCTTTGAGTTTGCGAAGCCGAACTCGCTCTTCCTCGAGCTGAGCCGCGGGGTTGCCGGCGGCGAGGCGGGATTGTGGAGCCAGTCAGCGCCCCACTATGTGCAGAAGTACCATCCCGATTACAACCGGATGGACGAGTACGACGATCCCAAGGAGCAGTTCCAAAAGGAGGTGCAGGACCGGCTGCCCTTCCAGATGACGATTCAGGACCCCGAGCGTCCTGTGCTCTGGGGTTGGAAGCCGTTCGAGTACGCGGAGGGGCAGATCGCGCGCCTCGACCGAAACCACTATTTCCACTGCGTAGACCGTTGGGGTCAGCAGATGCCATATGTCGAGGTGATGGAGAATCTCCTGCTTGGCTCACGCGACAAGGATGTCATTTTGCTTAAGCTGGTCGCGGGGGAGACCCATTGGGAGCGCCGTCTCGGCTCGGTTACCGACGTACCTTTCCTGAACGAACAGGCCGGCGACACGCTTGACTTCATCTACACGATCAAGCCGGAAGGCGCACAACAGGGCATCTATTTCAGCGCACACGCCGATGACGAAAACATGGACGCCCTCCTGAAGCAGGCCGACTTCCGCCGCGCCCTCTCGATCGCGATCGATCGCGCCACCATCAACGAGACGGCCTACTTCGGTCTGGGCAAGATTGGGCACGGCTTCAGCCTGCCCGGCGTCTTTGACCCAGAGATCGATGGCAAGTGGGTCGAATACAATCCCGAAGCTGCATCGCAGATGCTGGACGACCTGGGCATAACGGAGAGAGACGACGAAGGGTTCCGCACGTACGAGAACGGCGAAACCATGACCTTTATTCTCGGCTCCGCGCCCGGCTGGCATCCCGGCGCGCAGGAGTCTGCGGAGATCGCGGCGGAGGGCTGGAACGCGATCGGACTGCGAACTGTCGTTACGGTGGCGTCGCCGGGCGATATGATCGCGGAGTGGCGAGAGGGCATTTCGCACGCCTATGTTCGGTCCAGCATTGGCGGCGACGTCATGTTCGACCTCAAGCACAGCACGGGGCTGCGCTGGGGCGCACCCTCCTACCGCTGGTGGGTGACAAGGGATTTGCCCGCTGACGAGGTCCAGGGCGTTGAGCCGCCCGACGACCTGAAGTACTTCCTCGAACTGGGTGACAAGATTCTGAGCGTCATCAGCGAGGATGAACGGGAAGAACTGATCCATGAGCGCCGCGTGTGGATGGCCGACACCTGCTGGTTCATCGGCATGGTGCAGACGGTGCCGCATGTCCTGGTCGCCAACAAGAAGCTGCGCGGCATCTGGGGCAGGGAAGAGGAGATTCCCTGGAAACTGGGCGCGGGAGACGAGGAGTTCTGGCCGCGTTCCTGGTTCTGGACTGAGTAACGGCTGCTGCATGTTCGCGGGCGGCTCGTTCGCGGTCATGCGACGACTTTGCGTCATTTGAAATGAGGAGCCTTTCACTGATCTTCACCTGTTGAACAGGCCTGGCGATCTGTGAAAGGCTCTCTTTTTCTCTCCCGCGCCTCCTAGCCGCATTGACGACGTGGGATCCCGGCTGGTAGGAGAAAAGGAAAAACTTTGGGCCGCGAAACGCGTTTTGACGGCCATTCGGCGTAGGTTATCTTGAATCAAAGTACCGCCAGCCATAAGCCGGACTTCCTTGGCATTGCATGAGAACCTACATTTTGCAGCGTTTCATCCAGATGATCATCGTCATGATCGTGGTCATGCTGGTCAGTTTCATTATCGTGGAACTCCCGCCCGGAGACTTCCTCACCACGCTGCGCGAGCAGCTGACCGACCAAAACGTCGACCCCAAGGTCATCGACTCGACCGTGGAGATGTACCGGGCGCGCTACGGCCTTGGCGAGAACTGGTTTATCCGCTTTGGCAAATGGGCCTGGTCGCTGATGAAGGGCGACATGGGCTACTCGATGCAGCACAACCGCCCCGCCAGCGAGCTGATGGGTGAGCGGCTCAGCCTGACTATCTGGATCAGCATCGCGACCCTCATCTTCATGTTCGTGGTGGCGGTCCCGATAGGCATGCTCTCTGCCATTAAACAGTATTCGGCATGGGACCACTCATTCACTTTCCTGGCGCTATTGGGGGTCTCTGTGCCCAGTTTCATTACAGCGTTGGTCTTTCTGCTGCTATCGGTCACTTTGCTCGGCGCAACCACGGTTGCCGGTCTGTTCTCCCCCGAATATGTGACGGCGGAATGGTCCTGGGCCAAGTTCGTGGATATGCTCAAGCATGTCTGGATCATCCTGTTCATCGTCGGGCTGGGGGACACGGCGAGCACGATTCGCGTCATGCGGGCGCGCATGCTCGACACGCTGGGCGAGCCGTATATCGACACGGCGCGCATGAAAGGGCTGTCCGGCGCCAAAATCTATTTTCGCCACGCCCTGCGCGTCGCCATCAATCCGATTATTTCCAGTATCGGCCTGCGCTTCCCGCAGATCATCAGCGGCTCAACAATCGTCGCCATCGTCCTGACGCTGCCCCTGATCGGTCCGTTGCTGCTAGAGGCCTTGCTGGGCGAGGACGTGTATCTCGCCTGCAGCATTCTTGTGGTCCTGACACTGGCCCTCGTCATCGGCAACTTCCTGGCGGACCTCGCCCTGGCCTGGCTTGACCCGCGGATACGGTTCGAGAGTTAGAAGGAGCGCTAAGTGGAGCAGAACGCGGCGGGAAACGGCCCGCACCTTCAGAACGAAAATGGGACGGAGGAACGTTTCGACGTAACCAAACAGGTTTCCTACGGACGTCTCATCTACCTGCGTTTTCTGAGAAACCATGCTGCCGTGGTTGCTGCCTTCGCGCTCGTATTCATCTACCTGATAACGCTGGTGTGTCCATTCTTCGCTCCATATGATCCGAACACGCGCTTTCTGGAGAAGGTCGCACATCCACCGCTTCTGCCCACTTTCATCGACGCCGACGGCCAGATCCACCTGCGGCCCTTCGTGTACGGCACTGTGCAGTCACGCGACCCGAAAACGATGGAGCGCATGTACACAAAGGACACGGCCCAGCGCTTTCCTGTGCGGCTCTTCGTGCGCGGAGACGAGTACGATTTTCTCTTCTGGCACAGTGACCTGCATCTTTTCGGCGCGCAGGATTCGCCGGTCTTTCTCCTGGGAACCGACACGCAGGGCCGTGATCTCTTCTCCCGCATCCTTTTCGGCGGCCGTATCTCAACTACTGTCGGCCTGATCGGCGTCGCTATCAGCCTCCTTCTCGGCATTGTCATCGGCATGGCGTCCGGGTACCTGGGCGGCGCGGTCGACGCCGTCATTCAACGCGGCATCGAAGTGCTGCTTTCCTTTCCCAGCCTGCCGTTGTGGATGGCACTTTCCTTATCTCTGCCGCGTCACTGGAGTTCGATTCGAATTTTCCTGCTCATCACCATATTGCTTTCGATTGTCGGCTGGGGCGGCCTGGCGCGCGTTGTGCGCGGTATGACGCTCGCGGTCAAATCTGAGGAGTTCGTGCTCGCGTCGCGTATGGGAGGCGGCGGCACCTGGTGGATTCTGATTCGCCACATCCTGCCCACCAATCTGAGTTACGTAATCGTGGCAGCGACTCTGGCCGTGCCCGGCATCATTCTCGGTGAAACTGCGCTGAGCTTTCTGGGCCTCGGAATCCAGCCCCCAATGATCAGCTGGGGTGTGCTGCTCCAGGACGCGCAGAAAGTCTCGTTTCTCTCGCAGATGCCATGGCTGATCGCGCCGGCCTTCTTTATCATGGCGACCGTGCTCGCCTTCAATTTTATCGGCGACGGGCTGCGCGACGCCCTTGATCCATATTCCAACTTCTGAACTGTTGCTATTCCGTATCTGCACTGAACGGCCACTCCCAAGCTGATGAACGCCGCTCCAGATTCTGACAAAGTCTTGGACATTCGAAATCTCCAGGTCAGCTTTAGCTCCATTGCCGGCACCACGCGGGCGGTCAATGGGGTCAGTCTTGACGTGCGCAGCGGCGAGATCGTGGGACTGGTTGGAGAAAGCGGCTGTGGGAAGAGCGTTACGATTCGCAGCATCGTCGGCCTCGTTCCGTCGCCGCCGGCACTGTTCGAAGACGGAGAGATCTGGCTGCGCACTCGTCGCGGCATGACCGAGACGCTTTCTCTGCAAAAGAACATGAAGGCGTTGCGACAGATTCGCGGGCGCGATGTCTCAATGATCTTCCAGGAACCGATGCGCTCCGTGCACCCGATGATGACGATTGGAAAGCAGATCACCGAGGGGATTCTCGAGCACGAGGTCGTCGACCCGGCCGAAGCCTACGAGCGCACCGTCGAAATGCTTGACCTGGTCGGCCTGCCGAACCCCACCGCCCAGATGAACCGGTATGCGCACGAGCTTTCCGGCGGTATGCGTCAGCGCGCCCTGATTGCCCTCGCGCTCGTTTGCCATCCCCAACTTCTGCTGGCGGACGAGCCGACCACTGCATTGGACGTAACGATACAGGCCCAGATTCTCGAGCTGATCCGGGACCTGCGCGAGCGCATGAGTATGTCGGTTCTGCTCATCACGCACAACATGGGCGTCGTCGCCAACCTCGCCGACCGGATTTCCGTGATGTACCTGGGCAAAATCATGGAGACAGGCACGGTTGACGAGATTTTCAAGGAGCCGGCCCATCCCTACACGCAGGGCCTTCTGGCGTCGATGCCGAGTCTTTTCAGCCAGCCCAAGACGCATTTGCAGTCCCTGCGCGGCGTCGTTCCAGAGCTTGCGATGGTGCCCAGAGGCTGCGTCTTCGCCGACCGCTGCCCCTACGTCATGCCCAAGTGCGACGAAACGCCGCCCGTGGTCGAACTGCGAGCCGACCATAGCGTAGCCTGCTGGCTCTATGCTGACGGCGGAGAGACGCAAGGCTCCGAAGTCACCGCGACGGCCATGCCGGCCCTTTCAGACGAAGGTGCGCGGGCTGATCCCCCGCAACCTGTCGATGTGGTCCCGCTATCCAGCTCTGAACCGACGTCGGACGGTGCACAGGCGAGACCCTCGGACAACGACGTTGCCCAATTGCAGATTGAAAATGTCGCGCTCCACTATCCGATTCTGAGGGGACTTTTGCGGCGTCAGGTCGGCACGGTCCGGGCGGTAGACGGCGTTGATCTGACGATCCGCCGGGGTGAAACGCTTGGCCTTGTCGGCGAGTCCGGCTGCGGTAAAACATCAGTTGGCCGTCTCGTTGCACGCCTGGTCGAGCCGACCGCCGGTCGAATTCGCTTTGGCGCGGACGGAGGGCTAGAGGAGATCACACACATTTCGCAAAAGGAGATGAAGCGCGTCCGCCGTTCGATGGGAATGGTCTTTCAGGATCCGCTCTCATCTCTGAACGCGCGCATGAACATCCGCAACATCGTCGGCGAGCCGCTTATGCTACATCAGGTGGCCAGGGGCAGGGCTGTGGATGACCGCGTGGGCGAACTGCTGGAGATGGTTGGGCTGAGAGCGGCGCACCAGAGCCGCTTTCCCCATGCTTTCAGCGGGGGACAGCGCCAGCGGATTGCCATCGCGCGTGCGCTGGCCACCGAGCCAAGTTTCCTGGTGGCCGACGAGCCGGTCTCTGCGCTCGATGTTTCGGTCCAGGCCCAGATTCTCAATCTGTTGCTAACACTCCAGCAGCAGCTCAGTCTCTCGATGCTTTTCATCGCGCATGACATCGCGGTCGTTCGCCATGTCAGCGACCGCATCGCGGTGATGTACCTAGGGAAAATCGTCGAACTTGGTGAGGCCCGCGAGATCTGCATCCGGCCCGTTCATCCGTACACTGAAGCGCTTCTGGCCTCGATCCCTTTGCCGATGCCCGGTCTGGAAACGCTGCGGGAAATGCCCAAAGGCGACCTTCCCGACCCGGCCAATCCGCCCACCGGCTGCCGCTTCCACACTCGCTGCCCCTACAGCCAGCCGGTCTGCGAGGAGGAGGAACCCCCTCTGCGACACATTGCCGGCGACGCAGACCATTTCGGCGCCTGCCACTTTCAGGATGAACTGTACCTTGAAGGAGTCGAGGAGATTGGCGAAATCCAGGGTCCTGCGGCGGCGAAAGCAGAGGGAACGTAATTGCCAAAGAGGCCAAATGGGGGCAGTTGCGGTTTCAATCCGATGGCGCCATGCAGCAATTGTATATTCGCCAATTCCTGCCGATAAGGAGTTGCCATGACTGTCCAGATGGCCCAGTACGGGACAAAGCACTCGCACGCCGCAGGCAAAGTCATTGCCATGCAGGAGAATCCAGAAGTTGAACTGGTCGGCGTCTTTGAGCCTGACACTGAGCACCGCGCGCAGCTCGCAGATTCCGATACCTGTTTCGCGTCGGTGCACTGGTTCGAGTCGGCGAAGGAGATGCTCGCCGACCCCGCTGTTGTCGCGGTGGCGTCCGAAGGGTTGAACGTCGAGAGCCTGGACCAGGCCGAGGAGATTGTGGCAGCAGGCAAGCACGTATGGTACGACAAGGCTCCCGGCGACAACTGGCCGCAATGGAAGCGCGTCGTCGCCGCTGCCCGCGAGAAGAACCTGCTTATTCAGATGGGCTACATGCTGCGCTACCACGACGGTTTCCATCAAATTGCCGAATGGGCCAAGAGCGGCCTACTCGGCCACGTCTTTTCAATCCGCGCGCACATGTCGACCAACATTCCCTCGGGCCGCCGCAAGCAGATCAACGCCCATCGGGGCGGTATTTTCTACGAGCTCGCCGGGCACATGCTGGATCAGATCGTGTGGATTCTGGGCAGGCCAACCAGAACCGGATGCTATCTGCGTACTGATGACTACGGGACCGGCGAGCGCGTTGATGGGTTCGCCGACAACACGTTGGGCGTTTTCGAGTTTGACGGGGCCATGGCGATGGTGGACATTGCAGCGATGGAAACGGAGCCGATGGCCCGCCGCTACGAAGTCTATGGCACTGCGGGCAGCGCCATCGTCGTGGAGCCTTTCGAACCGGGTTCGCGCATCCGTCTCTGTTTGGCAGAGGCAACGGAAGAGTACTCTGCCGGTGCGCAAATGGTCCCATTCCAGAGCCGCTCGCGCCAGGAACTCTACGACCAGGAACTGAAGGCTTTCCTGCGCACCATTTCCGGCGAACAGAAGCCGGACAGGCTGCCTGAACATGATCTACTCGTACAGGAGACCCTTCTGCGCGCCGTGGGAACGCTCGAGGACTGAGAAAAGAACCATACTTCCGTTGGGGTGGAGCAATGAAATGTATCGGTATTGAGTTCCCGAAACTGGGAGAAGCCAGGCTTTTCGACCTGTCTGACCCACCCCAACCGGGCCCCACTGAGATTGTTACGCGCACGCTGTTTTCCGGTGTCACGAACGGCACCGAACGCCACACGTTGATGGCGGACTTTGGCAGCCGTTTCCCGGCCCG
>DAOUHY010000424.1:0-18643 GCA_034428435.1 Caldilineaceae bacterium | reverse complement strand
GCGCCCGATGACCACGCCGAACTATCCTGCTTTCGACGAACAGGGGAACCTGTACGTGACCAATTCAGGATCCTGGTATGGAAACGATGGCTGCGTTTATTGCGTGGCGCCGGACGGGACGACAGCGGTAATCGATACAGAGAACAGCCAGTTTCCTAATGGTTGCGCTGTCAGTCCAGACGGCCAATACCTCTATGTCGCGATGTCGCTCAGCCCTCCTCAGATTATACGCTATCCAATTGAGAGTGGACGCAAAGTGGGGCCCACTGAGACGGTTGTGGAACTGCCCCATGTCGTGCCAGACGGTTTGGCTTTTTGCACGGACGGCAGCTTTCTGATCTCCTGTTACCGGCCGGATACGATTTTGCGCGTACTGCCGAGCGGCGATCTGACCGTCCTAATGGACGACTATGAGGGGACGATTCTGGGGGCGCCGACCAATGTATGTTTCGGCGGCCCGGATTTATCGGTGCTATTCTGGGCCAATTTGGGGCGGTGGCACCTGGGAATGAATGCCCACACCGGGTTGAAGGGCGCCGCCTTGTTCTACCCTGACATCAGTCCGGCATAGGGGCACGGGCAGTGGTTGCGGACAGGGCGATTAACATACTCTCATTGGCAACCTCTGACCCGTAGGCTATAATGCCGAATAGCGAATCGCGGAAAGTAGAGTCGCCAGCCCCAATCCTCTTGACACCGAAAGCGCCACCTCCCTGCCACCAAAGAAGCTGACATGTCCTACGGCGCGAGCGCGGGACCCAATCTACTCCCCTTTTCTTCACAACTGGGTCGTTACCGAATTCTGGAACCATTGGGCCAGGGGGCGACTGCGGTTGTATATCGGGCTCAAGACCTGACGGGCCGTCAGGTGGCCTTCAAGGTGCTCAACCCTGCGGCAGCGAGCCAACCCCATATGCGCTCATGCTTTCAGCTGGAGTATCAGACGCTGGCCCGGTTGCGCCATCCGGGAATTTTGCGGGTTTACGAGTCCGGCGAGGCGAACGGCCGCCTGTTCATCGCGATGGAGTTGGTTGAGGGCGGCACATTGGAGGAGTTTCTGATGCGTGCAAAGTCGATTGGGGAAGTTGCGGCCATCGATATTGCTCGCCAGGTCGCTGAGGCGCTCAACTATCTTCACGAATCCGGCAAGATCCATAGGGATGTAAAGATCTCAAATGTATTGCTGGGGCCGAGTGGACGTGCCGTACTGTTCGACTTCGGCACGGTCTACGACACATATAATCCGGCAGACCATGCGCCGGGCATATATGGCACGCCGGCCTTTTTGGCTCCGGAGCAGATACGCTCCAAGGGAGAGCCTGACAAACGATCCGACCTGTACAGCCTTGGGATCGTGCTCTATTTGATGGTTACGGGGCGGAGACCCTTCTACGGTTCGAGGGAGGAGGTCCTGGACGCGCATCTGGCGCAGACACCGCCGCCGCCGTCAGCCTGGGGATGGGTTTCGCCCGAACTTGAACAGATCATTCTCAGGGCACTGGCCAAGAAGCCGGAGGACCGATTCGAGAGCGGGGACGAGTTTGCGATGGCTTTGAGAGGCGTGGATGTAGTAACGGAGCAGCCCAAGCCGCGGCTGGCTACCCGTTTGCGGGCGTGGTTGGAGGATACTGTGCGACAGGAATGAGTGCCATCCGCTTCGAGGGAAGTGTCGGAAAACCTCCGTTAGTCTTCAAGGCCGTTCATCAGAGCCAGTTTGACTTCACCGATGGCCCGCGTTACGTCAATCTCGCGTGGGCAAGCCTGGACACAGTTAAAAACGGTTCGGCAACGCCAGACTCCGTCGGCGTCGTTGAGCACGCGCAGGCGCAGGTCGGCGGCGGCATCGCGGTCGTCGAAGATGAATCGGTGGGCCTGGACGATAGCTGCGGGGCCGATATAGTCCTCGTTGGCCCAGAAGCTGGGGCAGGACGTTGTGCAGGCCGCGCAGAGAATGCACTTGGTGGTATCATCGTAGCGAGCGCGGGCTTCCTGGCTCTGGTAGCGCTCACCAGCGGCGGGCAAGTCGTCGTTGATAAGGTAGGGCAGGACGGCCCTGTACTTGGCGAAGAAGGGCTCCATGTCCACGACCAGATCCTTGATCAGCGGCATCGAGCGCAGGGGTTCGACCTGGCAGACGTCGCCAACATCCTGCATTAGCACTTTACAGGCCAGTGCGTTGCGGCCGTTGATTACCATGGCGTCGCTGCCGCAGATACCATGGGCACAGGAACGGCGCAGGGTGAGGGTGCCGTCCTGGTACCACTTCACCTGGTGCAGAGCATCGAGCACGCGGTCACTCCCTTCCACATCCACCCAATACTCTCCCCACCAGGGCTTGGAATCGGCCTCCGGATTGAATCTGCGAATTCGCATTTGGATGCGCATGTTAGTAAGTTCGCTCCATGGGATGGTGGATAGTGATATTCACCGGTGCGTAGTCCAAGCTGACCTTCCCATCCACTTTTGACGCGTAGGTGTGGGTAAGCCAGTTTTCGTCGTCGCGGGCCTTGTGATCTTCGCGGCTGTGGGCTCCGCGGCTTTCGGTGCGGGCGAGGGCGCTGGCCGCGGTCACTTCAGCAAGGTCGAGCAGATTTTGCAGTTCGATGGCTTCGAGGATGTCGGTATTGAAGCGCTTGCCTTTATCCATAACGGTGATGTCCTGCGCAGATTCCTGAAGTTCTCGAATTCGATTCAGGGCCGACTGTATACCCTCTTCAGTACGGAAGACACCTACCTTGTCCATCATGAGCGTCTGCATCTCGGTGCGCAGATCAGCAACGTTGTTCTGGCCTTCGTTGCCCAGCATATGTTGGAGCATGGCCTGGGTCGGCTCCCAGGTTTCCGCGGGCAACTCCGCCCAATCGTTCTGCTGACAATAGGCGGCGGCGGCTTTGCCGGCCCGTTTGCCGAAGACGACGAGATCGACGAGGCTGTTGGTGCCGAGACGGTTGGCGCCGTGTACGCTGACGCAGGCGACCTCGCCGGCGGCGTAAAAGCCAGGCATCACGTCGCCTTGGGCATTGGTCTGTACTTCGCCGTCAACATTGGTGGGAATGCCCCCCATGGCGTAGTGGGCGGTAGGCTGCACAGGCATCGGGTCCACCGCAGGGTCGATGCCGAGATAGGTCTTGCAGAACTCAGCGCTGTCCGCCAGTTTCGTCTCCACCACCTGGCGGCCAAGGTGGGTGGCGTCGAGATGGACGTAGCGCCCGCCGTCGATGCCTTTGTTGTCTCGGACTTCAAGATAGATGGCGCGGCTGACCACGTCACGGCTGGCCAGGTCCTTGAGATTGGGCGCGTAGCGTTCCATGAACCGTTCGCCGTCGCGATTGCGCAGGATGCCGCCCTCGCCGCGCACGCCTTCGGTGATGAGGATGCCCATCTTGTAGATGCCGGTGGGGTGGAACTGGAAGAACTCCATGTCCTCCAGGGGGATGCCTTTGTGCAGCGCAATTGCGGGGCCGTCGCCGGTGAGACTATGTGCATTGCTGGTGATCTCCCACATGCGGCCGAAACCGCCGGTGGCAAAAATGGTCGTCTTACCGTGGAAGACATGAAGGTCGCCGCTGTCGATTTCGTAGGCGACGACTCCGGTCGCCTGGCCTTCGTCGGAGAGCAGCAGGTCCAGTACATGGAACTCATCAAAGAAGCGCACGTTGCGGGCGATGCACTGCTGATATAGCGTCTGCAGAATCATGTGGCCGGTGCGATCTGCGGCGTGACAGGCCCGGCGTACGGGTTTTTCGCCGAAGTTGCTGGTATGGCCGCCAAACGGCCGTTGGGCAATCTTGCCTTCCGGAGTGCGGTCGAAGGGCAGACCCATGTGTTCCAGTTCGTAGATAACGTCCACCGCCTCCTGGCACATGAGATCGACAGCGTCCTGGTCGGCGAGATAGTCGCTGCCCTTGATTGTGTCGAAGGTGTGCCATTCTGCGCGGTCTTCTTCGAGATTACCTAGGGCGGCGCCGATGCCACCTTGCGCGGTGCCGGTATGGCTGCGGGTGGGATAGAGTTTGGTCAGGACGGCGGTGTCGCTGCCCTGGCTGGCGTAGAGGGCTGCCATCAGGCCGGCGCCGCCGGCGCCAACAACGACCGTTTCAAATCTGTGCGTATGGATCATCTTTTCCTCAGGTTTAGAAGAGGCGAAACATCAGGCATCAATTGCGCATACCGCGATGCGGCAGTGCTTTTGCCATCAGCCCGTCAGGCGCTGGAACAGATTTCCCAAACCGCCGGCGCCTAGAACAATTGCAAGAGAACCGAGCAGGATCAAGAAAAGACCGAGGCCGTAGACTGCCGCCGTGAGCAGGAAATTGAGAATCTTATTGTGCACATAATCGTTGATCGAGAAGCGGACCCCGTTCATGCCGTGCGCCATGCCGATGAACAGAAGGGAAGCGTCGAAAAGGCGCCAGAAGACGCCTGCCGGGCCAGACCACCGCGAGTCAATATTGTCGAAGGTGATGTTCTCCACGCCCACGACCATGTGCATATAGAGAAGATGAAAGACAACTGTAATAAACATCACCAGCCCGGTAAGACGCATGAACAGCCAGATTCTGCGTTCGTGATTGGGTGCGCCGTAGTGTATCTTCCCTTGGACCGGCCGGCTCGAAGATGTCGCCATTTTTCACTCCTCAGAAGATGCCCCGCAGGGTGATGATGGCAGCGGGCACAAGCACAATCACGACGAGCGCCAGTTCGATGCGCACAATCGTCCGCTGGTACTTTCCTAATGCCGGGAAGAAGTCGATGATGATGATTCTCATGCCGTTGAATGCGTGATAAAGCACTCCGAAAAGGAGAAAGACTTCCAGAACTTTGGCCGGCGGCGACGTGTACAAGGTCGCGTGAACCCATGCATACGGACCCGGTCCAATTGCGGCAATGAAGATACTGACGATGTGCATGTACAGAAAGAGCACGATGCCGAGGCCGCTGGCCCGGTGCAGTATCCAGGCCCACTGGCCCTCCGCTCCTCTGTAGGATATGCCTCTGTAGATCGATGCTACGAGGGCGGCCATTGGCTGGGAACTCCTTTTGCGGCTAACGAATTTGAGTTGAGTGGTGGTTTCGGCGTGCCTTGTTCCAAAAGGAACGAATAGATAGACAAATCATAATCATCACCGGTGATCCTGTCAATTCAGACGGGAGAATGTTGGATATTGGAACAGTACAACTCCGTCAGAAGTAAGGCTTGAAGTATCTCTGAACTGTCGTGAAGGCTGGGCAAGAAGGAGGCTTACCGAGAATCGGAAAGAGAGATCCTGATTTTTGTTGATCAATATTGCCGAAACGAACGGGCACGGGTATGCGAAGCGATAGGCCCTGAGAGTTGCCAGTTGGACCGTTGCGGGAACTGCTCTGGAATCTACTGCCTTTCGCCCCAACGCATGCGCGCAAGGAGCACATCCGGCTCCCAGACTTCGATCTCAACTGTCGGAGTCAGGGTCTCGATATTGTAAACGATCAGGCGCAACTCATACACTCCCGGTGGAAGGTCGGCCGGGATTCCCAGTTCAAACCAGGTGTCGACAGGTTCCTGTTCCTGCCACTGGCTCGTGGCCCTGGACCCTGAGTCAGTCAGGACTTCATCTTGTTGGAAAACTCTGTTTCCCGACTCGTCATGAATGCGGAGCGAGATCGCGAAATCGACTTGCTGATCAGAGCCTGTTCTCCATCGCATGCCCACCCAGAGCGGCAGATCCGGCTTCAGACCTATGGTCTCTTGCGTGGGGAGGCGATCTTCGCCTTGCTCCAGGGCAAACCCGAGCAGATCGATGCCGCCGTCATAGTTGACGGCTGCTCTCCGCCGGCGATCGCCTTCGACTGGATCGCCTCCGCCGGCTATGAGTTGCCTTATGCGGGGAAGCAGGTCGGCTGATGATGCCACCAGCGCGAACACTCCGTCAGCGATACTGGAGCCGCTGATGCCGATAACCGCCCCCGTGTCCGAGACAAGCGCGCCGCCGCTCTGGCCGCCGGCGATTGAAGCATCGGTCTGGAAGTAGGTGATCCGGCCCGAATCACTCTGACGCAGGCGGGACAGGATTCCCTTAACGATCGTCGGCTGCGGGAAAGATTCAAATTCGGCCGGGTATCCGATAAGGTACATGTCGGCGCCTATGGGCGTGGTCTCTCCGTCGATCAGGGGTATAGGTTCGGTGGCGATGTCGACTGGACCGAGAACGGCCAGGTCGGCCTCCAGGTCCCATCCTCTTACCGGAACGCCATCGAACTCAGCCCCGTTGGGGAAGACGACGCGTGCAGTATCGAAGGGATAGACGACGTGGCGGTTGGTAACGACGTACCGGCCTTCGAACAGAACGCCGCTGCCGCTTGCTTCTTCGGTCTGAACGTACGCGATAGCCGGTGAAACTTTTTGAAAGATCTGGGCGGAAGTGAGCTTGGGAGGTATGAAAACTGCGATCGTGGTGTCTTCGATATTTGCCGTCGTCACCAAAGGGGCATAGATCCATGCCAGAGTCCCGTAGTACCAGATTCGCCACCAGTCGCTGGTCTCGTTGCGGCCAATGATAGGAAACTGATCGCCCGGTTTGGCTGCGCCGACAATGGGATAGTAGGTGCCTGGTCCACCGCGAACATTCATGTTCCTCTCGACAAGAACAATCGGTTCGGGAATGGGGGTCTGGGTGGGTTTTGAGGCTACGTCTGAATGGACCTCTCGAATTTCGGTTTCGCTGGATGGCGTAGGTGTGGAAGGGAGGTCTGCCACCGGCGTTGCAGGGGAACCGAGAATCTGGGGACGGAACTCAAAGATAAGAGAGAGCAGCAGCAGAGTGAAAAGGACCGCGGCGATCACGGTCTGGATCCCCCATCTCCTGGCGTTGCTCTTGGATGGAAGGGTGTCGAAGGAACGTCCGCAGTGACTGCAGAGGTCTTCTGATTCCGGGGCAAATTGGCCGCAGCCGGGGCAGCGTCTATAGAGTGTTTCTGCCATTGAGAGAGTTTAGTCGGATATGCAAATTCCTCCATGGCTTGCTGGAGGCACGGCCGCCAACAGGGAGGCCCGCGCAGAGTGCGCGGGCCACTTTGAACCGGGCAACTGGTTTCGGGGGCGAAATACTACATATTTTCGATCAGGGCCTGGCCGAATTCGCTGCATTTGAGTAGAATGGCGCTCTCCATCAACCGTTCAAAGTCGTAAGTGACCCTTTTTTGGCCGATGGTTTCTTCCATCGCCTGGATAATCAGGTCGGCGGCCTCATTCCAACCGAGATGGCGGAGCATCATCTCGCCGGACAAGATTACCGACGAAGGGTTCACCTTATCCTGACCTGTATATTTGGGCGCGGTGCCGTGGGTGGCTTCAAAGATGGCGCGGCCGGTCTCGTAGTTGATGTTTGCGCCGGGTGCGATGCCGATGCCGCCCACCTGGGCAGCGAGGGCGTCGCTGATGTAGTCACCGTTGAGATTCAGTGTTGCCAACACATCGTACTCTGCCGGTCGCGTCAGGATCTGTTGCAGCATGGCGTCGGCGATAACGTCCTTGATGATTATGTCTCCACCGTCGGCGGCCGGCAGGTGACGCCAGGGACCGCCGTCCAGGAGTTGTGCGCCGAAGTTTTGGTCGGCGGTCTGGTAGCCCCAGTTACGGAAGGCGCCCTCGGTGAACTTCATAATGTTGCCTTTATGCACAAGGGTGACGCTCTCGCGACCGTTGTCGAGCGCGTATTGGATGGAGGCGCGTACGAGGCGATCGGTGCCTTCCTGGCTGACGGGTTTGACTCCGAAGCCGGCTGTGTCTGGGAAGCGCACTTTGGCGTAGCTTTCGGCGAAAGCCGAACTGAACAACTGTTTGAAGCGCTCGGCCTCCTCAGTGCCTTCTTCGAATTCTATGCCGGCGTAAATATCTTCAGTATTTTCGCGAAATATCACCATGTCAACCAGCTCCGGATGCCTTACCGGGCTGGGGACGCCGTTGAAGTAACGAACGGGACGAACGCAGGCGTAGAGATCCAGGCGCTGGCGCAGGGCGACGTTGATGCTGCGAATGCCGCCGCCAACCGGGGTCGTCAGAGGGCCTTTGAGCGCGACCATATAGTCATCGATGGCGTCCAAGGTTTCCTGCGGCAACCAGACGATCTCGTTGTAGACGTCATTGGCTTTGTCCCCAGCGTAGACTTCCATCCAAACGATCTTTTTCTGTCCGCCGTAGGCCTTGGCCACGGCCTCATCCAGTACGGGCTGGCTGGCCGCCCAGATGTCCGGACCGGTGCCATCGCCCTCGATAAAGCAGACAATGGGATTGTCCGGTACCTGCAGATTTCCATTCTGATCGATGTCGATCCTTTTGCCTTCGCTGGGAACGACTATCCGTTCATATGCCATCAGTGCAAAGCCTCCAAATGGGTTGGTAAGAAATGTGTTACGCCAGGTCTTGCTCCACCTGTTCAAGCCAGCGGGCATCGGAGCGGGAGAAAATCTGACCGGAGCGTTCCTGGCTCCAAGGGCCGACTAGCCAATAGATCAGGCGAGCAGCGGATTCTGTACTCAGTAAAGTGCCCTGTCGGTGGGCTTCATGGAAAAGGCTGAAGTCCAGGTTTGAGTCGTGGGTATCGATGCTGCGAATGTCGGCCTGCATCTCTGTATCCACCATGCCGGGTGCGAGCGCGTTTACGGTTACACCGGCCACGCCGTCGGTCTGTAACTCCACGGCCAGGCAGCGCGTGAGCATGTTGAGCCCGGCCTTGGCAGCGCAGTAGGCACTCCAACCGGGCATGACGTTGTCGGCCGCGCCGCTGGTAACATTAAGAATACGGCCGTAGCCCTGTTCGATCATGACCGGCAACACATTGCGGGCCATTTGAAATGGTCCGACGAGATTGCAGTGGATGTTGTAGGCCCATTCCTCGGGGTCAGCCTCATAGACCTGCTCTACCGGCCAGATGACGGCGGCATTGTTGACCAGAATATCGACCCGGTCGAACTGGGTCAGGGCCGCCTCGACAACCTCTTCGATCTCTTCAGAGTTCGTTACATCGCAAGGCACAGCGATAGCCCGCGCCCCTGCAAGACGGATATGCCTGGCAACTGCTTCGATCTGGTCTTCGCTGCGGGCGGTGAGGATCACAGCTGCGCCGGCGGAGGCCAACAGGTGGGCGGCAGCGGCTCCGATGCCGCGTCCGCCACCGGTAATGATCGCTACTTGCCCTTTAAGTTTTTTGGAATGCTTACGCTCCGCCATGCCAGTTAGAAGGCCACCGCCCATTTTACAATACCAGGAATCGAGCTCGGTAGAGCAAGATTGCAGGCTGTCCGCCGCGCCAATGGTTGACGCTCATTTTTCGTGAAGTCTACCAGAAGCACGCTGAAACAACCATTTCATGGGATGATCGCATACGGTAATGAAGGTACGTGTGCCATAATATCGCGTATGGGGTCAATGTGTGTACACCCGTCTCAAGAGATGTAAGGATACCTTAAGGGGAACTCTCATAAAATGTACAACTTTTTCACAGAAGCCCATGACGGCTGGCATTACCTGGCGTCGCTGGCACTGGTTGTTGCGGTGGCGGCGTTTCTGGTCAACTGGCTGCGCGGGCAAGAGTGGAGTCAGCTAGAGCAGCGCATCGGAACGTACGCTATCATCGTAGTGGATATCCAGCTGCTGTTGGGGCTGATCCTGTGGGGAATAGGCGCGAGTTTGGGCATTATCGGAGCAAATGCAGCCCGCACAATCGAACATCCGATTACGATGTTGCTGGCCATCATCATATTGCACGCCGGCTGGATATGGACGAAGAGGTCGGACGAGACGGTGCGTTTGCGGAATGGGGCACTGACCTTCCTCGTAGCGGGGCTGTTGGTGCTAGCGGGCTTGACGCGAATTTGGGGAATTCTGTAGAGACGCTTCGGATAGGGCCACCGGATCAAATGTCCTGGCGGCTTCATCCGATCCAGTGTGGTTTTGGAGCAAAGCAACTCACTGTCAGCCGTCGTATTCTCCAAAGGCGGCAACGACATTCTGACCACCGAAGCCAAAGGCGTTGACGATTGCGCAGCGGACGGGGAAAACAAGCTGTTCATTGCCGACTACGTCGACGCCCAACTCCGGGTCTTCGGTGTAGTTGATCGTCGGAGGGATGATGTTCTCGCGGATGGCCATGACCGCGGCCAGCGCTGATTCTGCTCCGGCGGCTCCCAAGGCATGGCCGACCATGCTTTTTATGCTGGTGGTCTTCGGCGTCGGTTGACCGAAGACCTGGCGGATGGCGAGCGCTTCGACCTCATCGTTCAGCTCGGTGCCGGTACCATGGGCGAGGATCAGGTCCACATCTTCGGGAGCGAGGTTGGAAAAACGCAGGGCTTTCTGAATGGCACGGCTGGCGCCGTCGGCGCTGGGGTCGGGCGCGGTGAGGTGGTAGGCATCGCCGGTCAGCGCGCCGCCGAGGACTTCGGCGTAGATTTCGGCGCCACGGGCCAGGGCATGCTCCTCGGTTTCCATGATCATCGCAACTGCTCCTTCGCCGCTGACAAAGCCATTGCGATCGATAGAGAATGGGCGGCAGGCCTGCTGCGGCCTGTCAGTGTCTTTGGAGAGAGGTCCCATATTACCGAAGGCGGCAAAAGTCAACATTGAAATGGCCGATTCAGTGCCGCCAGCGATCATCACGTCGGCTTCGCCCCTCTGTAGAAAATGGAATGCCTCCAAGATCGAGTAATGGCCGCTGGCGCAGGCGGCGGCGCTGGTCATGACTGGACCGCGGGCGCCTACCGCCATAGAGACGACACAACTGGCTGCATTGGCCATGGCACTGGGCACGACAAAAGGGCCCACGGTCTTCCAGGACTTTTCGACCAGTTTTTCGGTAGCGTACTCAATTTCGATGATGCCGCCGCCGCCAGTGGCCATCATCACACCTATTTCATCACGATTCGCGTCGGTGATTTCGAGACAGGAGTCGGTCAACGCCTGCTTAGTTGCGGCAACCGCAAACTGGGTGGCGCGTGCCGTGCGCCGAATGAACTTACGATCCATGTATTGCCGCGCGTTGAATTCCTTCACCTCGCAAGCGATGTTGTAGGGCATATCCCCGGCATCAAAAAGTGTCAACGCGCCAGCGCCGGATTTACCGATTAGCAGATTTTTCCAGAATGTGCCTGGGTCGTTGCCAATGGGTGTGATCGCGCCCATGCCTGTGATCACAATCCGATTCATACTTACCTTCCTTCTGCATCCAAGTTGCGCCATGTGGGAATCAGGGCGCATCCGACCCAGTCAGGCGAATTTGGTTCTCCGCTCTATTCGACTGGTGAATCCTTTGTTGATTCCAGAAGCCGGGGAATTCGACGTTGAACGGCTACCTAAACCATCAAGCAAAGGGCAGCACTATTATATCCTCCACGGGACGGGCTAGAGGAAATTATAGAGGAGAGCAGTCATGACGTCAAAATCATAGTGAATTTTTGGAAAGAAATCGAAGTGCGTGGTCAACAGTTAGAGAACCATTCCTGTCAACGTAGGATGCGGAGTTGAACGGCATCGTGGGAGAACTCACATCTGCCATTCACGGTTAGGCCTTGCCAAGAAGGGCGGCGAGCAACGCCATCCGGATGTACATGCCGTTGCGCATCTGGCGGAAGTATGCGGCCCGGGGGTCGTCGTCCAAGGCGTAGCTGATTTCACCGACTCGGGGCAGCGGGTGCATTACGATCATATTCTTGCCGGCCTTGGCCATCAGGTCCTGGTCGACTACGTAAAAGTCCTTGACCCTATCGTATTCGGCCAGATCGGTAAACCGCTCTCTTTGCACACGGGTCATGTAGAGCACGTCGGCTTCACCGATCACCGAGTGCAGGTCGTCGACCTGGCTAAAGGAATGACCTGAAGCTTGAACAGCTTCCAGCACGTCGGCGGGCAGGCGCAAAATATCCGGGCTGACGAAAATGAAGGAGACGTTGTAGTTCACGAGCAGTTTGGTCAAGCTGTGGACAGTGCGCCCGTAGCGCAGGTCACCCACCATCGCAACGGTAAGTCCGTCAATCTGCTGCAGCTCTTCCTGCACTGTAAAGAGATCGAGCAGGGCCTGGGTCGGGTGTTCCCCGACGCCGTCGCCGGCGTTGATTACCGGCTTTTCGGCATAGTAAGCGGCGGTTGCGGCGGCGCCCACCTCCGGATGGCGGATCACGATTACGTCGGCGTAACACTCGAGTGTGCGTATGGTATCAGGCAGGCTTTCGCCTTTGCTGACTGAACTGTATTGGACGTTGTTAATGGGAATTACCTGGCCGCCGAGGCGCTGCATTGCCGCTGTAAAGCTGGAGCTGGTGCGCGTGGAAGGTTCATAGAAGAGATTGGCCAGGATTTTGCCCTGCAACATCTCGGCGCCGCCGAAACGCTCAACCAGCACGCGCATTTCGTGGGCAATCCCGAAGATGGCATTAAGCGAGGCGCGATCGAACTGATTGACGCTCAGAATGTCTTCGCCAGCAAAGCTCTCTATTGTGATTGTCATATTCTCCTTACCTGTGCTCTCCGATTGAAGCTCACGCCAAGAGTGCGCTCAAGCCGACACATCGCAGTCCAGAGACCGGAATCGTCCACGCCGTATGGGTTGTATGAAAGGTGGGAATCGGAGTCAGGCCGGCATTCCATTTTCATTGCGCATGCTCTTGGAAAAGTACGCGCCCGGCGCCGGGAGATGCCAGGACCCGTTCGCCGTCAAAGACAGTTTCACCCCTCAACACGACTTTTTCGACGCGGCCTTTCACCGGCCGCCCGGCAAAGGGCGTCCAGCCGGAACGTGTGCGCATGCCGGCGTCGTCCAGTTCATACGATATGTCCAAGTCCACTTCGACCCAAGTCTGCGGCTGCTCTGCGAGACCATAGATGCGGCGTGGACTATCGACGCAGCGCAGGAGCAGGTCGTCCAGTTCAAGCCGGCCGGCATCGACAGCTGTGAGCAGGAGGGGAAGCATGGTTTCGACGCCGGGGACGCCGGGCATCGGAGTGTGGGTACTGCCACCAGATTCGTCCTCTCTCTCGATTTCTCCTGGTGACAGCATGCCTTTTTCTGAAAAGGTATGCGGCGCGTGGTCGGTGGCGAAAATATCAATGATATCGAGGTTTTCCCACAGGGCCGCCACATCGTCCGGCGCGGCCAGTTTGGGCCGCATGTCGAAACGGTTGCCGCCGCGGTCATAGTCCTCTTCGGTCAGAAAGAGGTGGTGGGGGGTGGCCTCGCAGGTGACCGGGATGCCCTTCTCTTTGGCTACACGGATGAGTTCGATCTCGCTGCGGCGGCTGACATGTACGATATGCAGGGGGACATGGTAGAGATGGCTGAGAGTCAGACAGACTGGTACCATCAGCTCTTCGGCGTGAACGGCGACAGGGCCAAGTGTGGACGCGGCTGCCTGCACTGGGCTGTTGCGCCGGTTCCCAGTGTTTGTTGCGGCCCGTCTCCAGCCGTCTATTTCATCGGCGCGCTGCGCCCACGTGCGGAAGAGGCGATGTAGTAGACCCAGCTCTTCGATCCGCAGGCTGCCGAATGTTTCGTTGACGTAGATTTTGAGGCCGCAAGCCTGCGATGCAACCGGGAGGTAGGCATCGCCATCGGCCACGGTTGCCCCGACAAACAGGCCCACATCACAAACTGCCTTTTCTTCCGCCAGTCTCACCTTTTCCTGGAAATTGGCCGGAGTGGAGGTGGGTGGAACGGTGTTGGGCATGTCCAGAACGGTGGTCACGCCGCCAGCCAAGGCAGCGCAAGTGCCGGAATGGAGATCTTCCTTTTGTATGTAGCCCGGTTCGCGGAGATGGACGTGTGCATCAACGAGGCCGGGCAGGCGCAGAGTCGTCATAGGTTCCCAACCGAGTTCAGAATAAACTGCCCCATTTTACTTGAATGTCGCGGATGCGGCAATAGACAATGCCGCAGTTACCTACGTTAAATTCTATCGCAGGATTGTACGGAATCGGTAACCGCTAAGCTTCTTTTGTGTACGCACTGCGTGCCATCTGCCTGGGACCGGTATGACGGAACGCACCGTCAGGATTACTATGGGGGAATCTTGATGGTCGCTGCGCTGTACGTCAGCCTAGATTGGGCGTTGCTTCGCCCGCCTTGCCTGCGCTGGGTCACAGTTGGAACCCGCCACGACGCGGGGTGGGGAAGCACCGGCCGCCGCGGGCGGCCAACTTAGAATTGCCCGCAAACTCGCTGCG
This sequence comes from Caldilineaceae bacterium, assembly GCA_034428435.1. Taxonomy (GTDB): domain Bacteria; phylum Chloroflexota; class Anaerolineae; order Caldilineales; family Caldilineaceae; genus Bin5. The sequence goes on along the minus strand of DAOUHY010000424.1, from coordinate 4,452 downwards.
GCGAGAGGTTTCCCCGGGGGCGTTGCGGGGGCGGAGCCCCCGCACAAGGGAGGGCCGAATAGGCCCGACCGCCCAGAAAAGCAGTGGTCAGTAGTCATTTGGCAGAGACGGCGCTTATTCTGGCGGAAACTGGAATGGGAACTGACCATGGCTTGGGTGCCTCCAGAGGTATACGAAAGTTCGCCCCAATATTGGGACGCACCCTCAGGACGGCTACACTTGACCAGTGAATGGGCTACTGCTATGCTTACCCCATCTCTGAGATAGAGAGTATTGGGATTTGCCCAGCCAGCAGATTTCTTCGCGTTTGGGCTGAGCCGACTAAACATGCCGCGACCGAAGCAGGTGTTGGCGGCAAGCCGACCGTTTCCGACCAGGAATGTCCACCCCTCGTCATATCCGTCTAGGCAGCCGAGGTTCGGCGCTGGCCCTCTGGCAGACAGAGCATGTGGCCACGCGATTGCGCGCGCTGTATCCTGGTTTGTCAGTCGAAACGGTCATCATCCAGACCAGAGGAGACAAGCTTAAGGACCGACCTCTGCCGAGCATTGGCGGGAAAGGGCTGTTCACGCTGGAACTGGAAGAGAGGCTGCGGCAGGGCAGAATAGACGGAGCCGTCCACAGCTTGAAGGACCTGCCTGTTGCTGATCCTGAAGGGTTGGTTCTGGGCGCGATTCCGGCCAGGGGCGATGTTGCAGATGCGCTGGTTGTACGGGACGCGTGTGAGGCAAAAGAGACGCTCGAGGACGGTCTCTCGGTGCTTCGCGAAGGGAGTGTGGTCGGTACGGGCAGCCGGCGACGTGCGGCCCAGTTGCTGGCGAGGCGCCCGGACCTGCGGATCTTGGATATTCGCGGCAATGTGGATACGCGTGTGCGCAAAGCGCTCGATCCGGCCGGGGAGTATGACGCCGTGGTTCTTGCGGTGGCCGGGCTGAAGCGGTTGGGCTTGGCGGATCGCATTTCGGCCACGTTGCCATTTGGGACGATGTTGCCGGCCCCGGGTCAGGGGGCGCTGGCAGTGCAGTGCAGGCCGGAGGCTGAATGGCAGGCCTTTTTTGGGGGCATTGATGACAGGGAGGCACGCGCGGCAGTGACGGCTGAGCGGGCCTTCCTTGACGAACTTGGAGGAGGCTGTCGCGCTTCGGTTGGCGCGCTGGGAGAGTGCCACGGGACTGGTGAGGATGTCCGAGACTCGGCAGACGAGAAGTCGGAGAGAGTTCTACGACTCAGGGGCCGGATCAGTGCGCCGGACGGCAGCCTTCAGGTCGATGGGCGAATGAGCAGCTCGCCTGGCGAGTCCGAGCAGATGGGCCGGGAGCTTGCGCAAGAGATGTTAGGCCGAGGAGCGAAGGAGATAATTGAGCAGATCACCGAGATCGATGTAATGCCGGACCAGAACCGGCGGCGATAGTCGACAAATATCGGTTTCCATCCAGAGAAGAGAGAATGCCTCAGATGACTACGCAGAATCTAACAGGCCTTCGAATCGCCAACACGCGCGCCATACGCCAGGCGCCGGATCTGACTCGATTGCTGGAAGCAGAGGGCGCCCAAGTGTTGCACTATCCGACGGTCGAGATCGAGCCTTGCGCCGATTCTGCCGAATTCGATGCAGCGCTCACTGAGCTGGCCCGCGGCCAATTCGACTGGCTTATTGTGACCAGCACCAACACCGTATATATATTGGCCGACCGGTTGCGAGATCTGGGCATAGGGCTTGAAAGCATAACCCTGTCCAAAACAAAGGTGGCGGCCGTTGGCTCGGCCACGGCGACGGCAATTGCACAGGAGTTGAATCTCGTCGTAGACCTGTTGCCGGATGAATATGTGGCGGAATCGCTGGCTGCCAGCCTACATGTGAGCAGGGGAAGCCGTGTATTTCTGCCGCAATCGGCAATTGCGCGTCCGGTGCTGGTAAAGGCTTTGCAGCGGGCCGGCGCCGAGGTACGGGCAGTGGCTGCCTACCAGACGGTTGTTGGCCATGGCGGAGATGATCTGCCGCAACATTTCTGGCAGGGAGACGTGGACGTCGTCCTGTTTACGAGCGCCTCGACAGTCCACAATTTTGTGAGCCGGCTCAAGTCCGAGAGCGGTGACGCCGGCATGCTCTGTGACGTGACCGTGGCCTGCATCGGCCCGATGACGGCGGAGGCGGCGCGGCGGCATGAGCTGCCGGTGCAGGTGGTGGCCGAGAGTCGTACTGTCGAGGGGCTGGTACAGAGTCTGAAATCCTATTTTGCCAGCCGCCGCCGATGACGACGCCGGATTCCAGCGTCCGCTTCAACGGTCGCGCCGAGAATTATCTCAGGTACCGGCCGCGCTATCCCCAGGCGATCATTCCATTTCTGCAGAGAGAGATCAGTCTTGCAAGCGACTGGCGAGTGGCCGATGTCGGCTCCGGAACAGGATTTCTGGCTGAGCCATTCGTCGAACTTGGTTGCGACGTGACCGGGGTTGAGCCGAACGCGGCCATGCGCGAGGCGGGAGACCGATACCTGCGCGGCCGGCGAAACTTTCGCAGCGTAGACGGGACTGCGGAAAGCAGCGGTCTGCCCGGGGAATCGTTCGATCTGGTGACCGCGGGACAGGCGTTCCACTGGTTCGAGCCAGCGCGTACGCGGGAGGAGTTCAGACGGATCTTGCGGCCTGCCGGCTGGATTGTACTTGTGTGGAATTCCCGACCTGCCGCCCAATCCATTGTGACGCGGAAGTACGAGTCGATTTTAGAGGAACTGGCCCAGGATTACCAGAAGGTAGCGGAAAAAAACATTAGATCTGAGACAATCGACATTTTTCTGGACAACGGTGCACCGCTGGCGCAAACCAGCTTTCCAAATGCTCAGTTCTATACCTGGGATCAACTGCGAGGGCGGGCTCTCTCATCTTCGTATTCGCCGCTGCCCTCTGACCGGCGACACAAGTGCTTCGTCCAAGCCCTGCGTGCGCTATTTGACCGGCACCAGGAGGACGGCGTGCTTGCATTCCCTTACGAGACGAATCTATATTGGGGTCAACTCATGTGATGCGGGGCAGGCGGTGGCCGCGATATCGTTTGCTTGCCATTCAATAGGGAACATGGCACAGAAACTATGAATACCTTACAGCCTGTACAGACTACCATCAACGGTCATGCGACTGCTGCGGAGCGGGTTCTGCGCCCGCGGCGGATGCGGATCAGCCCGGCGCTGCGGCGGATGGTACGTGAGACAGCGCTCTCGCCGGCCGACTTCATCTATCCGCTGTTCGTGCGCCACGGACGGGGCGAACGCCGCCCAATCGCTTCGATGCCAGGGCAGTTCCAGCTCTCGGTAGACGAATTGGCCAGGGAGGCCGATTCGGTCCTGGAGCTCGGCATTCCGGCAGTGCTCCTGTTTGGCATACCGGAGGAAAAGGATTGGTGCGGTAGCGACAACTTCAATCCCCACGGGGTGGTGCCCGAGGCGATCCGGGCACTCAAGGAGGCCGCGCCGGAACTGATCGTTATTTCCGACATGTGTTTCTGTGAGTATACGGATCACGGGCACTGCGGGATTGTTAATTTGCCGACGGTGGACGCCTACGACGGTGCGCTGCCGGAGGGCTATCTGCTCAACGACCCGACACTGGAGTTGATGGGACGGGCGTCGGTAGTGCATGCCGAAGCCGGTGCAGACATCATTGCACCGTCGGCGATGCTGGACGGCATGGTGGGTTCGATCCGGGGTGCGCTGGACGGGGCCGGGCTGGAGCATGTGCCGATCCTGAGCTACGCGGCCAAATACGCGAGCAGCTTCTACGGGCCTTTCCGCGAGGCTGCGGAGAGCCCACCCTCTTTTGGCGACCGCAGCCAGTATCAGATGGACCCGGCCAATCGCCGCGAGGCGCTGAAGGAGGTTGCGCTAGACGTAGCTGAGGGGGCCGACATGATCATGGTCAAGCCTGCGCTGCCCTATCTGGATGTGCTGGCGGCGGTGCGGAAGGAGTTCAACCTGCCGACGGCCGCGTATCAGGTGAGCGGGGAGTATGCGATGCTGCATGCGGCCGCGGCAAATGGCTGGCTCGACCTGGAAAAGTGTGCTCTGGAGAGCCTTACCAGTATCAAGCGGGCTGGCGCGGACATGATACTGACCTATTTTGCCAAGGACGCGGCGCGCTGGCTGGCCGGGAGGCAGTAGGGACATTTGTCATTTCGCGGGGAAGCGAAATCGGCGGTACTGCGTGTTGCGGCGGGCGTTTTGCATCGCATCCTCAGTGCCCCAGATTTGCCTGTCCCATGCCGTTTGGCTATACTGATTCGGCTTTTTGAAGAGAGTCGGCGCCAGGTTGCAGTGTGGGCCGACGCTTTCAGTTCGGAGAGGTCGCATAGTCTGGCCGAGTGCGCGGGCCTGGAAAGCTCGTAGGGTGAAAGCCCTCGAGGGTTCAAATCCCTCCCTCTCCGCCTCGCGTGTTTGCATCGCTTCGTCAGTCGCTGGG
>DAOUHY010000423.1:0-13250 GCA_034428435.1 Caldilineaceae bacterium | reverse complement strand
GCCACCGGCTTTGACAAAGACCGGCGTCCGGAACAGCCGCCCGCTTCGACCCGGTAGCCTGCCACAGGCAGTATCCGCCAGCCCGGCTTGAACCAACCCCAGCCGAGCCAACCCGCCCAGCCGCAGCAGCCGAAGCCCAAGGAGCCAATCGACTTCCCCGTCCGCTCCTTCGACCGTGAAGACCTCGACATTCCGGCATTTCTACGCCGCGCCAAAAACAACAACGGCCAGTAGCGCTCCATAGCAAAAAATACTTACAATAGGATATACAGAGAGCCCGGCGATGCCGAGGCTCTCTTCTTTTGTCTCGCGCGCGGGCAATATTGCACGGTCGAACTGCGCCCACTGACCTCCTCTTCAGGCCCCATTCACCGCAGCAGGGCCCCGTTTATCAGTACGCGAAATAACTTCTGTCTACCGAAAATTCCTTTTGCGCGTTGGCCCCGGATGTGTTATATCTTTGCTCACGTCCCGAAATAAGCACACAGGCAACTTTGTACTACATATTGTACCTCCTGGGGTTATATGATACAGTATGTAGGTTGTTCCCCGACGAAAAACGGCCCAGTAAAGTTGCCGAAGGGCACCGAACTGAACCCGTCTGAATGGGAATCGCGCTCCCTAAAACAGCCACGCCTACTGCTCGGGAGACGGACATTGCAGTGTCCCCATTGCGGACATGGCAAACACCATGTAATCGATACCCGCGATAGAGGCGAGACGGTCCGTCGCCGCCGTAAGTGCTTGGATTGCGAGCAGCGCTTCACCACCTATGAGCATGTCGCCCCCAGCCTGCTCGTCTCCAAACGGGACGGCCACCGTGAACCGTTCGACTCCCAGAAGCTGCTTGCCGGCATCCGTATCGCCTCGGTCAAACGGCCCGTCAGCAGCGAGCGTATGCAGAGTATTGTCAAATTCGTCGAAGATCGAATCCAGCGCTTAGGCCGCGCGGAGGTCACGAGCGAAATGATCGGCAATCTTGTGCTGGACCAACTGGCCGACGTAGATCAGGTGGCCTATATACGTTTCGCAAGCGTCTACCTGGACTTTGGCGATCTCAGTGAAATCCGATCCGAAGTTGACCGGCTTATGGGACGCAGCGACCAGGAAGGTGACACAGACGGGCGGCCATAAGCGCAAAACCGACCGGCAGCAGAGACCGTAATTGACCTTCTAGACCTTTTGTTCTATTATTGAACTTATTGTTGCTTCTTGTCGTCCTACTGCTCACTAGCACGAATTCATTCCCGCTTATCATCTTTTTCTAAGGAGTATCCCCATGTCCGCCCTCGAATCCACCGTCACCCGTAATGGCGCCAGAACACAGGAGGCCTTCACGACCTTCGAAGTCGTAAAGGGCGAGAAGCAAAGAGTTTCCGGGCCGGCGTATGTGGACGACGGCGCAATCCAGCTGAGCGAGAACAGCTTGAAAGTCCTGGAGCGCCGTTATCTACGTCGGGATATCGATGGAAAGCTTCTGGAGACGCCCGCCGGCATGTTCTATCGCGTCGCCAGACACATTGCCGGGGTGGAAGAGGAACACGGCGGCGATGTCGAAGCAACCACCAGGATCTTCTACGACCTCCTCACCGATCTGCGCTTCTTCCCCAACAGCCCCACCTTCACAGGCGCGGGCACGCCTCTGGGTCAGCTGGCCGCCTGCTTCGTGCTGCCCATCGAAGACGATATGGGCCGCGCCAGCGACGGCATCTTCAGCACCCTCCGCGTCGCTGCGCTCATTCAGCAGACCGGCGGCGGCAACGGCTTCAGCTTCAGCCGCCTGCGTCCGCAAAAGGATATCGTCCACACCTCGGCCGGCCGCGCAACCGGGCCGGTGGGCTTCCTGCGCGTCTATGATCAGGCCTTCGGCGAAATCGCCCAGGGCGGGACCCGCCGCGGCGCCAATATGGGCGTCCTGCGCGTCGACCACCCTGACATCGAGGAGTTCATCCGCTGCAAGGCCGAAGAAGGCACGATCACCAACTTCAACATCTCCGTCGCCATCACCGACGAGTTCATGCAAGCTGTAAAGGAAGACGGCGATTTCGACCTGCGCAACCCCCGCGACGGCTCCGTATCCAGAACCGTCAGAGCGCGCGACCTGTTTGCCACCATCATCAAGTACGCCCACCATAACGGCGAACCCGGCGCGCTCTTCATCGACGCCGCCAACCGCAGCAACCCCGTCCCCCACCTCTATGACCTCGAAGCCACCAACCCGTGCGGCGAACAGTGGCTCGGGCCGTATGAGAACTGCTGCCTGGGTTCGATCAACCTCAGCGCGCACGTCACAACCGACAGCGCCGGCGCCACCGCGGTCGACTGGGACGGCCTGCGCAAGACCGTACGCGAAAGCACCCACTTCCTCGACAACGTGGTCAGCGCCAACACCTACCTTCCTGCCGTGCCGGTTGTGAAGGAGGCTGCCCTCAAGGCGCGTCGCATCGGGCTCGGTATCATGGGCCTCGGCGACCTGATGTTCAAGCTGGGCATCCGCTACGGCAGCGAAGAGGGTCAGGAGTTCGCCGCCCAGGTGATGGAGTTCGTCCGCTTCCACTGCATGCAGATGAGCATCGATCTGGCCGCAGAACGCCAGCCTTTCCTCGCCTACGCCGGCAGCATTTACGACGCCGACCAGCTCGGCGGGATGCGCTGGACGCCGCCGCGTCCGCTCGTCTCCTATCGCCGCAATTGGGGCCGGCCTGCGCTCAACTGGGAAAAGATCATCGAAGGCATTCGCCGCCATGGGATCCGCAATGCCGCACAGACGACCGTAGCGCCCACCGGCACCATCGCTACCGTCAGCGGCTGCGAGGGTTACGGCTGTGAACCGGTCTTCGCACTGGGCTATATCCGCCACTTCAAGGACGGCGATGACGATGTTGAGCTGCCCTATACCAGCCCCCTCTTCGAGGAAGCCCTCCAGCGGTTGGATCTCAGCGACGAGCAGGCCGATGCAATCCGGCACCGGGTCGCGGAGACGGGCTCCTGCCAGGAGGTCGAAGAGCTGTCCCAGGAATTTCGCAACACCTTTGTCGTCAGCAGCGACATCACCGCCGAGCAGCACGTAAAGATGCAGGCCGCCATCCAGGCCTTTATCGATAACAGCATCAGCAAGACCTGCAACTTCCCTGAGGGCGCAACCGAGGAGGACGTGGCGCAGGCCTACATGCAGGCGTGGGAGTTGGGTTGCAAGGGGCTCACCGTCTATGTCACCGGCAGCCGCCAGGAAGTCGTATTGGAGACGAAGGCGGTCAAGGACAGAAAGGGTGAGCTTCCTGAGCAGCTGCACAGCGTTCCGTCAACCAACGGCGCCCAACCTGTTTCAGCGCTTTCACAGGACGAGTATCCTGCCGTCTTCACCAAGCGGCCGCGCCCCTATCTGCTCCAGGGAAGCAGCTATCGCAAGGAGACGCCTCTTGGCACCGCCTACATCACGGTCAACAGCGACGAGAACCACGAGCCGTTCGAGGTCTTTCTCAACATCGGCAAGGCCGGCAGCGATGTCACCGCGGTCAGCGAGTCGATCGGCCGCCTGATCAGCCTGGCGCTGCGCATGCCCTCTGCCCTGCCGCCCTCCGAACGGCTGCGCTGGGTAATCGACGAGATGGCCGGCATCGGCGGCGGGCGCCCATTGGGCTTCGGTGTCGGACGTGTGCGCAGCCTGCCGGACGGCGTGGCCCAAGTTCTTACCGATCACCTCAGCGAGCTGCCCGAAAACAAAGAGGCCGTGGCCGGCGAACAGCTGGCGCTACCCATCGGCGACCTCTGCCCGGACTGCGGCGAAGCGGCATTCCTCAATGTCGAAGGCTGCCGCAAATGTCATGTCTGCGGCTACAGCGAATGTTGACCCCTGCAGCGGCTCGCGGCCTGTATCGCCGCGAGCCGTTCACTTCTTCCGCGCGATGAAGATCAGCCGCTCGCTGTCGGATCGATAGGGGCTGCCGTCGAAGTCGCCGTACAGTTCATCCACCGCAAACCCAGCCTGTTCCAGGAGCATAGCGCCCTCGTCGGGCCACCAGAAGCGCAGCGGAAAGGACAGCCGCGTCTGCGCGTTGCGCCCGTCGGGAAACACCTCCTCGTAGACGAAAACCGTCTCCTGCAGTTGCCGGGCCGCGTCCACGTACCGGGTCGACCATTTCAACACCGTCGCCCCGCTTTCCCCGTCCTCCCACCAGTCCGCCAGCTCCTGAATCCCCGCTATCGCCTCCAGGTAGGCTACGTCCGGGTTGAACAGATCGATCAGCAGCAGACCGCCCGCGCGCAGATGGCGCTGCGCGCACTGCAGTGCCTTCAACTGCCCGGCCTGCGTCGTCACGTGCATCAGCGTATTGCTGACCACGAAGGCGAAGTCAATCTCCCTCTCGGCCAGCTCGAAACTGGTCATATCCGCCTGCACCAGCCTGACCTTCCGCGAGCCGTCTACCCCTGTCTCGGACGCATAGCCCTGCTTCGCCAGCTTGCGGCGGGCGATCGCCAACAGCGCCGCGCTCGTGTCGACTCCAATAACATGACAGCCGTCCTCCACCAGGGGAAGCAGCACGCGGCCTGTGCCGCAGCCAAGCTCCAACGCAACGCGGCCGGCCGCGCGCGCCGTCTTCAGGACGAGCGGAATGTCGTCTCTGTAGTCGCGGTAATCGCCATCGTAGAAACGGGAAAATCCATCGAAATTCATGCGGTCGTGTGACACGATCGGATGGTGGATAGGTACACTGCGATCTCTCAATAACGGGAGGGTCCCAATCTTGGTTCTTATCAGAGGAGCTGACTGCGGGTCCCAGCGTGATTCCTCTACGGTTGCCGGAAACGTACCCCTATTCAGGGATGTACAACAACTGTTCACTGGGTTTGCATTCTGCCAAGATTCAGCTATAATCGTATCAGATCGAGAGCCGACCTGACGATCCGGGTCGGCGTTTACTTTCCAGAGGTCGCTGCTGAGGGCGGCAAATCGACATGCCCTTGACCGCGTCCTCTCTATTTGTGTGAAAGATATTCCCCCGCAACCAGCGAGCAAGAACTATGAGTGAAAGTCCTGTCTATCTGACCCAAAGCGGCCTCAATGCTCTGCAAGAGGAGTTGGCGTATCTTGTCAGTGAAAGGCGGCAACAGATCGCCCAGCAGATCGCCGAAGCCAAGGCCGAAGGCGACTTGCGAGAAAACGCCGGCTATGACGAAGCCAAAAATGCCCAGGCCTTTGTCGAAGGGCGCATCAGGGAACTCAAGGTCAAGATCCACAACGCGCAGATCATCGACGATACCCAGACGCCCGATGACCAGGTCGCCCTCGGTCGCAGCGTTGTCGTCAGAGAAAACGGCTACGGCGACGAAGAGATCTACACCATCGTCGGCTCGACCGAAACCGATCCGAGCAACGAGCGTATAAGCAACGAAAGCCCTATCGGCAAGGCGTTGATCGGCCGGACGGCAGGAGACGTTGTGCGCGTCGAGGCGCCGGCTGGCGAAATCGAGTTCGAAATCGTCCGCGTCGAATAACCAGCCCCCTCTGCCCGTTACCCTGCCGCCACCCAGGCTGCCCTGCCAGGAACAGGTACTGTGACAGACGCCAGCGAACTGTTCGCCCCGGAAAACCTGAGCGACCAGGAACAGAGCCGCCTCCAGAAACTGGAAGCCCTGCGCGCCCGCGGGATCGACCCCTATCCGGCGCGCGTGAGCCGCTCCCATACGATCGCCGAAGCCCGCGCTCTTTATGACGAAGGCGCCGACGAGCAGCCGGTCGTCTCCGTGGCCGGCCGTCTCAAGCGCATCCGCGTGATGGGCAAGGTCAGCTTTGCCGACCTCGACGACGGCAGCGCGCAGATCCAGCTCTTCATCCAGCGCGACAGCCTGCCCGACGGCTGGTACAACGAAGTCTGGAAGCGTCTCATCGATCTCGGCGACTTCATCAGCGCCAGCGGTCCTCTCTCGGTCACCCGCAGCGGCGAGTTGAGTATATCTGTCCAGGAGATCACCTTCCTGGCCAAGGCCCTCAAACCGATGCCGGACAAATGGCACGGCGTGCGCGATCCGGAAGTCCGCTACCGGCGGCGCTATGTGGACCTGCTGGCCAACGACGATGCGCGCGCCCTGTTCCGCGACCGGGCCGTGGTCGTGCGCGCCCTGCGTACCTACCTGGATGACGCCGGCTTCCTCGAAGTCGAGACGCCGATACTGCAACCGCTCTACGGCGGCGCGGCCGCACAGCCCTTCGTCACCCACCACAACCAACTCCACCAGGACCTCTATCTGCGCATCAGCTTCGAGCTCTACCTGAAGCGGCTGATCGTCGGCGGCTTTCCCGCCGTCTACGAGATCGGACGCGACTTCCGCAACGAAGGCGTCAGCTTCAAGCACAATCCGGAGTTCACCCAGCTGGAGTTCTACGAGGCCTACGTCGACTACGAAGACGTCATGCGGCGCACCGAGGAGATGGTCGCCTTCACCGCCGAACGGGTGACCGGAAGCCCCGTTGTCACCTGGCAGGAGCACACCATCGACTTTACACCACCCTGGCCGCGCGTTCCTCTCCGCCAGGCCATCCTCGACGCATCCGGCATCGACTACGAGCAGTTCACCGATGCCGGATGCCTGCGTACCGAGATGCGCAACCGCGGCATCGCCGCCGCCGCCGAGGACAACTGGGGCCAGCTCGTCGACCAGCTGCTCTCCAAATTCTGCGAACCCAAGCTGATTCAGCCCACCTTTCTCGTCGACTACCCGCGCGAAGTCAGCCCGCTCGCCAAAGGCATGCCGGACAATGAGCGCCTGGTTGAGCGCTTCGAAGGCTTCGCCGCCGGCATGGAACTTTGCAACGCCTTCACCGAGTTGAACGATCCCGTCGACCAGCTGCAGCGCTTCCTCGACGAAAACTACCGCGCCGCGCAAGGCGACGAAGAAGCGCACCCGGTCGACATCGACTACGTCGAAGCGCTCAGCTACGGCATGCCGCCCACCGGCGGCTTCGGCATGGGCATCGATCGCCTCACCATGCTGCTCACCGACCGAGACACGATCCGCGAGGTCATCCTTTTCCCCCACCTGCGCGAAATCGACGAAAGTCCCCAGGCGGACGCTGCCTCCGACGCCCAAGAGCCGGCCGCCGCAGTTGAACTCCCTGCATCCGGCGCCGGCGCATAACCTCCAAGCTAGGCGTCCCGTCCGTCTACCCCGAAAGTCATTCCCCAAATCCTCCAAAGATCGACCGGCCGCCCCCGACTTGACGCGCAAGGCAAGACTCTGCCATAATGACTCCAACAACCGCATAACCTACCTTCGGGGCAGGGTGAGGGCCGCACAGGCCCAATTCCCGACCGGCGGTGAGCCAGGCAAATGCGTTGCATTCTCAACGATAGGAGCGGCGGAACTACTTGGCAAGCCCGTGAGCCGCAAGGCAGAGTTCGGTGAGATTCCGACGCCGACGGTATAGTCCGGATGGGAGAAGGTGCAAAGAGCGAGAGCAGTGCAATTGCGTGTACTGTTCCCGTTCTCTTTGGCTATTTGCAGTGGCTGCTGCGCGCAACGCCCGGGGTACGAGTTCAGTATCCCGGGCCGTTTTGTTTTGACGGCGCGCATTCCGCGCGAAGTACGCGTACGCCAACCGCTGCCTGTGGCTGCTCTCGGCGTACGCTGAGAGTGCCGTGGCCGCACTGTATACAGGACCCGAAGCAAACTTGCGCTTCGGGTCATTTTATTTTCAAGGCAAAGCAGGACGATGAAGGACAGTTCAATTCTCTTCCCCGGCGCGCCGGCCGACGACGGCACAGACCAGGGAACGCCGCCCGCAGTCGCACAACCGGCGCCGCAGCACCGGCGCAAAACCGGCCGCGTCGGCGACTGGGTCGCGCGTCATCCTGCCCTCGCTGCCTTTCCGTTCGTGCTCGGCGGGGCGCTGCTGCTGTGGGAGGCGCTCGTCCGCTGGCAGGACTATCCCGTCTTTATCCTGCCCCGCCCAGGTCACGTACTGCAGAAAACGCTGGCGATGGCCGCCGACGGCTCGCTGCTGCGCCATACCCGGGCCACCGCCACCGAAATCGGCGCCGGTCTGCTGATCGGCCTCACCCTGGCCTTTGTCCTCGGCTACTGGCTCGGACGCAGCCGCACCCTCGACCGCATCCTCTCCCCCTATCTCGTCGCCAGCCAGACCATCCCGGTCGTGGCCATCGCCCCGCTCCTCGTCATCTGGTTCGGCAGCGGCCTGCTGAGCAAAGTGCTGGTGACAACCATCATGGTCTTCTTCCCGACCCTGGTCAGCACCGTTGTCGGCATCCGCAACGTCGACGCGGACCTGCGCGAGCTGATGCGCTCGCTGCGCGCCAGCCGCCGTCAGCTCTTTCTGAAGCTGGAGCTGCCCGCGGCGCTGCCCGTCATCTTCGGCGGCCTCAAGCTGAGCGTCATCCTGGCCGTCGTTGGCGCGGTCGTGGGCGAGTTCGTAGGCGCTGACGTAGGGCTGGGTTTCCTTATCAACCTGGGGCGGGGGGTACTCGACACGCCGATGATCTTCGTCGCCGTGCTCATGATCGTGCTCCTCGCCCAGTCGATGTACTGGACCGTTACGCTGCTCGAAAGCTATCTCCTGCGCTGGAAGCAGCTCGGCTTGACGGACGGCGATTGAGAGGCGCTCCCTCTATGATAGATCTCCAATTTCAGATATTCAGAGGAACGAATGAAACACTGCACTGACCGTCATCCAACCGCACCGACGAACGCCGTCTTGTCCCGCTCAGCAGCGCTTACCCCTGCGGGTCTGCTTCGCCTGCTGAATTGGGTTCTGCTGCCGCTCTTGATTGCCGCCGCGGCCGCCTGTGCCCCCATCGCGCCCGCCCAGCCAGCCGAGCCGCAGAGTCTGCGCCCCATCACTTTGGGTGTGGGCTTCATCCCCAACGTGCAGTTCGCACCCTTCTATGTCGGGATCGAGAAGGGATTTTTCGCAGCTAGGGGCGTCGAGCTTTCGCTGGACTACGGCTTCGAAAACGACTACCTGAAGCTGGTCGCGACCGACGAGCTTCAGTTCATGATCGCCAGCGGCGACCAACTCGTGCTCGGCCGCGCCCAGGAGTTGCCGGTCAAATACGTGCATAACTGGTATACCAGCTATCCCGTCACCGTCTTTGCCAAGGCCGGCGCCGGCATCCACGAACCGGCCGACCTGGCCGGTCGCACGGTCGGCGTGCCGGGTCCCTTCGGCGCCACCTACATCGCGCTGCGGGCCCTCCTCGACGTGGCCGGACTGACCGAAGCCGACATTCAGATGGAAAGCATCGGCTTCACCCAGGCCTCCGCCGTGAGCGAGGACCTGGTCGACGCGGCCGTGGACTACGCCGTCAATGGGCCCGTCGTGCTCGGCAACGCCGGTATCGAAACCGTCCAGATCCCCCTCGATCAGTACCTGCAGATCCCCGCCAACGGGCTCGTCACCAACGAACGCACACTGCAGGAGGAGCCGCAGCTGGTCGAGGCCATGGTGCGCGCCCTGCAGGAGTCGGTCGCCTATACCCTCGCCAATCCGGACGAGTCCTTCGCAATCTCGTTGACCTTTGTGCCGGAGGCGGGTGGAGAGAACGAGGCCGCCAACCGCCTGGTCTTCGATGCTTCGCTGCCTTTCTGGCAGCCGCGGCCGCAGGCCGCGCCCGGCGCCACGACCGATGCCGAATGGCAGACGGTGGCTGAGCTCCTGCTGCGGATCGGCTTTGTCGACCGGCTCGTCCAGCCCGAAGAGATGTACACCAATGAATTTATTCAGTGATATATCCCGCTGCTAGCCTTTCACAACCGGTCGCCGGCAACTTTGTCCCTGACTAACGATGACAGATCCGCTACTGCAGGCGCACAACGTCAGCCACAACTATCCCCGCCGCAACCGCGTCACGCCGACGCTGGCAGAGGTCTCCTTCTCCCTGCAGGAGCATGAGTTTGTCTGTGTGGTCGGCAACAGCGGCAGCGGCAAGTCGACGCTTCTGCGCATTCTCGGCGGTCTGTTGACACCCACAGCAGGCGAGGTACAGTTCAGAGGCGTACCCGTGCGCGCCCCACAGCCGCAGATCGGGTTCGTCTTTCAGAATACGAATCTGATGCCATGGCGCACGGCCCTCGAAAACGTCCTCCTCCCGCTGGAGCTGCATAAGCCGCTCGATAAGGACGACCGGGCAAGGGCCTGTGCGGCGCTCGCCCTGATGGGGCTGGAAGCCTTTGCCGACGCCTATCCTTCTCAACTCTCCGGCGGCATGGCCCAGCGCGTCACGCTCACGCGCGCGCTGTTACAAAGTCCAGCGCTTCTTCTGCTGGACGAGCCCTTCGGCGCGCTCGACGCGCTGACACGCGAGCGTCTCAACCAGGAGCTCCTGCGTCTCTGTCGCGACCGCCAGCAGACCGCGCTGATGATCACGCACAGCATCCAGGAGGCCGTCTTCCTCGCCGATCGCGTGCTCGTTCTGAGCGGGCAGCCCGGAAGACTGCAGGGCGCCATCTCCATTGAACTGCCCCGCCCGCGCACGCTGGAGATGCTGACCTGGCCGCAGGCCGGCGCGCTGATCAGCGAAATCCGCGCCTGCCTGGCGACCGGCGCACAGGAACCCCTGCCCCAATAGGAAACGCCGGGCATAACACCCGGCGCCCTTATATCTCTGATTGTCCCACAGCCTGACTGCAAAACGATCTAGCGCTGCCGACCGAGCCTACTGGTCATCCGCATCCCCAAGATTGCGCGGCAGCATGGCGGCCAGATTGTCCGGACGGTCGATATTCAGCGACAGTACCTGCTCCTGCAGCCATGTTTGGAAAGCCTCGGCATACTCCTGTTGCAAGCTGGTCTCCTCCTTCGGCCGCTCATCGTCGCGCTCCAGCACTTCAATGATGTGGTAGCCAAAGGTCGACTTAACCGGCGCGCTCATCTCGCCGACCCCGAGTGAAAACGCCGTCTCCTCGAATTCAGGCACGTAGCGCCCGCGGCCCGCCCAGCCCAGATCGCCGCCTTGGGAGCCGCTGCCCGGGTCGTTGCTGAACCGGAGTGCCAGATCGGCGAAATCCTCGCCGTCCAGAATGCGCTGATGCAGTATCTGCGCAAAGGCCAGCGCCTCCGCGTCGTCGACACGGCCGTCGTTGTTGGTGTCAGGGTTCCATATTTCCGGGGCGGGCGGGCTGCCAATCCCATCGTCCTCCGCTCCGTCCCCTGCCGTCGCTTCGGCTGTCGGCGCCTCTGGACTCTCGCCGTTTTCGTCACGGCTTTCGGGCGCGGGTGGAGCCGTCTCAGCCGGAGATGTCTCGTCCTCCCCACCGACCTCCACCGTTATTTCGGCCGCCGGCGCGACTGTGCTCTCAGCGTCTGCCTCTGTGCTTCCAGGCGGGGCAGGAGTCGTTTCGGCTGCGGGTGTCGCGCCCTCCGTCTCGCCAGCCGGCTCCGGCTCAGGGTCGACGGAGATCAGAATATGGCGGACGCGGACCTGTTCCTCTGTGTCGGATACCAGGTCCCGGCTGACTGTCTCCGACATCTTTGTACGTAACAGACGCGCCCGGATCACTTCGCGATAGCTGGCCAGGTTCATCCCTGCGTTCTCGCGCAGATTATCCTCCAGCGTGCTTAGCCCCTCCTGGTACAAAGCGTCGGTCAGGACCGTAGGCGGCTCCGGTGTGGGCGCCTCTTCCAGCGTCTCTGTCTCCGCGGCGGCCGCAACGGCGGTCGGCGCGCTGTCCGAGCTGTCTTCCGGCGTCGGCGTCGGCGTCGGTGAGGGGACCGGTGTCGGCGTAAAGCTTTCCGCGGTCGCGGTCGCTTCGACGGCGGCGTCGGCGGTTGCCGTGGCCTGCGGCACCGTCAGCGCACCTTGCCCTTGCGCCACCTCTTGCCGCAGCGTCTCTTCCACCTCATCATCGGTCACCGACACGCCCACTTCCGGCGCCTTGATCTGCAGGACAGCCCCTTCAATCATATCGTTGAGGACCTGTGTCCCCAGCGTTAACGGGCTGGCCAGCGTCGCATTGATCGAAGCGATCTGGGAAGCGAACAGGCTGGAATCCCCAAACTGCTGGGCGAATATCTGCAGCCGCAAACGCTGGTTTTCCAGCTCGCTTTCGCGCAGGCGGGTGTGCTGCCAGAAGTCGCGCGTGACGATCGTCTGGTCCTCGACCTGTGCCAGCACGCTGTTGGGCTTGATGATCAGCTCATTGACCACGCCATACAGGACCAGCAGCAGCGCCACACCCACGAGCCCGCCGACGACCGCTGTAAGCCGCAGGTTGCGCTCCCTGTCGCGGGCGCGCAACCGAACCTCACGCCGGTTCTCGACCTGCGGCTGTTCTTCCTGCCTTCTTCTTCTGCGCTTCTTGGCCATGAATCGATCAACCGCGTCTGCCGGTGATGCGGATATGTTCGCCTGTGTAGGGCATCAAGGCCAGATGTCTGGCCCGCTTGATCGCCCTGGTCACTTTGCGCTGCATCTTGGCGGTGACGCGGGTCTTGCGGCGGTTGTGAATGCGCCCGTAGTTATCGACAAAACGGCTGAGAACCTGTATGTTCTTGTAGTCGATCTCGTCGATACGCACGTCGTTGCCGACGTGTCGGGGATTTCTGCGCTGATTGCCCTGCCTGGCGCGGTTGAATATCGCCGGCCCATCAACACGGTTAAAAGTGGGGGTCTCCTGCCTCTCGCGGCCGCTGTCTGCATCTGACTCGACGCTTGCCACAGCCGATGGCTCAGCAACCGCCTCAACCTCAGGCTCTGCGACAGCTTCGACCACTGGCTCAGCAGCCGCCTCAGCCTCCGGCTCTGCGAGAGCTTCGGGCTCAGATTCTCCATCCGTATCGGCAACGGCCTGCGCAGCGCTCTCCTCCGGACTCTCTGCGAGCACGGGGGCATCCTCGCCCGTGGGCGTCTCGGCTACCGGCTGTTCTTCGCTATTCGGTTCGGCTTCGTTCACTCTGTTTTCGTCAGACATTCGATGCTCCTTCGTAGCTCAGTCCCCAACGCGGACAACGAGAAAACGTATTACATCTTCAGATAGCCGCAACTGTCGTTCGACGTTCTGCACCGCGGTGGGAGGCATCGAGAGGTTGTGCAGAATGTAGTGTCCCTCAAAGTGGCCTTTGATGGGATAGGCCAGTCGGCGCTTGCCCCAATAGTCGGTGCTCTCGACTGTCCCATCCTCGCCGCCGATGGCCTGACTGATCCGGTCATCCACGGCTTTGACACCCTCATCATCCAGATTGGGCTGGATGATGTACACCAATTCGTACGTGTTCATCTACCCTTTTACTCCTTTCC
>DAOUHY010000422.1:0-6747 GCA_034428435.1 Caldilineaceae bacterium | reverse complement strand
GCGAAGTTTGGCCGGCCTACCAAGATTCACATGGATGAAGGGGGTTCACCCTATCCAGGTGTGCGGTCGGCGGCGGAGCGCAATCCGGATCTGGTGATAATCAAGGCGCACGGGGATGATGCGGAGGGCGCGCGTCAGGTCGTTGATCTGCCTAACGTGTACTTTGAGTTCTGCAGCAGCGGCATCAATGCGGGCACCATTCGCCGGTCGATGGACATTCTGGGGCCGGAACGGATCCTGTTCGGGACGGACCAGCCGCTCTTTGCGCCATGGTTCGAGTACGGGGCGTATGCCGATGCGATTCAGACTCAGCGAGAGGCTGACCTGATCTTCCGCGAGAACCCCAGACGGATCTTCCGCCTGGACTGACACAATGCGGCGTCAGCGGGCTTAGTAAACACCATTCGCCGAAACGGTTCGCGCGGTTCAGGGACATACAGGATAACGCGGCCGAAACTTTACAAGGAGAGTTCTGAAATGGCCATTGCAATCGAACGCAACTCGCCGCCGGTGCGGAGCGGATCGTTCGGGCCCCAGTGGGACATGGGCGAGGAGGAGATAAACGAGTTGATCGAGGTGATCCGCTCCGGGAAGCTGAACCGGCTGAGCGGCACCAAGGTCGACCAGTTTGAGCGAGACTTTGCGGAGATGAACGGGGTCAAGTATGCGCAGGCGGTTACGTCGGGGACGGCGGCGGTGCATACGGCGGTGGGCACTATCGACCCCAATCCGGGCGACGAGATAATCACCACAAGCATCACGGATATGGGTACGATAATCGGCATTCTTTACCAGAACGCGGTGCCGGTCTTCGCGGATATCGATCCAAGGACGGGCAATCTCGACATTGCGGATGTGGAAGCCAAGATTACGGAACGTACCAAGGCGATCATCGTGGTGCATCTCTTTGGCAACCCTGCTCCGATGGAGGCCTATGTTGAACTGGCGCGAAAGTATAACCTCTATTTGATCGAGGACTGCGCGCAGGCTCAGCTGGCCGAATATGGCGGGCGGCCGGTCGGGACGTGGGGCGACTTCGGCTGCTACAGTTTTGGCGGCAAGCACATGACGACGGGCGACGGCGGTATGGTGATCAGCAACCGGGACGATCTGGCCGAACGGCTGAAATGGTTTGCGGACAAGGGCAATCCGCGCAGCCCGATCTACGAGCATTACTATCTGGCGCCGAACTATCGTATGACCGATCTTCAGGGCGCGGTGGGGATCGCACAGCTGAAGAAGGTGACCGACGCGGTGCGGCACAAGCAGTGGGTCGCCAACCATCTGAACGAGGTTGTCGACGGAGAGGCGGGTCTTTCATTGCAGCCGGTTCTGCCGGAGGCGACGCATTCGTACTGGGTCTACGGTTTCCATGTGGACGCGGCGGTACTGGGAGCGACGGCAGAGCAGTTTGCGGCGGCGTTGCAGGCGGAGGGCGTGCCGGCCAACTCGCCGTACATGGTGTATCCGGTCTACAAGTACCCTGTGATGGCGCAGCAGCGCGCTTATGGGACGGCTGATTTCTCCTATGCGGGCGAGAAGGCGGCGGCCATGGACTACGGCTCTATGTCACTGCCGGGCGGGGAGAGGTTCCTGGAGACGGCGGTGGTGATGCCGATGAGCCCCTCCTACACTGATAAGGACGTAGACGATTTCAGCACGGCTATAAAGAAGGTCGGCGACTACTACCGTTCGAAACTTACAAGCCAGGGCTAAGAGATATGTCTATTCAGTTTTCGTTCCGGCCGCGTGTTCCCGTTTTTGACGCCAACGTACGGGTTGGTGATCTACACTATCAGCCATCTCCCTGTCGCAATCGAGAACAGTTGCTGGCGGAGATGGACCGGCACGGGGTTGAAAGGGCGCTGATCTACCACGCGCAGACGGAGGAAGTCAGCCCGCTAGATGGCAATGGATTTCTGGAAGAATGGCTGGATGAGAGCAGGCTCTTTCCCCAGTGGTCGATGACGCCTACGCCCGATTCCCTGGCGCAGATACAAGGATTGCACGAGCAGGGCCGGGTGCACAGTGTTCGGTTGCACAATGCGCGTAAGGTTGGGCTGCCCTTCAGGCCGTGGGCATGCGGGACCATGCTCTCGTGGCTGAGCGAGAACCGGATCCCGTTGTGGATTCCGCTGCCCGATGCCGATGCGGACGAGTTGGCGACGACGCTGAGCGCCTTTCCGGAGCTGGTCACGGTACTGGTGGGCGCTCATTACAGCCACGCGTTGTGGGTGCGGCCGTTGATGACGACGCTGCCCAATGCGTACCTGGAACTGAGTCGAATCGAGCCGCTGGGGGAGGTAGAGGCGCTGTGCGAAGAGTATGGGGCGGAGCGCTTTGTGTACGGCTCGTGGTATGACCGCTTGGCGATGGGGACGATGCTCTTTTATCTTCACCATACGGACATCAGCGAGTCGGAGCTGGAGCTGATCTGCGCAGGGAATCTGCACCGCATTCTGCAGGGAGAGGGTCGACATGATTGAAGAACAGAGAGTCATCGACTTTCACGGCCATACCGGCCGCCTGGACCTTTACAACGGGGTCGACGATCCCGATCTAATCCTGCGTGCGATGGACAAGGTTGGGATCGACGTCTCTTGCGTTTTCAACATATTCCACCCAGACGGCACGACCGGGAATGACATCACAGCCCGGTTTGTGGCGGAGCATCCGGACCGCTTTGTCGGGTTCGCGTACGTGTCGCCGATGATGGCGGAAGGGATGGTTGCCGAACTGACGCGGGCGATTGACGAGCTGGGGCTGGTTGCGATCAAGCTCTACCCGCCGTATACGCAGTGGGACCTGAACGAGCCGATCTGGCATCCAATATACGAATTTGCGAATGAGCGCGGCCTGGCGATCATCTTTCACACGGGTTCGGACCCGCATTCCCATCCCGGGCTGCTGGCTGACTGTGCTGCCAAGTTCCCCAACGCGAACTTCGTGTCCGGCCACGCGGGCAATGTCGCGGAGCCGAGGGCGGCGGCGATCAGGGCGGCGCAGGACTATCCCAATATCTATCTGGAGACGTGCTCGACCTTTCGGACGCCGGGCGTAATCGAGCAACTGGTGAACGAGGCCGGGGCTGACCGGGTCCTGTTCGGATCGGATATCGCTCTGATGGACTCTCGCCCGCAGTTGGGGAAGATCATTACGGCCGACATTTCGGATGAGGCGAAGCGGCTGGTTTGCGGGGGAAATGCGGCGCGGCTGTTGGGGATCTGAATCGAGTCGGGGTGGGACGCTTGACTTAACTGAAAAACCGAGAAGAAGCCAGCAGGGGCAAACGAGTCGCTTGTGTTTCCATGATGCAGCCCGTGGGAGGTCAGTTCATGGACTACAGTGAATCCGATCGCGAATTCTGGGAAGAGGAGCTGGCGGACTTCGTCCCACAGAGAGTGTTTGATGCCCACTGCCATCTGTTCGATGCGGCGGACATGCGGCCAGACGCGCCGGCTACGACACGGTCGTATGCCGATCTGGAGACGCTGCGGGCATGGGGCCGTCTCATGTTCCCGGGCCGGCGCATGAATTTTCTCCTGCTGGGGATGCCCAAGGTCGGCATTGACGTGGAAAGGCATACCGACATGCTGGCCGCGCAAGTCGCACTAGACCCCTTTTCACGGGCCAATCGCCTCGTCACCCCTTACTGTAACATCTCACGTATTGAAGAAGATATCAAGCGCGCCGGCTTTATCGGATTGAAGCCCTATCGGGTCTTTTCGTCGACCGGTGATACAGACTATTGCAGGATCCATGAGTTTCTGACGCACGAACAAATGGAGCTTGCAAACGACCGCGGCCTCTGGGTCACGATGCATTTGTCGCGGCCGGGCGGTTGCGCGGATGAGGAGAACCTGGCGGACCTCGAAGAGTACACGACACGCCGATATCCCCGGATCAAGTGGATTCTTGCCCATTGCGCGCGCAGCTTTACATACTGGCCAATACGGGAGGCGATTGACCGGTTGCGCGACATGCCAAATATTTGGTATGATCTATCGGCGGTTACGACCATGCCTCCCTTTTTGACGTTGTTCCGAGAGGAAGATCTGACGCGAATCTTCTACGGTTCGGATGGTGTCGATTCAGCTTTCTTTCACGGCAAATATGTTCCATTCGGGCGATACTGGTATCAGGTGGAGCCCGATGAAGCTCACTTCAGTTTTGCCCACACGGACGCGCGTCCAGTTCTTTGCATTTACGAACAGATAATGGCCATGAAACAGGCCGCTGAGATCGCTGGACTGTCCAGGGACGATTTGGAAGGGATTTTCTGGCGCAACGCCATCGAGGCGTTTCAGATCGATCCATAGGACGAAGTCAGGACTGCAAGAAGGTTGTACTGTCTCCATTCAGGTGAAGTGACAATCATTTGGCGCGGTGTGGATGCAGAACCGGACTAAGAGTACAGGAGGAACGAACAGATTGTAGCGACTGCCTAAACTGATAGCCCAAATAGGATAAGCCTATGAGTCACATGCATCAGCGTCCAAAGTTGGGTCCAACACCTGGCCCAAGTATAGCGGAGATGGAGGAGGGGCTGAGACGATGGGCGGCTGCCCGGCCTGGAATCATGCAGGTCGAGACCGTAGGTCGAACACCTAAGGGGCTGCCTGTGCTGCTTTGTCGCATCAGCGATGCTGATGTTCCTGACGAAGACAAGCAGGTGGCCCTTTTTACTTCGACACACAGCGGTGTTGAGCGGGTAACGACGGCTGGGCTGCTGCAGTTGATCAAGTGGCTCATCAGCGACGACTCTCTGGCTGATGAGATCCGGCGGCGACAGATTGTCCTGATCATGCCGGCCTGCGAACCGGAGAGCTATGATCGAAAGCTGATCGACGTTGCCGAGTTTTTCGCCGGCCGCAGCCGCTGGGTCTATGAAGGATGGGGATGGGACGGCCCTCTGGATCCTGAGAACCAGCCTGAGGCAATGGCGGTCAAGGAGGTCGTTGACCGGTACCAGCCGGACGTCCACCAGGACGTGCACGGCATCTGGTTCGAGCAGTCCACGATGACGGAAAGCACCGGTATTTCCTGGGCTTCAAATCTGTATCGCGGGTACTGGCGGGCGATTCCCGATCTGATGAACCAGGCGGCGGAGGATGCCGGCTACCTGACTACCCGAGGGGAGGAGAGCGCCGGGCAGATGCTGTCGACGGTGCCGGTCGAAGGCGTGGAGCGCTGGTTCTATGGAAGTACGTCGACGCCCAAAGTCGTTTGCGGTCTTTATTCCTACATCCAATACCATAGCATTATACAGACTATGGAGGTGGGATGGGAGGAAAGCACGGTGCTGCGGCTGCGGCGGCTGCTTCAGGTCGGCAATGAGGTGTGGCGCGAGGAGCCCTATGCCGGCTATCCGGCCAACCAGATCAGTTGCCGGTCGTCGGTGGCGATCGCAGGGTGGGGCAGGACAGCAGCGCAACGGCGGGCAAGCAGGGTTGAATTGTGGCGAAAGTTGCCGCAGATCTCGCATACGTGCGGGTGGCCCGAGGCCCGTGACGGCGTGGTTGCCTTTGTCTCAACTACACCGAACAGCCGGAACTTGTATGCGCCGGGGGACGCATCGTCCGCGCCGAACCTAAACGAGCCAAATCTGGAACCGATGTTTGCCAAGCTCAAGCAGAATCCTCGCTTTGACGGCGATGCCCTGGACGAGTTTCTCGGACTGTCGGTGTCGCGCCAGGTAACGTGGCCCCAGGTGGAGTATGAAGGACCGGCGGAGCCAATTCAGAACGGCCTTGCGATTCGACTTCGCCTTCCCCATCCAGACGTAACTTTCAAACATCTCAGATTAGACGGACACATTATGGAACCGTCTGACGTTGACGGCTATTTTGTGTATCACAATCCCGGCACCATCGTGCAGGTCAACATACCGCCCGGTAAGGTGGAGGACTTTCACGTGGTGACCGCTGTGTTCGATTCGGCTGCGGAGCGGAGATCGGGATTCCATCCTCAGGACTGGGACCTGAACGGTTGAAGCGTTGGGACCAGGTATGGCTGAGGCGACCGCTTCATCTTGATATAGGGAACTGGGAGGTGTTATGCCGGAAAGATGTGTACTTTGTGAATCGTGAACAGGGTCTGGGCAGCCTTCGATCTTTGCGATTCTGTGTATCGGCAGCAAGCGTGTGATGACATCGGGAGATTCTTCGATAGACATATAAAGTTATGGGGGAGATATCCAAGATGAAACGCTATCCTTTGCCAATACTGATTGTTGTTTTGGGGCTGTTGATCTCAGCCTGTGTGGCGCCGGCGCCGGCCGCTGGGGGTACGGGCGCGGCGGACGCTGAGGAAGCGGCGGAGCCTGCCGTAGAGCAGGTCATTCGCTACGGCATGATTCAGAGCATGAAGACGTTTGACCCGGCCCGGGAAGGCGGGTTTGGCCGCTTTATCATGCAGCATGTGTGGTTGCCGCCATTCGTTGCCGACCCGGACGCGAATCTGACGCCGGGAACATGCACGTCGTACGACGTCAGCGAGGACGGGACGACCTACACGCTGCACGTGAATCCTGATGTCAAGTGGTCGGATGGAAGCCAGTTCACCGCCGGCGATATCAAGGCCTGGTTCGAGTATGTGGTGAATCCCGAGAATCCGGCCGGTTGGGTGCCGCCGAACTATGCCGGCATTGTGGGCTATGACGCGGTGCGGGATGGCAGTGCCACCGAGATGGAAGGGCTGGTGGTCGTTGACGAATTCACCCTGGAGATCAACCTGAAAGAGGCAGAC
>DAOUHY010000421.1:0-12368 GCA_034428435.1 Caldilineaceae bacterium | reverse complement strand
CGTCGTCACCGGCGACACAGACCTCTTTTACTGGGGGGCGGGAACGTTTGCCAGCCGGGGCGCGGTCGTCGCGGGAAACGCCATGCACGCGGCCGCGACCAAGGTGCGGGACAAAATACTGAAGATGGCAGGCGAAAAACTGGAAGCCGCCGAAGAGGATCTGGAACTGATCGAGGGGCGTGTGCAGGTCAAGGGCGTACCGCAGACTTCGATCTCTATCGGCGAACTGGCGGTAGAAGCCAACCCGATGCGCGGCGCCGTCCGACCGGGGACGGAGCCGGGACTGGAGGCCACAGAGTATTACGGGCCGGAGCGGGGCGCGACGGCATCCGGCGTTCACGCCATGATACTGAGGGTGGATCCGGAAACGTTTCTGCTGGAGATTGAGAAGTACGTTGTTGTCCACGACTGCGGTACAGTGATCAACCCTTTGATTCTTGATGGGCAGATCCAGGGCGGCGTGGCTCAGGGCATTGGCAATGCCTTCTATGCGCAGCTGCACTTCGACGAAAACGGGGCGCTGCGCAATGCGTCGTTGATGGACTACCTTCTTCCCACCGCAACCGATATTCCGAACATTGTGAGCGACCATGTGGAGACGCCTTCGCCGTTGAATCCGCTGGGGGTGAAGGGGGCGGGGGAGGCCGGCGCGATTCCGGTTGGCGCGCTCTTTGCCCAGGCCCTCGACAATGCCTTTCGGGATATCGGACTGGAGGTGCGCGAGATTCCCCTCAGTCCTAACCGGCTATTCGAGTTGGTGACGGAGGCTGCAGCCGGGAGGAACGCATGACGACCGCGCAGTCCCGTTTCATCGAGGGGCTAACTGTGAAAGTCACAGCCGACGCGGCCGTTCGCGCCGCCTGGCTGACCGGCAGCTTCGGCAAAGATAGGGAGGACCGTTGGAGCGACGTTGATGCACACCTGTTGATAGATGACGCCAAGTTCGATGGATTTCACAGCAGTGTCGAATCGTGGCTGTGCGAGATTCGGCCCCTTGTTTTTATGCGCCTGATGTTCGAAGGCCGGATGGTCAACGCAATGACGGACGAGGCGATGCGCCTGGATGTTTGGCTACACAAAGGGGAATCTGCCGAGGTAACGGCGGGTGAGACGCGGGTGCTGTACGAGGAAGAGGGGGCCCTTTCCTGGCTGCCTCGGCCCGGCGATAAACTTACGCGGAGAGCGGCGGAGCAGCTGTTGCTCAGGGAGATTCCTGAATTCTGGCGCTGTATCTCGATGACGCCTGTCGTCGTAGGACGCGGGGAAAAACTGGTGGGTGCAGCAGGCAACTCCATTATCCTGCTGGCGCTCACGAATGTACTTTGTGCGGCGAGCGGAATCCGTCGAGATCGCGGCGTCAAGGCCTTGAACGGTTTCTTACTTCCACACCACCGGAAGTGTGTGGAGGAGGCCGTTCTCAGAAAAACCGTATCCCTCGATGAGACGATTCGCATTCCCTTGCGCTTAGCGCGGATCATGCGGGAGTACGGACCTTCCATTTGCGAACAGTGGGAGGTGGAGTATCCGCGTGCCATGGAGGAGGCAGTTCTGCAGTATGTTACGCAGGAGTTGGGTGCGCTGGGGTATGGTTCCATGCTTGAAGAACTGGGTTGAGCCCGGCATGTCACCGGAGTTTGTTGCCGCCGAATACTTCTGCCAGTCACCGCTGCCATCAGACTCAAGATGTGGGTAGACCAGAGAACTCTCTATTCCGGCCAATTGACAGGAGGACCTTGTATGTCCCGCATTGTGCGCGGCGCGTTGCTCCAGGCTTCCTGGAGTGGCGACCATGAATCCATGATCCAGAAGCATGAGCGATACGCCCGAGAAGCGGCTGAACAGGGTGTGCAGGTCTTCTGCTTTCAGGAACTCTTTCACGGGCCCTATTTTTGCCAAGTGCAGGACCCCAGATGGTACGGTCTTGCCGAGCGGGTGCCTGATGGGCCGACCACCGAACGGATGCAGAAACTGGCCGCCGGGACGAAGATGGTGCTGGTTGTTCCTCTGTATGAGGAGGAGCAGCCCGGGCTTTACTACAACACTGCCGCGGTAATCGACGCTGACGGCAGCTACCTGGGAAAGTATCGAAAGACGCATCTGCCCCACCTGCCCGGCTTCTGGGAGAAATTCTATTTCCGCCCGGGAAACCTTGGATACCCGGTCTTTGACACGGCGGTGGGAAAGGTGGGCGTGTATATCTGTTACGACCGTCACTTTCCGGAGGGCGCCCGGATGTTGGGACTGAACGGCGCCGAGATTGTTTTCATTCCGTCCGCCACTTCGCGCGGGCTATCACAGCATCTTTGGCGGATCGAACAGACCAGCCACGCGATTGCCAACGGTTACTTCGTGGGCACAATCAACCGGGTGGGTGTCGAAGAGGAACTGGGTGACAATGACTTCTACGGCCAAAGCTATTTTTGCACGCCGCGCGGCGAGTTTGTAACGACGCTCGGTGAGCGCGATGACCTGCCGGGCCAGGGCGATCCGTACGCGGAGGAGCTGATCATTCGCGACCTGGATCTGGACATGATACGGGATGTGCGGGACACTTGGCAGTTCCTCCGGGACAGACGGCCGGACATGTACGACAAGATTGTGGCGGACTGACGTTCGCGGGGAACGGGCGATTCGCACTTGTTTATAGACGAAACCTGAGCACGAATTCTGAACTGAGAGGAGCCGAGCTCAAAAATGCCAACTCTGATCAAGAACGGAACGATTGTCACCGCGGCCGATAGCGTGAAAGCCGATCTCCTGATTGAGGACGAGCGGGTGGCGTTGATCGGGCTCGATCTGCCCGCTGAAGGTGCGGACGTGATTGATGCCGAAGGCAAGCTACTCCTGCCGGGAGGCATTGACGTTCATACGCATCTTGAGTTGCCCTTTGGCGGCACAGTCTCCTCGGACGACTTCTTCACGGGCCATAGGGCGGCGGCGTTCGGCGCCACGACAACGCACATAGATTTTGTCATCCAGCCGGTGGGCGGCACGCTCAAGGAGGGAATCGAGACCTGGCACGCAAAGGCCGCCGGTAAAGCTGCGATCGATTACGGATTTCACGTGGCGATCACGGACCTGCGCGACGATGTGATGGCTGAAATCCCAACTGTTGTCGATGAGGGTATCACCAGTTTGAAGTTATTCATGGCGTACAAAGGGCTCTTCCAGGTCGACGACACGACGTTATTCCGCGCCATGCAGGTTGCTGCCGAGCACGGGCTGTTGATCATGGTCCACGCGGAGAACGGAGATGTAATCGCAGATCTGACAAAGAGGCTTTTGGACGAAGGTAAGACGGCGCCGAAGTATCATGCTACGGCCCATCCCGCCATGGCTGAAGCCGAGGCCACGGGGCGGGCAATTGCCCTAGCCGGCATCAGCGGCGCGTCTCTGTACGTGGTGCACATGACCTGCGAAGAGGCGGTCGAGCAACTGGCCCTGGGGAGGGCCAAGGGCTTTCGCGTGATGGGGGAAACATGCACACAGTACCTGTTTGTCTTTGAGGAGGACCTGGGCAAGCCCGGATACGAAGGGGCGAAATATGTTTGTTCGCCGCCAGTGCGACAGCCCAAGGATGCCGTCATTCTTTGGAAGGCGCTGGCAAACGGGGGCCTGCAGGCGGTCTCTACAGACCACTGCCCGTTCTGGTACGAAGGCGGCGTGGATGGACGCATAGCAGGCAAGGAGTTGGGCAAGGAAGGCTTCCACCAGATCCCAAATGGCATGCCCGGCATCGAGGACCGCATGCCGGTGATGTGGCATGCAGGCGTGGGCGGCGGCCACTACAGCGCCAACCGCTTTGTTGAGATCACAAGTACGAATCCTGCCAAGATCTTTGGGCTATATCCCAGCAAGGGCACAATTGCTGTCGGGTCGGACGCCGACATCGTCATCTGGGATGCGGACAAGGAGCACACGCTTTCGGCGGCCACGCATCATATGAACACGGACTACAACGTCTACGAGGGCATGCGCGTGCGGGGCTGGGCCGAGAAGGTACTTCTGCGGGGGCAGGTGATTGTGGACGGGGACAGCTGGATGGGGTCTGCAGGCGGAGGGCGCTTTCTGCGGCGAAAGCCCTTTGCGGAGGTACTGTGAAGTTCGCCAGACTGTCGTCGCTGAAGGCAGTCCGCTATTTCATCCTGATCGTCCTGATGCTGGCGCTGTTTTGGGAGGCTTATAAGCTGCTGGGCGCCCCGGGGGGCGTATACCTGCGGGGGACTGTTCCGGTCCAGGCAGACGGCGGCAAGCCCGTCGGTATCCTGTGCGGCTCAGTCGGCCTGTGCGAAGTGGAACTGCCTGTGCGCGCCGATGACAGGGCGATGCCGCACGTGTGGGACATTTTGCAGACGATCTTCGAGCCGCCGCGGCGGGGCAGCGACACAATCCTGCTGACGATACTGCTGCGTGCTTCGCTCTTCACCTTACAGGAGGCCGTTTTCGGCTTTCTCTTCGGCGGGTGTCTCGGCTTCGTGCTTGGCGTCGCGTTCGCGCACTCCGGGCTGCTGGAGCGGGGCTTGCTGCCCTATGTGGTGGCTTCGCAGACGGTTCCTCTGCTGGCAATTGCGCCGATGGTGGTCATCTGGCTGGGGGGCAGCTGGTTTTCGGTTGCGGTGATCGCGGCCTATCTGACTTTTTTTCCGGTAACGATCAATACGTTGCAGGGTCTGCGCTCGCCGGAACCGACCGCAATCGAGTTGATGCACTCCTATGCAGCCACACCCTGGGACATTCTCTGGAAGTTGCGGGTTCCGGCTGCCCTGCCTTACATCTTCACGGCTCTCAAGGTCTCGGCCACGGCCAGCGTGGTTGGCGCAATCATCGGTGAACTGCCGAGCGGCATCGCCGACGGACTTGGCAGGGTCATCCTCAACTTCAACCAGTACTACGCCACGGGGCCGGAAAAACTGTGGGCTGCGATTCTCTTCGCGTCGCTCACCGGCATGGCCTTCTTCCTGGTAATATCCCTGCTGGAGCGACTAGTCGTTCAAAGGCAGGTCTCCGATTCGTAGCAGGCCGAGGCTACGCGTCAGGATCACCTCCTCATATCGGTTTCGTGTGGTACAACATCACTGGTTTCCATATACCACTGCAACATACGCTCTTTGAGTGATGCGAGCACGTCCCCATAGGCGGGGTCAGCGATGAGGTTGCTCGTCTCCCGTGGGTCGGCCTGCAGGTCGTAGAGTTCGTCCTGCTCGTAGAAACGTCTGACATACTTGTGATGGGCAGTTCGGCACATTGCTGCCTTGGTGTGTTCGGGACCTTCGCCCGTCTGCAGGCGTAGACGCGGCCAGTAGAGGAAACCGGGTCTGGCGTTGCTCTCCAGTTCCATGCACTGGCGCTCGCCGTGGCGCCGGCCTCCCTCGCAGAAGACGGCATCGCGGTGGCTGTCAGTTTCGCCAGCGAGAAGGGGAAGGAGCGAGCGGCCGAAGTGGTCGTATCCTGCCTCGATGCCGGTGAGCGCGTATACGGTGGCAGGAAAGTCGATCAGCTCCACCAGCGCATCGGAGACGCGCGGCGAAACCGGTGTGCCCGCAGGCGGTTTTACGAGGAGGGGGACGCGGGTCAGACAGTCCTGAAAAGTATTTTGCGTCTTTTCAACCAGGCCATAGTCTCCCGTAAAGTCCCCGTGGTCGGAAAAGAAGAAGACGAGGGTATCGTCGTAGATGCCGGCTTTTTTCAGCGCTTCCAGGACCATGCCGAACTGGTGGTCCACGCGTGCGCACATTCCGTAGTAGGTTCGCCGCAACTCTCGCAGGCGCTCCTCCGACCAACCCTGCATCTGCTGCCCTTCATAGATTCCTTTCATCAGGCTGGGATAGCCATCCCAGCCGCCCATGTTTCCATCTGGCGTAGCGGTGCGTTCGGGAATGTTGGCCGGGTCGATCTGGCTGTACCAGGGGTCTTCGACGGCGTAGGGCGGGTGAGGATATGAGAGGGGCAGGTATAAGCAGAGGGGCTGGTCAGACGGTGCGTTTTCGATCTGTTCGATCGCGCCCTCGACCATGGCCCAGTCGGAGTCGTAGGCCACCGACTCGCCATCAGGAGTTTCGCTCCGGCCTACGTAGAAGGAGTAGTAGTTGTCGCCGTCAGGGTCGCCCCGCCACGCGGCCAGTTGGTGCGGGTTCGACATTAGACGTTCCGGTTGCGGCGGGGAATATTTCACGTCGCAGTATTCGGAATACCCGTTCTGGGCCGGCACGACATCGTTCTTTCCACCCCACCAAACGAAATAGCCGTTTTGGCGCAGTTTTTGCAGAAGCATAGGCTCGTCCGGGCGCAGCATGTGGAACATGGTGCGATGGCCGCGTACGTGGGGGTACCAGCCGGTCATGAACGAGCAGCGGCTGGGCGTGCAGACGGGATTCTGGCAGAAGGCGTTGGAGAAGGATACACCTTCGGTACGAGCGAACCGGTCCAGGACTGGGGTCACAGCGCCGGGGTTGCCCATGTGGCCGAGAACGTCTCCCCGCCACTGGTCGGGGTTGAAAATCAGTATGTGCGGCAGTCTGTCAGGCATGGCGCCGTCTCCTCCATTCTGTTAACGAAGCAGTTGTCATTCAGGGCCCAAGTGCAGAGGGTGGACCGTGTTTGGTTTGAACAATTGGGGCTCGATTGTGCGTTTCTTAACGGTAGGGATGCCGACAAAGAGTTTGCCTAAGGCAATTTCCTGCACTTTGTGGACAGGGTACAATATTTGACGAATCTTCACATAATTCGCGGACTTTCATTCGGGAGACCCCTGGCTTGTTTTTCCAAAGGGCTACCACCATCCGACGTTGTGAATTATGTTTTCGTGCCGCCAATTATGCCGTGAGGGCTGAAGAATAGGCCACTGACAGGTTCCCTGCCAGTGGGTCTGTCCACTTAACTTCATTGCCACTCCCGGCGGCTACTAACCCAGCGTTTTCGGGTGCTGCAGAGCATTGAAAATATCCTTCGCTTTGAAATGTTATGGCCAAACCTGCTAGCTTTTCTGAGATTGGCTTCCTCTCATGGCGTATGCTAAAATCGACACCACTTCTGGGCTGGATTACGCAGACGTGTTCCAGCCGCCTCTCCCGTTTAGAGATCACTCATGACAGAACCTGTTGTCGTTCTCGAAAACGTCGATATGATCTTTGGGGAAGGCGCCGCAGACCAGGTCCACGCGCTCAAGGAAATCGACTTACAGATTGAACAGAATGATTTCATTTCGCTAATCGGTCCGTCCGGTTGCGGAAAGTCCACGCTCTTGCGCGTTGTGGGCGACCTGATTCAGCCCACTTCGGGCATGGCCACCATAAACGGGAAGAGCGCGCGCCAGGCCAGGCTCGATCAGGACTATGGCATCGTCTTCCAAGCCGCCACGCTCTACGACTGGCGAACTGTGGCCAAAAACGTGCAGTTGCCGCTGGAGTTGATGCAATTCAGCCGCACGGAAAAAGACCGCCGCACACAGGCCATGTTGGAGCTGGTAGAGTTGACTGACTTCGCCGCACATTACCCGTGGCAGCTGTCCGGCGGCATGCAACAGAGGGTAGCCATCGCGCGTGCGCTCTCTTTCGAACCCTCGATATTGTTGATGGATGAGCCGTTCGGTGCGCTAGACGAGATGACTCGAGAGCGTCTCAATTTGGAGCTTCTCAACATCTGGGGGAAGACCAACACGACGGTACTTTTCGTCACGCACAGCATCACTGAAGCCGTCTTTCTTTCCACCAGGGTGATCGTGATGTCCGCCCGTCCGGGTCGCATCACCGCCGATATTGCCATTGATCTGCCCCAACCGCGAAATGCGGAGACTCGCAGCAAAGAACGCTTCTTCGAGTTGGAGACAGAGTTAAGGGAGGCGCTGCGCATCAGCGAAGGCGGCCAGGAAAGCAACAGGGCGCCGGCATGAGCGAGAGCAGGCAGCGTATCTGGGCGCCGGTCCTGATTCTTGTTGCGTTGGTCTTCTTATGGGAAGCGCTGGTGGCCGCCTTCAACATCCAGCAGTTCCTGTTGCCGAAGCCATCGGCGATCGCTGGCAATCTCGTTCAGGTGGTCGTACTCAACGGGTCGGCTTCTCGAGGAGACTCGGACACAGAGCGATCCTTAGATAACGGTTTCATCGTACTTTTGTCTGGCGAACTGACGCCTGAAGTCCGGGCAGCCATGCAGGAGGCGCGCTGGCTGGAGTTCGGACTTGGGGGCCGCAGTGTCTCGGTATTGAGGGGAAGCAACCTGACGCCAATCCTGGCGGCCAGCTGGTTCACGTTGAAGGAAGCGTTGGGGGGAATGGCGATGGGCACGCTGGCGGGCATTGCCGTTGCCTTAGCCACGACCCGGTGGAGCGCCACGCGCGAAGCCCTGCTTCCCTTTGCCATTGCGGCCAATTCGATGCCGATCATTGCTTTTGCGCCAATCATGAACAACTGGTTTGGCATCGACAATCCGTTCTCGAAAATGGCGATCGTAACGGTGATGATCTTCTTTCCAATCATGATCAATACCTTGCGCGGTTTGATTTCAGTCGACAGCCGTTCGCTGGAACTGATGCACTCCTACGCAGCCAGTGACACCGAAATCCTGTTCAAACTACGAATCCCCAATGCGCTGCCGTCACTGTTCAGCGGCTTGAAAGTAGCCGGGGCGCTGGCGATGATCGGGGCGATCGTGGGCGAGTATTTCGGGGGCCCCCGCATTGCTCTGGGCGTCTTCATTACGCAGGAGGCGGCGCTGTTCCGTTTCGCATCGGCTTGGGCTGCCATTCTCGTTGCTTGTCTAATTGGAATCACAATCTATCTCGTCATCCTGTTTGCGGAACGTTTGGCCCTGCCCTGGCATCCGACTTTCCGCGCCTAGACAGAGCGATTTCACGCAATTCACAGTTCATCGGGAGGATCTCATGAAGAATCGAACATCACTTTTGCTGACCGGATGCGTGCTCCTGATCCTTGTTTTGGGAGCCTGCGTGCCGGCAGCACCGGCAGCGGATTCCGGCGCGGAGATGGCGCCGGCCGACGAGGGTTGCGCCGAAATGGCGGAGGTCAAGCTGCAACTCCAATGGGTGACCCAGTCTCAGTTCGCCGGCTATTTTGCCGCCGTCGATCAGGGCTTTTATGCGGAGCAATGCCTGGACGTGACCATTCTTGAAGGCGCGGTCGACATTGTGCCCCAGCAGGTGGTCGCGTCCGGACAAGCCGAGTTCGGTCTGGCCTGGGTGCCCAAGGTGTTGGCATCGCGGGCTGAAGGGGCCGACCTGGTCAATATTGCCCAGGTATTCCAGCGCAGCGGCACCCTGGAGGTTTCCTGGGCCGATGCGCCGGTGGAAACCATCGCCGATATGGCAGGCAAGAAGGTCGGAACCTGGGGATTCGGTAATGAGCATGAGTTGTTCGTGGCGATGCGGGCAGAGGGTATCGATCCGAACAACCCGGACGATGTCACCATCATTCAGCAGAGCTTCGATATGCTGGCTCTGCTCAACCGGGAACTCGACGCGGCGCAGGCGATGATCTACAACGAGTACGCCCAGGTGTTGGAGGCTGTTAACCCTGAGACCGGTGAACTCTATCAGCCGTCTGATCTGGTGGTCATCGACTTCAACGACGTCGGCACCGCCATGCTGCAGGACCATGTCTTCGCCCGCGAAGCCTGGTTGGCGGAGGAAGGCAATGAGGATATTGCCATCCGCTTCCTGGCCGCGAGTTTCAAAGGCTGGCAGTTCTGCCGAGACAATTTCGACGCATGTGTGCAGGTGGTTTTGGACAATGGTCCTACTCTCGGCC
Source organism: Caldilineaceae bacterium (assembly GCA_034428435.1). Classification (GTDB taxonomy): domain Bacteria; phylum Chloroflexota; class Anaerolineae; order Caldilineales; family Caldilineaceae; genus Bin5. The sequence goes on along the minus strand of DAOUHY010000421.1, from coordinate 2,610 downwards.
ACAGTCACATGAGCTGGCAGTTGAACGAGATCAACAAGCTGATCTGGCCTTCACCGGCAGGTATCGGCGTGATGGACCAGGCGCTGTGGGACCAGACCGTTCAGGTGTCGGTTGACGGCGGCGTCATTTCCGAAGCCCCGAGCGACGGCGCATTCCGCACGGACCTGGCTGAAGCAGCCCTCGAACTCTTGGATGGCGACACGATGGGTGACAGCTACACGCCCATCGAAGTCGAACTGGTAGAGGGCGGCGAATAGTCGCTTGATCATTAGAATGGCAGAGAGTCACGAGTGGCCGGTAACTTACCAAGTTGCCGGTCACTTGACGCGGCTGTTTGCGTTTGAAAAAGGATAGTAAGAGTGCAGAAAGTATGGGAATCGGTGACAGCTACATATGAGACACATTCTGTGCAGCTTCCGGCCGGGGGCGTGTGGACGTATGAGGACTATGCCCTTCTCCCAGACGACGGCAAGCGCTATGAAGTAATCCGGGGAGAACTCTATATTTCAGCGGCGCCGCGGCCTTTGCATCAGCGAGTCATTACACGTCTGTCATATTTTCTGGAAGGATTTCTTGAGAGTACTGACATAGGGACAGCATTTGCTGCGCCCATCGACGTAATTCTTCCAAAAAAAAATGGTGACCCGGTGCAGCCTGACATTGTCGTCATTCGCCGCGAAAGTCTCCATATCATCGACGAACTCAACATCCAGGGCGCGCCTGACCTGGTTGTTGAAGTGCTGTCCCCTTCCAATCCTGCTCATGACCGCAAACTGAAGTATGATCTCTACGCTGAGGCTGGCGTGCAGGAATACTGGATAGTCGGTCCCCACAATCGGTCAGTCGAGATCCATGTCTTACAGGACGGAGACTACGAACAACTCGGGAAGTGGGGTGAAGGGGAAACCGCCCGTTCTGTTGTTTTGAAAGCGTTTTCCGTTCCTGTCGATGAGATAACCCCCACATGATCCTGGTGACCGGCGCGGCCGGCAAGACCGGCAAGGCCGTACTCGAGGCACTGGCCCAGACCGGACAGCCAGCGCGCGCCTGGCTGCGACGTTCCGAGCAAGCCCACGACCTGCCAGCAACTGATATGGTTGTCGGCGATCTGGCGGATGCGCGCCTGTGGAAGGAAGCGTGCCTCGGGGTCGAAGCGCTCTATCTCATCTGCCCCAATATGTATCCCCGCGAGCTTGAGGTCGGCCGTTTGGCGATAGAGGCTGCACGAACGGCGGGCGTCGAACGCATTGTCTACCATTCGGTGCTTCACCCGCAGACAGAAGAGATGCCCCACCACTGGCAGAAGCTGCGCGTGGAAGAGGAGATCTTTCGCGGCGGCTTACCCTTCACAATTCTCCAGCCATGCGCGTACATGCAGAACGTGGTTGCCTACCTGGATGACATTATATCTAAGGGCAGGTATGTGGTACCCTATAATATTCGGGCTCGATTCGCGCTTGTTGACCTGGCTGACGTTGCCCTGGCAGCTGCACGCATACTGACCGAATCCGGCCATGAAGGAGCGATATACGAGCTGGCCGGGCCCGCGAATCTCTCCTCCGAGGACATAGCCCAGGCTTTTGCCCACCGATTGCAGCGACCGGTTGAAGCTGTTGAAAGATCAGGAGAGAGATGGGAAAGCTCCGCAAATGCCGGCGGAATGCCTTCCGAGACGATAGGATATCTGGCCGCGATGTTTCGATATTACGAACGCTACGGACTGATAGGAAACGGCAATGTCCTGGGCTGGCTGCTGGGCCGCCGTCCGACTTCATTTTCGCAATTCGTGACGCGGGTGGTTCCCGTTTGACGCTGCCCCTGTGACGGCCCGGCCGTCTTGCATACTGGTGTCAGGCGCAAGCGACACCTGTCCAGAGAACAGACATGCGATTCATCCTGTCCACCGGTTCCCTGTACAACTACAGCATCGACCGCGTTTTTGCCTTTGCGGCTGAGGCAGGCTTCGACGGCATTGAGATGCTCATCGATCATCGCTGGGACACTCGCCAGGCCGACTACTTGCGACACCTGATGGAAAGCCACTCGTTACCGATCCCGGCCCTCCATAGCCCTTTCAGCCGCAACTGCAGCGGCTGGGGCGAGACTGAGTACGGCGCCATCGCCCGCACCGCCGAACTGGCTAATGAGCTTGGCGCGCAGGTTGTAGTCCACCACCTCCCCATGCGCTTCGGATATGCATTTCTGCAGACGGCGGGGCGCAGTCTTTTGCTGCCAAATCCTTTCGATTCCGGCCGCCAGTACGCGACCTGGCTTTCTGAAGGTTATGCGGCGCTCCAAAGCTCTACGGACGCACTGCTTTGCATTGAAAACCTGCCGGCCGCCCGCTTTTTGGGCAGGCGCGTCAACCCGGCCCGTTGGAACGCGCATAGCCGCACAACACTCGACGACATCACTCGCTTTCCTCACATAACCTTGGACACGACCCACCTGGGCACGTGGGGACTTGACCCGCTGGAGGCTTACGACCGCTGGGGGCAGCGCGTGAAGCACGTGCATCTGAGCAACTTCGACGGCAGCGAACACCGCCGTCCCGAGGACGGCTCGCTGCGGCTCGGCGCACTATTGTCTCGCATGGCCGCGGACGGATAC
>DAOUHY010000420.1:0-20527 GCA_034428435.1 Caldilineaceae bacterium | reverse complement strand
AGAAGCCGGGCAGCTGCGGCGATTCGCCGAGGACTGGGAAGCCGTCGTTGGTGAATGAGAAGATGCCGTTGAGTCTGCGGGTCAGCTCCACGTCTGTGAGGCTGGGCATGAGTTCGCCGGTTGCGGTCAACGCGGCTTCGAAGTGGGCCGGGGGGAAGGGCATTTCTGCGGGCGGCAGTCCGTCCATGGCGCGGTCGGGGAGGTCGTTGGCGTCCACCAGGAGCGGTTCGTGCAGATAGGAGCCGATGCCGATGCTTTCGCTCTCCTGCCGGAAGTACATCGCCTTGTCCTGATTGCGCAGGAAGGGGAGGGCTATCTCCTCGGTGGCGCCGGCCAGTTCGGGCAGGGGCACGGTCACGGCGTAGAGGTGTTGCATCGGCGACAGCGGGATGGGCACCTTTGCCATACCGCCGACCTTGGGCGCCCAGATGCCGGTGGCGGCGACGACGAGGTCTGTCTTGATCTCGCCTTGGGTAGTCTGTACGGCGGTGACGCGCCCGCCGGCGGTGGCGAAGCCGGTCACTTTGACGCCTCCGAAAAATTGGGCGCCCGTTTGCTCGGCAGCGCGGGCCATCGCCTCTGCCGAACGGGTCGCCTTTGTCTGGATGTCGGAGGGGACATAGAGCGCGCCGAAGATGCGGTCGGTGAGGAGGGGGAAGCGGGCACGCGCTTCGTCCGGACTGAGCAGGTGGCAGTCCACGCCCCAGGCAAGGCCGTAGCCGTGCTTTCGTTTAAGGTCTGTGAGGCGCTCAGGCGTCCAGGCGACTTCCATGCTGCCGACCTGGCGGGTGCAGGGCTCACCGTCAAGCTCCATTTGGGTCCAGAGATCGACGCTGTGGCGTGCGAACTCGGTCATCGTTTTGGAGGCGTTGATCTGGAAGACGAGGCCCGGCGCGTGCGATGTGGAGCCGCCGGTCTCGAAGAGCGGGCCTTGATCGACGACGACGATCTCGTGCCATCCGAGTTTCGTCAGGTGGTAGGCCACGCTACAGCCGGCGATTCCGGCGCCGATAATCACGACTTGTGCATGCTTGGGCAACATCATTGTCCCTACTTTCCGGTGACTGCGTTGCGGCCTCAGGCCATAATCTTCAGTTTCTCATACGGTACGACCAGCCGCAGCGGTTCGTCGTTGTAGAAACGTTGGATATCGCGAACGATCTCTTCGACCAGGCGCATGCGGTTCTCGACCGTGTGGCCTGACACATGGGGGGACAGGAAGACATTGTCGAGATCGCGCATGGGGTGGTCGGGGGACAAGGGTTCCGGCTCGAAGACATCGATGTATGCGTTGAAGCGGTGCTTCTGCAGCTCGGCAACCAGGGCATCCTGATCCAGAACCCAGGAGCGGGCTGTGTGTACGAAGAGTGCGCCGTCGGGAATCGACTCAAAATGGGCGCCGGTGATCATCTTTCTGGTCTCGGGGGTGATGGGGGCGTGCACCGAGATGATATCGGAGTCGGCAAAGATCTCTTCCAGGGAAACGCTGCGTACATCGAGCAGACGGGCGTCTTCCTGGGTGAGATAGGGGTCGTAGACCGACACGTCGCAGTTGAAGGGTTTGAGCAGGCCGATGACGCGGCGGCCCACCATGCTGGCGCTGACGAGCCCCACTTTCTTGGAATAGAGAGAGTGACCGGGCCAGTTGGGGGCGGGTTTCCAGCCGCGTTCGACCTTCATGGTTTGTTCGTAGGGCCAGAGATTGCGCTGGCCGCTGAGCATGGCCCAGAGGGTGTATTCGGCCACCGACTCGGCGATGACATCGGCGGCGCTGAGAAGGACGATGCCGCCTTCGTGGCCGGACTCTGCCAGGCGCGTCTTGACCGAGCCGGCGGCATGGCCGACGATCTGCAGATCGTCGGCTGCGGCTACGTGTTCTTCGGTGATGAGGGGCGATCCCCAGGAGGTGACCACGACTGACGCGCCGGGGATCATTTCGAGCAGTTCATCGCTTGTGTAATTACGATCGAGCTTGTTCCAGATCACGGTGCCCAGGCTCTCCAGTATGGAGACGGCCTCCGGGGAGAGGATGTCTTCAGAGAGACCAGTCGGGGGCAGGTAGAGGATTTTTCGTTGTTGCGTCATGCGAATGTGTCAGCCTTTCACGCCGCTGAGTGAGATGCCGCGGATGATATAGCGCTGCATGAGTATAAAGACGAGCAGTGTCGGGAGAAAGCCGAGCACCGCGCCGGCCATATCCAATCCTGCATCTCCGCCGGAGCGCGCCACAGTGCCCAGACCGACGGTCAGGGTGCGCATATCCGATTTGGATGTGACGATCATGGGATAGAAAAAGGAGTTCCAGTTGCCCATGAAGCGGAGGACAGCCAGCGTCGCCATGGTGGGTACGACCTGCGGCATCAGCACATGCCACCAGTTCTGCCAGAGATTGGCGCCATCGATGGTCCCGGCATCGTCATAGTCGCGGGGGATGCTCAGATAGGCCTGGCGCAGCAGGAAGGTACCGAAAATGGAGGCAAACCAGGGCCCGATCAGAGCCGTATAGGTGTTCACAAGCCCGAGCTGCGAGAGAACGACGAACTGGGGCACGATCAGGGCTGTATCCGGCATGATAAGAATGCCCAAAAAGAGCACAAAGATGACATTCTTGCCCCAGAAATCGCCCCTGGCAAAGGCAAATCCGGCCATACTCGAGGTGATCACTCCGCCCAGGGTTGAAATGACCGCGACATAGACACTGTTGAAGAGCCAGCGCAGTGCGTCCGTGCGGGCAAAGAGTGTCTGGAAGTTCTCCAGAGTCATCGGCGTTGGGATCAATTCGACTGGGAAGGTGATAAAGCGAATGTTCTGGGTGAGAGAAACCGACAGCATGATAAGAAACGGCCCAACGGTTGTGATCGCCACCGCGGCCATCAGCAAGTAGATGATCGTCTCTCTAATCGGGTTGGGTTTTTCGACTGAGGTGCTGCTGGTTTCGGACACAGACATCTGAAGAGCTCCAAAACGATCATTCCAAGACAAAGAGACGGGCGCCGGTCTCTTCCAACAAGGGCTATCCCCGGTGACCGGCGATTTTCCTTACGTGTCAGCTAATAGACGTCTTCTCCAAAGCGCAGATAGCGGGACTGAATCAGTGCGATGAGCAGAATTATCAAGAAGAAGAGTATTGAAAGGGCGGATGCGTAACCGAAGCGGCCGAAGTTAAAGGCTTCATTGTATATCTGGTAGACCACGGTTGTTGTGGCGTTTACAGGCCCGCCGCCGGTCAGAATGAAGATAGAACCGAAGACCTGCAATGCGCCGATGGTGGCGATAACGATGATAAAGGCGGCTGTTGGGCGCAGAAGTGGAATGGTGACGTAGCGATGAAGACGCCATCCGTTGGCGCCGTCCACTTTGGCGGCATCATAGAGTTCATTGGGGATGGCCTGCAGCCCGGCAAGCCAGATGACCATAAAGTAACCGAACGCCTCCCACAAACTGATGCCGACAATGCTGGGCATGGCCTGGTACACGTCGATCAGCCATCTCTGGGGCGGGATGCCGACAAGCCCGATCAGAAAGTTAAGAGGGCCGTCGGGGCGTGGAGAAAGGAAGCGGCGAAAGATCAGGGCAAGGACCGCCACCGACGTAATGTTGGGAAGAAAGTAGATGGCGCGGAAGGCTTTCATGCCCCGCAACGGCCTGTTTACGAGCACGGCAACGCCCAGTGAAATTGCCACCAGCAGGGGGATATACATAAGTGTAAACCAGGCCGTGTTGAGCATGGCCTTGTGGAGCTTGGCATCGGTCAGCATCGTGATGAAGTGTGCGATCCCGACAAATTCACGCGTCGAGAGCAAATCTGTCTTCAAGACACTGTACCGGAACATCGAAATCCAAGGGACCAGGTTGAAGACCAGGAAGACAGCGGCGTTGATGATGATAAAGGGATACCAGGGCAGGGAGCGCCGCAGCCGTCTCAAGAACTGGGAGGTTGCGCGCTGGGATGGGCTGGCAACGGCCATGAACAGTTTCTCCATTCCGAACAAAAAACCGCAGAGTTGCTGAGATGGGAGGCTTTCCCGCTTCTCCGCAACTCTGCGATCTAAGTTGGGACTGCTTAGACGGAGATGACTCCGTTATCCATATTGTTCCAACAGAAGCGCATCGATCTCGGTCTTGATGTTCTCCAACGCTTCTTCTACTGTGGCCTGACCGAGAATGGCGGCCTGGAACTGCGGTCCGGCGACAACCTTACTCTCCTGCCAGAGCGTATTGGTGTCGACACCGGCGAACAGCAGCGGTCCGAAGCGGTCTACGTAGTCGGCCGTGCAGGGTGCGGGATTCCAGAATTCCTTGGCCTGGTTGCCGACAGGCGTGGTGCCTGCCAGATTGGCGCGTGTCCCGACCTGTTCGGGCGCGAGCATGTACGTAACCCAAGTGACGGCAGCGTCAACCGCATCGCTCTGACTGGTGATGGCCCAACCCTGGCCCGAAACAATGCCGGAAACCGCGGTAATTGAACTGTCCTTGCTGCGGGGGTGGCCGATCACGAACTCTAGATCCGGGTTTGCTTCAACGTCTTGAACGCAGGCTGCATCTTCCCTGCGTCCTGTCACCTGTTCCAATGAACCCCAGTAATCGGGGAGGCCGCCCTGTTCATCGACGCTACCGATGGCGTATTCCAGGGGGACCCAGCCATTATCATACTCAGTGACCCAGCGGGTCAGGGCATCGATGACGGGCTGCTCCAGGAAATTGGAGGTGGTGCGGTCGTCGGCGTAGACCTGCCCGCCTGCTTCATGCACGGTAACCAGGAATTCACCCCAGTTAAAGGTACTGAGGTTTTCCAGATACCAGTTGTTTTCTGCGGCTTTTTCAGCCAGGGCATAGAGCTCGTCCCAGGTCCCGAATGCCGCGGTGGCCGGGTCATAGCCCAATTCTGAAAGCAGGCCGCCGTTGTAGGCGATGCCGTTGACTTCGGCTTCGAACAGCGGCATGTAGAGGACACCGTCCATGCTGGCCGCGTCGATTTCAGCGCCGGTATAGTCGGCCAGGACCTCGGCGGCCAGAAGGTCGTCAAGACCAAGGATCACGCCTTTGGTGATATAGGCCGGCACGGTATCGGTGGTGGCATCCCAGATATCGGGCGCCTCGCCGGCTGCTGCGGCGGCGTAGAGTTTCTCGCGACGACCGCCCCAGGGCTGTACCTCGACCTGCGCCATGATGTCAGGATGGGCAGCATGGAAGCCTTCATTCAGGGGGGCATAGACGATGTCGCCATCATTCTCCGTGCGGGGATAGGCCCAGATGTCGATGGTCGTTGTGGCCATGGCTGCGTCACCGCTATCGGCAGCGGGTGCGGCCGGGGCGACACAGGCCGCCAAAGCCGAAGTAACGGTCACGCCGGCTGACAGCTGCAAGAACTGACGTCGGCTCAAGACTGATTGCTTCATGGGTTCCTCCTAAAGGAAATGTACGGATATTGGCAACTGCAAATCCAGGTAGGGTGAGACATCTACTCTTGTGTGGCGGTTGCGTGATTATAGCGCAAGAGATGCGAAATGAGACAATCTACAGGACCCGAAACGGGCCTTAATGGAGTCCTGCGCGGAGATGGTCGGCCACATCTGCATGCGCCACCGACTCCTGCTCGCCGCTGATCAGGTCTTTGACGGTGACGGTGCCGGTCGCCAACTCGTTTCCGCCTAGCAGAAGGGCAACCGGGATGTTGCGTTCTTCGGCGTATCTGAACTGGCGGCCCAGGTTGTCCGGATCCGGGTAGTGGTCGACGCGCAGACCGGCCTGCCGCAGGGCATGTGCAAGCTCTACGTTCGCGGCCAGCGTCTCGCGATCGAAATTGGTAACCAGGACTTGGGGTTGTCCGGCCAGTTTTTGCGGGAAGAGGCCGCGCTCCTCCATGATCAGGAGGATGCGTTCCAGGCCCAGGCTGAAGCCGCAGGCGGGGATCGAGCGGTTGCTGAACATGCCGATCAGGTCGTCGTAGCGTCCGCCGGCGCCGCCGGAGCCGCTCAGGGTGGGGAATTCGATTTCGTAGATGGGCCCGGTGTAGTAACTCAGGCCGCGCGCCAGGTATGGGTCGATACGGATGTGATCGCCGGCCGGGCCCGACGCCGTGAGCGTCATCACTTCTTTCAGTTCGGCCACGGCCTGTGCGCCGTTGGCGGAGCATGCCAGCTTTTCCTCGAGCCAGCAGAGCGCTGCGTCGGTTTCCCCGGGTGCAGCGGCCATCAGTTTCAGAAGGGCTGTTGCGGCCTTCTGATCGAGGCCCCGGGTGCGTAACTCTTTTTCCACGCCGTCCAAGCCGATCTTGTCCAGCTTGTCGACGGCAACCAAGGCGTCCGACTCCAGTTTTGCGGGCACGCCGGTTATTTCCATCAGGCCGCGCAGGACGCCGCGGTGGTTGAGGCGCAGCAGGAATCCGGCCGCATCGCGCCCATGGAAGCCGAGCTCCTGCAGGACCTGGGCACCGGCGTTGAGGACCTCGGCTTCGACCAGTTTGCTGGAGGAGCCGACTACGTCCAGGTCGCACTGATAGAATTCGCGGAAGCGCCCCTTAGCGGGGCGGTCGGCGCGGTAGACCGGTGCGATATGGTAGCGCTTGAAGTAGCGGGGGAGCTGGTTGCTGTATTCGGCGACGATGCGGGCGAGCGGCACGGTCAGGTCGTAGCGCAGACCGGCGTCGGCGATTTCGTCTTGGGTTGGGGCGTCGGCGAGCGCTCGTTGCAGTTTGGCGCCGCGTTTGGCGACGCGGAAGATGAGCTGATCGCCCTCTTCGCCGTACTTGCCGAGCAGGGTATCCAGGCGTTCCATCACCGGTGTGTCGAGCGGTTCGAAACCGTAGCTCTGGTAGACGCGTTCGATCACATCGATGACGTATTGGCGGCGCAGCACGTCAAGGGGCAGGAAGTCGCGGGCGCCGCTGATCGGCTTGGTCTGGAATCGGGCCACAGAAGTTTCTCCTGGTATGTCGCGCCGCCAGGCTGAAACGGCAGCGTATTCAGCAGCATCTTACACGAAGAAACGAGGAGATAGAAAGATTGGGGAGGAGGGGAAGGTTTCTATTCCAATCCGCTCTTCAGGACGTCGCGGTAGGCGGCGACGCGGTCGCGGCGCAGGGCCCGCTTGTGGCCCAGAAGTGCTTTGAAGGATTCGCTTATGATCTGCAGGCGAAATTCGAGAAGCAGGAAACGCCGCAGCAGGGCTGCCCACACGGGGCCGTGCCACTTGCGCATGTAACGTACTTTGCTGCGGTTGAAGAAGATGTGGCGCCTGGCGCTGACCTGGCCGCTGCTACGGCCCTCGGCGTGAATGACGATGGCGCCGGGCTCGTAGACGACGCGCCAGCCGGCGCGCTTGATGCGGCGACAGAGGTCCGTCTCTTCGCTGTACATGAAGAACTGAGGATCAAAGCCGCCGAGAGCGGCCAGCACCTCTCCCCGCACCAGGAGGGCTGCGCCGACCAGCCAGTCCACGTCCTGGCGGGCGTCGGCCGGCCAGTCGGCGAGGTGGTAGCTGCGGGTCCACGGGTTGCGGGGCCACATCTTTTCCAGCCAGGTACTCTCGAAGAAGCCGGTGAGGAGGCCGGGGAAACGGCGGCGGCTGCTCTGCAGTGCGCCGTCGGTGTAGCGCAGCTGCGGCCCGATGGCGCCGATGGTCTCGTCTTCGTTGATGCCGTTGTAGAGGGCCCACAGGCTGCCGGGCAGGAGTTCGGTGTCCGGGTTGAGGAAGTAGATGAAACGGGCCTTGGCGGCGGGACGCGACGCAGAGTCCGTTGCCAGATTGCCGTCCGAAGTCCGCAGTTCTGTGGCCGGACCCACCGAGCCGGTCCGATTGGGAGTTTCTCCCTCTCCGTCCTGCGGTGGCTGGGGGTCGAACCCCATCTTTTCCAGCGCCCGGTTGTTGCCGCCGGTGAAACCCAGGTTTTCGTCGCTGAAGACGGTCTGCACCCAGGGGAAGCGGCTTGGCAGGAGAGATGGTGTGGCGTCTTCGCTGGCGTTGTCGAGCACCACGACCTGGATGGTGGCCTCGTTGTTCGGCCCGAAGCGGCGCACTGCTGTCGAGGAACGGGAGGCGGTCTTGCGCTCTGCTTTATCGGGGCGTGTTTCGTCTATCGGCGTGCTCTGTTGTTCGATCGAGGTAAGGCAGGCGCGCAGATGGTCCCAGACGTTCCAGGAGATGATCACGATCACCAGATCGGTCGGCGGCGGTCTTCTGTCCGTTTGCTGGAGGGTCTCGCCTTTTTGAGGCCCTGCCCGGCCGCGAAGTCGATGAAGCATCACGTTCGCCGATGGATGGAGGCCGGTTGTCGGGCACAGCGCAGGGATATGCGCTGATCTCTGACCGCTGGTGGGTCCGATTCAGCTGGTGCGCTGCACAACAAAGGCGCAGAGGCCCAGAAGCGACCGCAGGCAGAGGTTGTCATTGAAAGGAGCCAAGTCGTGAACCGCGTGATCGAGAAAGCCGAGGGCTTCCTGGCGGGAGGCTTCGATGGCGCCGCTGGCGCGCACGGCCTGAACGATCTCCTGCACGGTTGTGGACAGGATGCTGGGGTTGCCGGCATCGGCGTGCTCCCTGGCCTGGAGCAGGCGGGACACCACCTTCTGCGGCTGGGGCAGTTCGTGCAGGTAGTAGAGGAATGGCAGTGTCAGTGTACCCTGGCGCAGGTCGCTTCCCACGGGCTTGCCCAGGGTAGCGTCGGTGCCGACAAAGTCGAGGATGTCATCCACGATCTGGAAGGCCATTCCGAACTGGTAACCGAAGGATTTCAGCGCCTCGACCCGGTCCGGCGGCAAGCCGATCAGGACGGCGGCTGCTTCGGTCGCGGCGCTGTAAAGACTGGCCGTCTTGGCATATATGCGCTGGTAGTAGGCCTGGCGGTCCTGACGAAAGTCGTTGCGGTCGGAGAGCTGGCGCATTTCGCCGTCTACGATCACGCGCAGGGTATCACTGAAGATGGTGATGACGCGTACGTTGCCGGTTTCGGCGGCGAACTGGGCGGAGCGGGCGATCATATAGTCGCCGGCGAGAACCGTGGCGCCCGCGCTCCAGGAGGCGTTGAGCGTGGGTGCGTCACGACGCAATAGCGCGCCGTCGATGACATCGTCGTGGACGAGCGTGGCGGTGTGCAGCATCTCCACGGCTGCAGCCAGAGCGATGAGGGTTTGCGGTTGGCGGTCCTCACCCGTTTTCGCCGGCGTTCCGTCCACATGGGGGTGTGAGTTGTTGCGCTCTGGTTGGGCGTCCTGGAGCCCTGCGGCCAGCAGCGCCAGGGCAGGTCGTAACCGTTTCCCGCCCTGGCCGATCAGTTCAAGAAAGGCGTTGGCCAGGGGCGCGAACACGTCGGCGTCAACGCTCTTCATCTTCTCTTCGACCTGGGCAAGCCCCCCGCGCACCGGCGCAAGCAGCGTCGACGCATCCTGCGGCGCCAATAGCATGCGACGGAAATATCCGTACGGAATCTCTTCGATCGCGTCGAGGGCGCTTGAGCGCGGCCTCATCTGCGGCCTATCCTGCGCCAAGGGTCTCGCTTCCGTATCGGTGAGTTGTTCGATCTGGGCCTGATCAACCATACGAAAAATGTCACAAAGCCATAGAGCGGCGGATTACGACGGACGGCCGGCAGCGACCGCAGCTGTCTCCGGTCTGATGGTACCAGCCAGCGGTTGAAACATCGAGAGGGCGACAGCGGTCGTGCGGGCCGCTATTTCCTCAACGGGCACAGCCAGGAGCTCGGCGAGCTTCCCGGCCACCAGAGCCACATACGCGGGTTCGTTGCGTTTCCCTCGAAAGGGATGCGGCGTCAGCCAGGGAGCGTCGGTTTCGAGCATGAGGCGGTCGAGATCCAGGTGCGGCACCAGTTGGTGCAATACCCGTGCGTTCCTGAATGTAACCGGACCGCCTAAGCCGATGGCGAAGTTCCAACGGTTGGCCGCTTGCGCCAGTTCTGCGTCACCGGAGAATGCGTGCAGTACGCCCCAAAAGGTATTCTCTGCCAGTGGGGAATTGCGCGTCTGTGCGCTGGAAGCCCACTCTTGGAGGATGCCCGCCAAGTCGGTCGACGCCTCCCGGTTATGGATGATGACTGGCAGGCCCAGCTCGGCGGCCAGTTCCAGCTGCGCTCGAAATGCCTGCGCCTGCTGCTGGCGGGAGACGGTCCCCCAATGGTAGTCCAGGCCGATTTCTCCGATAGCGACAACCTTGGGATGATCGACCATCCCTCGCAACTGGTCCAGCGTCAGTTCGCTGAAATCGGCGCTGCTGTTGGGGTGGATTCCCACGGCAGCGTACACCTGCGGATGCCGGTCAGCCAGATCGATGGCCTGGCGGCAGTGGAGCAGATCGATACCGGGGTTGACGATCATGCTCACACCGCGCGCTTGTGCGCGCTCCAGCACGGCGGCCCGGTCCGCATCGAACTGCTCCAGGTCCAGATGGCAGTGGCTGTCAACCAGCGTCGGAACGGTCATGTGCGCTCAAATGGCGACATAGCAGCGCATCCGGTTTTGCGGTTCCTTTGAAGGCAGACGAACATGACTTTTTCTGGCATACGCTATTTGTTAATTTTATCACATATTATCAGTGCATAAAAGCCTATTAGAGGTCAGATTGACTTATTGTCATTAAGGGGGATTGGAGGTTGAACTCCGTCATCTGCGCAGGTTTTCGCCTACAGCCCCACCAGCTTTTGGCCATCGGCAAGGATCGCGGCCACCTGCTCCTTGCGGGTTGTCTCGGTGTAGATGCGGATCAGGGGCTCGGTGCCGGAAAAGCGCACTAGGAGCCAGCCGCCATCTTCCATCGGGAACTTGTAGCCGTCGACGGTGATGCGGTCTGTAATGGCGATGCCGCCCAGCTTCAGCCCGCTGATATCGACATCATCGAGTCTTTGCTGGGCTGCGGCCTTCATGTCGGCGCCGGTGAGGCGGATGTCGACCCGGTCGTAGAAGTGCTCGCCGACCTTCTCGAAGAGGAGCTGAAGCAGCTCGGTCGGCTTCTTGCCTGTACGCACCATCAGGTCGAGCAGGCAGAGATTGGAGAGGATGCCGTCGCGCTCGGGCACATGGCCGCGGAAGGCGTAGCCGCCGCTCTCCTCACCGCCGATCAGGGCATCGTGTTCCTGCATCGCCGGCGCCACGAATTTGAAGCCGACGCCCGTCTCCACAACGGGCACGTCGTAGGCCGCGCACAGCTTATCCAGCATCGAGGTGGTGCTGAGGGTTTTGACAATCGGACCGCGTTCGCCGCGCACCTCGAGCAGATAGTAGGCGAGCAGCCCGTAGACGCGCAGCTGGTCGACGAACTGGCCGTTCTCGTCGCCGAAGCCGCAGCGGTCGGCGTCACCGTCGAGGATACAGATGCAGTCGGCCTCCACGGAGCGGGCGACGGCCAGGCCGGCGTCGACATTGGGGGGGATCGGCTCAGGGCGGTCCATTTCAGGAAAGATCGGGTTGCGGTGCGCGTGGATTTCAATGACTTCGGTTTCGCCGCCGCCAAGGATTTCTGTCAGCCAGCCGGCGCCGTTGCCCCACATGCCGTCGACAACGATTTTAAGGCCGGCGTCACGGATGCGCGTGACATCAATCAGGCTGGACAGGTGGGCCAGATAGGCGGCCTGCGGCTGATGACGCCGCACTTTGCCGGTGGCGAGGGCGGCGTCGAGAGAGATGCTCTTTACCCCGTCCGAGCTGGGAATGCGGGCTTCGATGGCGGCCAGTCCATCGGGCGGCACCGCGCCGCCGCTGGCGTCGCGCACTTTGAAGCCGTTGTCCTCGGGCGGATTGTGGCTGGCGGTGATGTTTACGGCGCCAGCGGCGTTGCTATTGACGGCAGCGAAGCTGATCACCGGTGTCGGCGCGGCACCGTCGATCAGCAGGACCTGCAGGCCGTTGGCGGCCAATACCTCGGCCACCGCGGCGGCGAAGTGTTCACCCTGAAAGCGCTGGTCGTGGCCGACAACGACGGTTTGGGAAGCATAGCCCTCGTCCACGAGCCAGTTGGCAAAGCCTTGGGCACAGCGGCGCACATTGGCAAAGGTGTAGTCTTCGGCCATGCGTCCGCGCCAGCCATCGGTGCCAAAGCGTATTTTCGTCATGTAGTTTCCTTCGGATCGGGAGTTTACTTCAACATTGAGGTTGTACGCGAAGCGGGAGTGCCTGCGGCCCAACGACACGGACAGCCATGATTGCCTGATTGGTTCCTGTAAGCCTACTGCATATCAGGGGAATGGGCAAAGAAAGGGCGTTTGAAGGGTTGCCGCGGTCTAGTGATGTTTTCGCCCGATGAATAGCCCTTCGCGCAGGCGAAAGAGCGTCTTACCGTTTTCGCTACGGGGATGGAGAAATTCGTGCGTCTGCGGCGGGCCGTGCCATAGCAGCGCTCGCAGGTAGGACTGCATCGCGGGGTCGTGGCGCGCGGCCCATTCTTCGAAGACCATCTGTTTTTCGAGGATCTCATTCTGGGTCAGTTCGAGGCCGACCTGCGTGTAACTCTCCAGCCACTCCTCCACACTGAGGCAGCGTCCGTGGCTGGGATCGCGCAGTTTTTCGAAGGCGTTGACATAATCGCCGGCTACGCCTTCCGGCACGACGTTGTCCACGACCGAGAGAATGCCGCCGGGCCGCAGCACGCGCACAGATTCGCGCAGGAATGCGTCGACGTTGGGGAAGTGATGGGGGGCAATGCGGCAGGTGAGCAGATCGAAGCGGCCGTCTGCATAAGGCAGGTTTTCGGCGTCGGCGTGCTCGACGGTCACGTTGTCGACGCCGCGCTCTGCAACCTGCTCGCGGGCGACGGTCAGCATTTCCGGTGTGATGTCGGTGGCGTGCACGTGGGCGACGTGGGGGGCGAAGGCGAAGGCGGTGTGACCGGCGGCGGTGGCGATGTCCAGCGCCTGCCAGTCCGGCTGCGGTTCGACCAACTCAACAAGCCGTTGCAGGCTGGCGCCCTTGGCGTGGGGCCGGCTAGTGATATAGGTGCGGGCATGGGCGCCGAACTGCTCTTGTACTGATTTCTTGTCCATCTGTCCTAGCCTTTCCGACGGTCCTGGTCGAACTTCTCAGATCGGGCCTTTTGTATGGCGCGCAACAACGGCTCGTGAACGCCCGGTTGGCCGTTGCTGGCGATGATGCAATGGTCTTCCAGACCGTAGGTCTCGCCTTCGTAGTTGGTGATGAGACCGCCCGCTTCCTGTACAAGGAGGACGCCGGCGGCGACATCCCAGGGCTTGATCCATCCTTCCCAGTAGGCTGAGAATGCGCCAGAGGCCACATAGGCCAGGTCGGCGGAGGAGGCGCCCATGCGGCGCACGCCGCGGCAGATCGGCATGATGCGTGCGAATTCGGCTGCGTTGTTGTCCTCGTTTTCGGCGCGGTGATAGGGAAAGCCGGTGGTCAGCAGCGCGTCGGCCAGTGTGGATGCTGGGCTGACCCGCAGGCGCTGCTGCTCGCCGCTGGATCGCCGCAGATATGCACCCTGACCGGCCTGCGCCCAGAAGAGATCGAACTGCGGCAGGATGAGCGAGAGGCCGAATATGGTCGTTTTACGATGGATGAGAGCGATGTTGATACCGAACCAGGGCAGACCGACGGCGAAGTTGATGGTACCGTCGATCGGGTCCACCAGCCAGTAGTACTCGTCGTGGGGCCGCTCATCGCTTTCTTCGCCCCAGAATCCGAAGTCGGGCGTCAGGGAGGCCAGCTGGTCGCGAATCAGGGTCTCGCAGGCGAGATCGGCCTCAGTGACCAGGTCATTGGGGGTTGACTTGGCATGGATAGAACGCAGGCCGTCCTGCTGCATGGTCAGCGCCAGTTCGCCGGCCTGGCGGGCCAGATCGAAGAGAGGCGTTTTGGCGACCGGCGACTCCTCCTGGGGTTGCGTTTGCTCGTTTGCTTGTGAGAGGGCCACCGTTACAACTCCTCGCGGTAATGGAGGCCGTGCCGCTGCTTTTCCTGATTGGTGGCCTTGCGGATCATTTCGCGCACCTCCATTGGATTCTTGACGTTGTGGAGCGTGAATTGGGGATGGCTTTGGTCGGTGCTGGTGATCGTGACATCGCCCACGTTCAGTGCCCGCTCGCCGAGGTGCTGCGTCACCGAGGTATCGCGCACGCGCACCAGTTCGATCTCGTGGTAACTGCGTCCCAGCAGCCCGCGGATGAGGCGAACGCGCTGGGTGGTGAGTTCATAGCGGACGCCGATTGACAGGTAGGGCCGGCCGGACCAGAGCAGATCCTCGGATTCGAGGGGGGTGGCGACGGGAGGGGAGGTATCCGCCGCGTGCGTGTCGACGGCGCTGTCTGAGCGGGTTACGCTGGCGACGAAGGGCTGATCGGCTTCGGTTTCCATGGCATCGAGGGCCGCAAAGACGCCGTCAGCCAACGCGTTTACGATGGCCTGCAATTGGGGTTGAGGGATGGCGGTGACTTCGACGCCACTTTGGGCAAGCGACTCATAGAAGCGGGCCGTGACCACCTGGCGCACCGTTTGTTCGTTCATAAAGCGTTTCTCCGGCTTGTCAGACCTATTCGTTTTCGTATGGATCTCCGGCTCTTTCGGCGGCATGGTGAGCGGCCCCAGAAAGCCGTTTGCGTAGGAACGGTATGATAGTGCCTGGGCAGGCATTGCGCAAAGCAGAACCGTACCGGGCTGGGAGAGACATCGGGGGCGCCGGAGGTTCGCCTGCAGGTCTGAATGCAGTCGGTGAAGATCCGCCGGGCTTTTGCGATGGCCAAAACTCGTGTTGTAATATCGCTATGGGTTGCGGGTCCGTTTCAAGACTGTGGACCGCCGCCTTGCAATGAGGGCGGACTATTGCGGCGCGCTAGAATCTGCCGGCATTTTTGAAAGGACAAGACTGTGGATATCAATTGGTACGGTTTCTCCTGCTTTCGTCTGCGAGAACGCGGTGTAACCGCAATCTGTGATCCCTTGAACAGGAAGGCGACGGGCATTCAGCTGCCCAGGATGCGAGCCGACATTGTGACTATCAGCAGCAGTTCGTCGGCCCTCGCTAAAGGCACAGACGGCGTCAGCGGCGAGCCGAAGATCCTGCGAGGGCCCGGTGACTACGAAGTCAAACAGGTACTCGTGACCGGCCTGCCAACCTCTCAGAACGGCACACGCAACGTTGCTTTTTTCCTGGATTTCGCCGGCCTCACGGTCGGCCATCTGGGAGAACTGGGGCAGGTTCCGGCCAGCGCCGGCGGGGAGGAGTTGGGTGAAATCGACGTACTGCTGGCGCCGGTTAGCGGACCGCACATACCGGACGTTTCCCGCATCGCCGAAGTGATCAGCCAGCTGGACCCGCGCATCGTTGTGCCGATGCAATACAGCGACGAAGGTATACGCAGCGAGCAGTCGGAATCGCTTGAACCTGTCGATCGCTTTCTCAAGGAGTTGGGCATCAGCGACCCGGAAGTAACGGATACCCTCAAGATGACGAAGAGCGGCCTGCCGGAAGAGACACAGGTGGTGCTTCTGCGCCCGACGGGAGCGGCCCGCCCCGATTAATCGCAGTTAGCGGTTGCCGGCAATTGTGCATGACGCTTTCCGACAATCCCTCTAATTGCCCCCGGCAGAGGTGCGCCAGCTGAACCTCTGCTGCAACCAGACCTTCAACAGGACAGGACGAAGTCGACGCCAGTTGTTCTTCAGCTCGTAGCGGACGTCGTCCTCGAAATGCTCCGAGCGCGGCGCGTAGCGGAATTGAACGTAGATTTCAATGATGCGCCGGATGAACGGGATGCCCTGGGGAAGACCTTCTGCCAGCACCGCCTCTCGTTCATAGGGTGTCATCGCCTGCTCGACGGGCACTTGTCGAGCTACTTCGCCTGAGACCAGTCGCAAGGATGGGCCGTCCTGCGAACTCGGTGGATCCTGCGTCTGCCGCGAGCGCAGGGGCATTTTCAGCCGCGCAGTCCAATTCAGCAACCGTTCGTAGTAGATCTGCGGCTCCTGCATGAAGGTCTTGGGACCCTGATACATGCGCCGCCGCAGAAGCCAAACACCTGCGATCAGTGTCAGAACGATGAGGATGAAGCTGGTTGTGACAACGGGTGTTCGAGTTGGGAGTCCGCCGATGCCGGTGACGGGCCCGGCAATGTCCTGGGGGAACTCCTCTTCAAAATCAAACGCGTCGTCAAACAGAAAGTCCTCGTCCTCGGGCATGATCTCATCCATACCCGGGATCATGCCGCTGTCCTGGAGTTCTACGCCGGAGGGGCGATCGAGAATACTCTCGCCGGCGGTGGGCTCGAACTCGATCCAGCCATATTGTGGAAAGTAGACTTCGACCCAAGTATGCGCGTCCCGTTCCGTAACCAGATAGGTGCCGATCTCCGGGTCGTAAGTTCCCTCGGCGTAGCCGCTGGCCGCGCGTGCGGGAATCCCCTGGCTGCGCAGCATGGCCGCCATGGCCGAAGCGTAGTAATCGCAGTAACCGCTCTGGATGTCGAAGAGGAAATACTCAAGCGGGTCCTGATCTGGGGCTGGAGCCTTGATCCCTTCGTCGTAGGCAAAGGTACGCAGGAATCGCTCCAGGGCTTTGACTTTGTCGTAGGTTGTGGACTCGCCGGCCATAACCTGCTCAGCCAACTCTGCTACCCGCGGTGAGAAAGTGATGGGAAGTTGAAGGTAGCGGGTAAGATCCTGTGTCGGATATTCGACAAGTCCGGCTTCACGCAGCTCGCGTATGGTTACATTAGTCTGGCTGCTGATGACCCGGTAGCTTTCGCCCGCCTCCAGCGTTATCCTGGAGCGCGCCCACGTAAGTTCGCTGTCCCTTCGACCGCTTGAGGCCGAATCGGCCGGGTCAACGTAGTCAAGCGGCTGTTGAAGCGCGGCCAACGGAATGCTTGCCTGCACTACGTCCGGCATGGCCAGGAGAATGTTTCCAGTGGGAGTTCGAATCGTGACGGTCTGAGTGACCGGCGAGCGGGCAGTCCACTCCCTCGCCGGGATGGGCTGATTCGACCGGTATGTATTCTCGCCCTCGGCGGTGTTGATCCACTGCCGGCCGGTGAAGCGGTCGAAAGCGACGGCGCGCCAGTAGCGCCCGGTTGGCGCCTCCACCTCCATGATCAGGCGGTCGCTTACGGTACGTTCACCGCCCAAGGTCAAGGTGCGGCCAAAACCTGTCTGGACCGGCCGGGTCTGTCGATTCAAACCCTGGTAGAGGCGGTTCCACTCCTGCATTGCCGCCTCCCAGCGCATATTGACGGGCTGCAGCAGGTCGTGGAAGGGGAGACTGCGCCCCATGTTTGGCGCGATAAAGGCGAGGGCGATCACGGCCATGGTGTA
Source organism: Caldilineaceae bacterium (assembly GCA_034428435.1). GTDB lineage: Bacteria > Chloroflexota > Anaerolineae > Caldilineales > Caldilineaceae > Bin5. The sequence goes on along the minus strand of DAOUHY010000420.1, from coordinate 3,266 downwards.
CATAAAGCCGGAGCGCATGAAATCGAAGTTGATATCTTCGCTGAAATAGATGCTCTGGGAGCGCCAGCGCTGGCGGTGGTCGACAAGTGTGGTCCAGGCCAGGAGCAGCAGTGCGACAATGCAGTAGGCAACGAGGAACCCCATCACCGACAGGGGCGCGTAGTGGGTATTGACCAGGAGCGCGATGCCCGCCATAAGAACGCCCCGCCAAACGTGGCCGTGCCGAAAGACCGACCAGACACCCAGGTAGGTGAGCCACCAGACGAGAAAGCCGATTTCAAAGATGAAGACGACGTTGTCGTTGCTGGCCTGCCGGTTAATGGCAGCTTCGATCCATTCCAGCCAGCGCTCAAGAAGGAAGTAGGCGCGAGCTTGCAGGACGGGGATGCCCCTCTCAATGAAGGCCTGGACACGCTGTTCGTCCTCCACGAGAAAGGTCATCAGGAAGAACACCCACGCCAAACCGGTGGCAAAGCTGTGGGAAAGCATGAAGAAGCTATCAAAGCGGCTGAAGGAGATCAGGGCGCCCATGGTCAGCGCGCCCAGAACGACAGCAACCAACATGCTCATGCTCATGGCGCTGGTCCAGCCGGCATTGCTGAGCGAGAGCGCCAGGATGACATAGATGAATCCGAGCAACAGCAGTGTGACCAACCGTCCCTCACGGAAATAGGCTAAGGGGGATTGGGACTGCTCGTCAGATTCCACATGGGCGTCCACCAGAGAAGCGGCTGCCTCCTCCGAGGCGGCGGGGACGAACTCTGATTCACCGGTGTCGGCGGCCGTACCGGCGGTTTCTGGTTCGGTTGCGCGAAGTGGATCCCTACTTTGGTCTCGCATAGTCAGATTTTCAGGTTGCCAGGCAGACGATGGGCTACCAAACTCTTGCGACAGAGCGGCGGCGCATCGGAACCTGTCAGACCGGCAAGAGGATCAATCACGGTTCGGACATTAAAGCAGCAGCCACAGCAGACCTGCAAACAGAGAACTGAGGACGACGGCCAGGGCGATGGCAAGCCACAGCCGCACTACGCTAATGCTCTCAAAATGGTTCGTGAGGCGCTGCGGCGGATCTGTCAGGCCCAACAGCCAGACCCGCTGCGGTGAGGCGTCTTCGGGCCGTTCGCCTATTTCGACCTGCACAGTGCTGTCGGAGACCAACCGCCGCCAGCGGCCCGCTTCCAGCCGGTGCTGCGCCGCTCGCAAAGTCTGACGGATCTCCTGAGCGGCGGCTTCGGCGCGACTCGACGCGGTAGTTGCTGCAGATGCGTCTTCAGCTGCGGCAGCCTCTCTTTCCAGTGAGGCTGCCATACTGTGCCACAGGTCTCCGACTGGCCGGAAGTCCACATCGATCGCCTGTGTGGTCCGTTGCCACAGCAGTTGGGTTTCCTGCTGAGTCTCCTGCTCGGTCGTCAGAAGGACGTTGCGCAACAGCGCCCAGTCAGTCAGTTGGGGCGTGTTCTGGGCCAGAAGCCGACGTTTACCGGCGTCGAGATGGTCCAGCTGGATGAGAAACGCGTCTGCTTCCTCTGTCAATGCCGCATTTGCGGCCCCGGAAGTTGACCAGGAGTTCAACAGGTTGTTCAAAGCACTCTCGCCGTCGACCCGCCTCTGAAAGATGGGGCGCGCCAGGGCACTGATGGACATGTCATTCTGGGACACTGTAACCGTAATCTGCCAATTGGCAAAAAGCGTCTGATACTCTGGCGGGGGCAGGGCCTCTCCGGTCAGTACCTCTTCACCGACCAACGACACCGCAGCCTCTTCATTGCCTTCCTGCAACTGTTGCAAAACTTCGTGCAAGAGCAGCGCCCGTCGTTCGTCTTCCAGGGTGGCCGGATCGACGACATCAGCGGGCAGGCGAGCCAACCTGTCGGTTAACAGCAGGGCCTGGGGCCAGTTTTCCTGCAAACGGGCGGCACGCAACTGATGCTGCAGGCCTTGGGCAACCCAGCTTTGCAGTTCCAGTCGGGTGGGCCCTTGCGGCGTCGCTGGGAGAGCTTTCTCCGCCTCCGCCACCATGAGCGCGACGTAGACGCTATCAACGGAGCCATTTTCGGCAATTGCACGCCTGCGATAGAGCGCTGCCAGCCGGTAACGCACCGCGGCGAGAACAGTATCCGGCCGGATACGTTCCTCGCCCAACTGGAGCGCTTGCGTGTAGGCGGCCAGGGCCTGTTCATAGAAGCGGTCGCGCGACGCGGTGCGGAGAGCGGGGGCCTGGTGCAGTTGTGCGTACAGGTCGCCCAGCCGTTGCATTGATTCCAGATCGTTTTGGGCTCGTATTGCGTTCTGGGCGGCACGGATCTCCCGGATCCACTGTGGATGTAGCGCCTGAAAGTGGACGTCTGTGGTGGGCGGTCGCTCCTCACGCAGCCATTCTAACTGGCTGGCGCGCATTTTCCAGCCGCGCGGGGATATCTGCAGCCAGCTGTCCGAGGGGGCCAGCCACTGGTCCATATTGGCAAAATCGATCGTTACGCGCCAACCGCTGATATCGCTGGGCCAGGTGAGCAGCTCAGAAATTGGGTAGTGGAAGTCGAAGGTTTGTGTAGCGGTGAGGGGCAGATCGTAGCGCAGGGTGAGACGCCGCCGGGCATCAGCTTCAAACTCTGCCTGGACGCTCTGCCCTACCGTCTGACCTGCGGATTGGAGGGCGAGCGGCTGTCCATCAAGGGCCACAGCGATGTTGCGGGGCAGGGGACGCCCGGCGGCAGCGGCGTCTGCAGGTTGCGCGACGAGCAGAGTGGCGGTAATCGCCTCGTCTTCCTCGTTATGCAGGCGGTAGGAGGCTTCGATTTGCAGTGTCAGCGAACGGCCGTCAGCGGTTGCGACACGAACGTCCAGCGTATGGGTAAGCAGAACCGGAGATGTCTCAAGGGCAGGTTGGAGGAGGAGGTGTGATGCAACGGCATATTCCGATTGGCGTCTTCGTTCAGGGAGGCGGTTCGCAGTTGAAGGCGCGGCAAACAGGAGATCGCGGCCGCCAGACAGGAAGACTCCACAACAAAAGATACAGAGGAAAAACCGACAAAGAAAAGTTGCGATCTTAGGACACTCTTGATATGATGTAATGCGCATAAAAAGATGCATCCCTTTGTCGAAGGGGGTGACTACACGTAGAGGATTCGCACTTCTGTTGGGCACAGCCAGAGTGCATATGGTACGTTTGTTGATGCAGTGGGACATCAAAATGGGACATGAACAACCCTATTTTGAGTTTGTCATGCGCGAATATGCACCGGGACTAATGCGGTTGGGAATCA
>DAOUHY010000419.1:0-5627 GCA_034428435.1 Caldilineaceae bacterium | reverse complement strand
GGCGGCAATCAGGTGGCGCGAGATGGTGGCGGCTTCTGCGGAGGAGGCGCCGGCGGCATGCATGAGCCGTCGTGCGATCCGTTCGAGTCGATCGGCAGCGACCTTGGGCATGTAAATGACTCCAGTTGGATGCGGCCGGGTAGGCGGTACAGCCGTCGTACACCGGCCAAGGTCAGTTCGAAAGCTACCTGCTGGAAAACTGCGGACGCCCGAGAGCGTCGGTGGAATCGTGACGCTCATAGTAGTTGAGATGACCGCCGGCGTCGGTGAGGATTCGCTGGCGGGCCAGTGCGACACGCTCCGGGCTGTGGGCGGCGATGTTCACGCGGCAGTCGGGATCGGACTCGAGATCGAACAGGCGCGTGATTGGCTGCCGCCCGTTGGACTGCGATTGCCAGTCTACGGCGTCGAAGAACCAGTTGCGGTCATCGCGGTACCAGACGGCGTTGCCATAGCGGCAGGTCAGATAGTCGCGGCGGGCGAATTCGCCACCATCTTCGAGCAGGGGCAGCAGGCTCTGGCCTTCAACGGGGTTGGCTGACTGCTGGCGGGTGGCCGCGAGAATCGTGGCGGGCACGTCCAGGGTGTAGACCATTTCATCTCGTACCTTGCCTGCACCCAGGCCGCCGGGATGGCGCATGAGCAGAGGGATGTTCATGGTGCCGGGGTACATGTAGTCGGCGGGCTTTCCCATTATCCCGTCCGGGTTTTCGCCGAAGTTGGTGCCGTGATCGCTGAAGAAGAAGATCAGGGTGTTGTTCCGCAGCTCCAGCTGGTCGACGGTATCGAGGAGGCGGCCGAACCAGGTATCGACCATGGTGACGAGTCCGGCGTAGTTGGCGCGGATGCTGGGGATGCGATCATCGTACTGATCGGCGAAGGGTCCGTAGGCGGCGGTCAGGCAGATCGGTTCGCGCTGGGCGCGAGTGCCGTAGAGGTCATAGTAGTGGAGGGGGGCTTCCCAGGTTTCATGCGGGGTGAAGCTGTCGACGTAGAGATAGAAGGGTGAGGTGTCCTGGTTGCGGCGGGGCGGGTGGTTATCGCGCAGAAAGTCGATGGCCCATTGGAAGGTGCGGGCGGTGGGCCAGTCTTCTTCCGGAAGCTGGGGCCGCACATTGACCAGATGGGCGGCTATCCGGTCGGCGGCGCCGGCGCGGTAGCGGTCAAAGAGTACCGGGTCAGCGTCGGCGACAGCGTGCCAGCGGTCCTCGGCCTGGCCGCGAACGAACTCCCACTGCTGGAAGCCACGGGTAAAGTTCATGCCGGGAACGAAGTAGTGGGGTACGTCAGCGACAAAGCCAGTGTGGTAGCCGGACTGCTGCAACGTTTCGGCGATCGTACTTTCTTCGGCGTTCATCGGTTGCCAGCCGGGCAGGTAGACGTTGTCCCACGGGACCGGTCGGTAGTCGTTGAAGGGGAAGGCGCGGCGGCCGCTGTGCAGCGTGCGCCGGGTGGGGATGGTGGGGAGACATTCGGGATGGGCGCGAGTAAAGCGGACGCTCTGCCGGGCGAAGCGATCGATAGAGGGCGTGCGGATCCAGTCGTTGCCGTAGCAGCCGAGAAAGGCTGTGCGCAAGGTATCGGCAACGACTACGATCACGTTGGGATGCGTTCGTTCATTTTCGGACATATTAGGGGTTACCAGAGTTGTGGTGCCTATTGGGCGAGAGGTTCCAACAGAGTAAGTTCACTTGTATTGGCAGGTACCCAGCCTTCGGCGCCGCTGTCCACGCGCACATACCACCAGACGATGGTATCGGTGTTGCCTTCGAGCCAGATGGGGCCGTTGAGAATTGTCATGGGATCGGCGTCCTGCAGGTGGGTAACGATGGCGCCGGCCTGCGCGCCGGCTTCGGTGCGCAATGAGATCTTGTACTCGGGCAGGAGGCGGATACGGTCGCCGACGTTCATAGGGATTGCGTTGCGACTGGGAGGGAGACCGTTGGTTTCGACGATGAGGACATTCTGTCCGGCGGCGGCCGAGGAGGACCCGGCGGAAAGCGTGGTTTGCGATGCGGTCTGGGTGAGGTCGCCAGTGAGCCATTCGTTCATGAACCAGCCGCTGAAGAGTGCGGAGATAACGAGGAGCACGGCGCCGACGAGAAGCAGGGGGTTGCTCGACGCGGGCGGCGGTGCGATGCCGGGAGCTGGGGCGCTGCCGCGGGGCTGAACCGAGAGGGGGTCACTATTCAGTTGCATCCGCAGAGGGTAGAGACGAACGGGACGGTCACTTTTGTAGCGGTCTTCGATGAGGCGGAGGCTCTGGCGCAGGGCAATCTCGTATAGGGCGTCAGCGGTGTTGTTGTTCATATGGATTTCGCCGCGCACGGGCCGTCCGCGGCGGTCCATCAGCACAAGGAGTCCGGCCAAGGGCTGGCCCTGGAGGTCGGTAAGGTTGTAATAGTCGGCGCGAATTCCCTGGAGGTCGGCGTGTGGTCTGAACCTCCGGATCACACTCAGCGTACCCGTGTTGCTTATGGCCTCAACCATCGCTTCTTGCTCCAGAACACTGCCACACTTTCTTTCGGTACCGGCCTTTCCTTCTCTGCTTCATCGCTTCGCCCCAGGGCGTATAATTCCGTTCAGAAGAAGTCCTTTTATGTGATATCCGCCGACCAGCCGCTTGATGGCGTTCCAAGAGGAACTAATCAGGAAGTTGCAGAGAGACGATCCCTGCCATTTGGACTGAACTCTCCGCGTAGTGAACGATGCGCATGTCGAACTGTGCAGGCAGGTCGGGCCGCAGCATGCCCTGCCATCGCAGACTATCACCGGTCTTGCGAAAGGGGAAGTCGCCTGCAGGGATTCCACTGATTACGGCGCCCTGATCTGTCTGTCCGCCGTAGCCGAACGTTGTTCCTTTCAGGAGATCCCCCGCGGCGACAGAGCCTGTATAGGTCATCTTGAGGGGATTCTCCTGCAGGACCATGGCGGGTTGATGTATGGGTTGGATGCCCTCGATAAGCAGGCGTTGGACGCCGGCGGCGCGAACGTACTCTTCGGTCACTCGATAGACGCGCAGTCGCAGCAGGTAGTCGACGCCTCCGATGTTCGGCCAGGGGCCGTCGAAGTCAAGAGAGTCGCCTGCGATACGCTCTGCGCGCAGGCCGGAGAAGAGGAATTGGGCGCGGCCTTCAGCGATGGCGGTCAGCTGAATGTCGGTGCCGCGGATGAATTCGCCGATTTCGATGCGCATTTCGGTCGGACCGGTGAAGGCGATGGCGTTTTCTGCGAGGTCGACGGTCGGGAGGTCGACCATCTGCGGCAGGTCGGCGATATCGCTGAGGTCAGGGAGTTCGAGTTCTTTGAGGAGATCGAGGTCGAAGCCGGGAAGCTGGTCGAGGAGCTCGTCGACGCCGGGCAGCGAACGGGGCGAGGGCAGCTTGGGCATTTGGGGCGCGCCGGGCAGGTCCGGGCCGAAGCAGGCGGACAGGAGGGCGAGTGGAATGAGCAGGGAAGTTATCAGGCGGCGCAATTTCACAGACAGACAACTCGGATTATCGCTACGCAATTGCTCTCGTTTCTCCTCGTCTTTCCGACTTTCTCTGCCAAGACTCTGTGCTTTCTTGTGACGTAGCGCAGGCAGAATGCGCTATGCAGGGCGCTCGACGTCGTAGAGTCGATAGCCGTTGACCAACATGCCGCCATCGACGGTTATGCGCTCCCCGGTGATGAAACTGGACTCTTCCGACGCCAAAAAGACGGCTGCGGCCGCGATTTCGTGCGGCAGGCCGTTGCGGCCAAGCAGGGTATCTTCGGTCGGGCGCGGTGAAGTCAGGTGCGGCGGGCGGTTCTCGATGGGACCGGGGGCGATGGTGTTGACGCGGATATTGTACGGAGCCAAGTCGGTGGCAGCAATGCGGGTCAGAGACTCGACCGCGCTCTTGGCAGAAACATAGGCTGCGCAGCGGGGCAGAGGGACGGTGCCGTTAATGGAGGAGATGTTGATGATATTTCCGCTGCCGGCCTTTGCCATGACACGGCCCACCAGTTGTGAACAGATAAAGACGGCAGTCTGATTGACGCTGACCACGTGATCCCAGACTGACTGGGAGATTTCGAGGAAATGGCCGTTTTCGCCGAGGACGGCGGCATTGTTGACCAGGATGTCGATACGGCCGAAACGCCGCACCGTCTGTTCAACCAATCGTTGTACGTCGGAGCGGCTGGAGACGTCGGTTTTGACAAAGATGGCCGTAGCGCCGGCACTTTGCAACTCGGCTTGGACACGCGGTCCGGCTTCCGCGTCCTGCTCGGCGATGATTACAGCCGCCCCCTCTTCAACAAATTGTCCAGCGATCGCACGGCCGAGCCCGCGGCCGGCTCCGGTAATAATGGCGACTTTGTCCTGCAGCCGCATCTTTCTTCCTTCCACTATGAACTTTCAGTTTACAGTAGTCATCTTCGCTTGGCAACCGTGAGGGAATAACGGGCAGGGCAAACGCATCTCATCGGGATTGAACTTTGCAGAGATGGTCAGTTTTGCAACCGGTGCGGTAACGCCTGGCAGAGATGCCGGTTTGGGCGCTCTTCTGTCTGCGTAAGTGGTTGAGAGCTATGCGGCGCATAATGGTCAAGTTGTGCTGCGCATGAAAGCCTTTGGTCCTGATGCGCGCATTTCACTCATCGTGGACCGTTTGTCTTGACGGTGGGTCACCGGCTTTCTCGTGTGTGTGTTGGGCGAGAGTTTATGAGCGTTTACGAGAGTTTACGAGTGTATGCGGGTTGTCCGAACTGTGATTTACGTGATTTGGGTGATGGGCTGTGATAAGGGCCTGGCTGGCGCCGTGGGTCTCATTCCAGGGTCTGCGAGAGTTGTACGAACCCTTACATGGCGGGGCGTGTTTTGGCGGGAACATGGCGGAAATAGCGGAAATGGCGGAAAAGTCGGGTAAAAGCGGGTGAATTTTTTTTCTGGCTCTTGTTGTCGTTACGTTTTTGCATCAGTTTTTCCGATTCCGGAGTCAGTTCCCGGTTCCGGCAACCTCTCAACGAGTCTCAATTTCTTCAGACTCATGCCGGTCAGCTGGCGGTGCGGGGCAGGGCGTCGTGTCCGGATGGTTAGGGTCGGGTTAAGTCGGGTCAGAGCGGGCAGTTTTCCTTGTTTTGGTCTTTGCGCTTGACTTCGAGCACGTTGCCCCGCTGTCTTTTACAGTTTAGATGCAGACATGATGTCGGGTGTTTACAGTCTTGCACGGGCTCTTCTTCGCGTTCGGATTCCCTGCCAGCGGGAGTCTGGCTTGAGGTTATATTTTTTCAGCAATGTCTTTTCGCATTTCGGCGCTGTCCCATTATATCACTGATTTCTATGCAATTGGCCTGGAATTTCGGTGTGTGGCCCAGTTTTGGGGTGATGACAGTTTGGCAAGGGGAGATTTATGGCAGGGGAGGCTGGGATTTTCTGCGTGCTTTGAGGAAGGCGTAGGGCAGGCACAAGGCCTGCCCCTACGGGGAGATAGTGCGCGTGGATGGGGACGGTGTCGCGCGTACGTGGGCAGGCACAAGGCCTGCCCCTACGGGGACGGTGCGCGTGAATGGGGACGGTGTCGCGCGTACGTGGGCAGGCACAAGGCCTGCCCCTACGGGGACGGTGCGCGTGGATGGGGACCGTAGCGCGCGTACGTGGG
>DAOUHY010000418.1:0-2096 GCA_034428435.1 Caldilineaceae bacterium | reverse complement strand
GCCGTAGTCGGCCAGCATCCCTGCACAACGCAGCGCCCACGTATAACGGCCCTGCCAGTGGGCGTCGCTGCCGCCGGCGTCCACCATCAACTGGTTGTCGTCCCCCACAACCTCGCGGGCGGTGGCCACGATCTCCTCATCCAGCTCGTCGCTGACGCGGCCGAAGGGACCCCAGCCCATCTTGAAGGCGCGGAACCCCTGCTCCTTCCACATCTGCAGTTCGTCGCGCAGCGGGGCCGGCTGGTCCATCAGCAGAGAGGCATAGGGCCGGACCCTTTCCCGGTAACGCCCGCCGAGCAGGCGGCCGACCGGCTGTCCCGTGACCTTGCCCAGAATGTCCCACATCGCGATGTCAATTCCGCTGATCGCGTGCGTGATGGTGCCGCCGCGTCCCATCCAAAACGTGTTCTGGTGCAGCCACTCACTCACCCTTTCCGGCTCGATCGCGGACTGGCCGATAAGGAGCGGGCGCAGCACCTCCAACGCGGCCAGCACAAGCCCGTCGTTGGTGAAGACGGAACCGTAACCGGTGACGCCTTCATCCGTTTCGACAAAAACAAGCGTGTGGACGCAGTCTTCCTCCTTCAGCTCCTCGCTCCAGCCGCCCTCCGGCGTCGCGCCGCGCAGACCCGTCGCGCGTACCTCTGTGATCTTCATCTCTGCTCCTCGTCGGTGTGATTTGACTGCCGTTCGAGTTCTGCATAAATGTCGCCGATGCGTACCAGTTCAGCCGCGACGTTGAAGTATCCGGTATACCGGATGGTTTCGGGGCTGACATCATAATGATAGTGGCCGGCCTGATTCAGGTTATCCATGTGGAAAAAGTGAGTGTGTTCCCCCGAATCCCGCAAGTGCAGGCGCCCGCCGGTGGGGTCCCCGGTCCAGAATACGGTGAAGCATAACAGGTCGGGCCCCATGTGCTCGTAGAACTGAAGAAAATCGGCGACGACTTCCTCGGCTTCAGTGTCGTAGTACCGGTGGGCGATGCACTCGTAATCCGGCATGACGTGCGAGCGTATCTGACCGGCCTCGATGACAAAGACGCCGCCCATCCCCACCTGCCGTGCTCCGGGAGGCGCGCCCTCGCCGCCAGTATCAGGATGGGCTTGCAGACTCTTGCGCAACGCCTGCGTGAAAGAGCGTTCGTTGCCGGTCCGCCTTTCCACGCTGACCTTGAGCACAGGGCCCGGCCGGCCATCCGACAGGAAGAGATTGGACAGTCCGCTGTGGCGCGTCGACGCATAGGGCTCAACAATGCACTCTTGCTGTAGCCCAACGCGGGCGACCTTGGACCTGTTGACGCCACCCGCCTGCAGCGTTGCGATCACCTCGCCGCAGTGTCCGTCCAACACGCCCGGAAAGGCCATGCCCGCGCCAAAGATGCTGCCTTCGGCCTGGCCGCAGTCGCTCGCCATCTCTGCCATGTCGAAAGTGACGTGCCGGTATCTGGGATTGTGGGCGTACGGTTCGCCGCCCACTTCCAACAGAACAGTGGACCCGCTCAAGCCGGGGCTGGCGCATCCGAGCGCACGCAGGTCGGGACAATCGACCACTTCAACATCGACATTGGCGTAATTGGCCTGCAATCCTTCCCGAATGACTTGCTTCAATTCTTCCAGGGAAGGTGACCACAACGCCGCTCGGCTCATCGCGTCTATCATAACTGCCCAGCCTCTTTTTCCTAAGGTCTCGATTCAGACAAGAGTCACTCAGTCTGAGTAACCAGCTTCTCGGCAAGCTCCAGCGCATCCGCGGGCCAGAAGACTTCGGGCCTGGGCTTACGCACGCCCGGCGTCCCTGCCCGCGGTCGGCAATTCTGAATCGTTTCGATCCACCGTTCGGGGATTGCTTCCCGTCCATATACAGCGCCAAGGAGCGCCCCGCAGATCGCCGCGTTGGTGTCGGTATCACCCCCCTGCATGACCGTGTCTATGATTCCCTCCTCAACGCTTTCTGCGTTAAGCAGTTGCCAGAGGGCGTTGCGGAAGGCGATCAATACCCACCCTTGGAAGCGCATGAAATTCTCCGGCGGAGAGTCGGCAGCCGCGGTGATCGCCTCTTTCAGCCTGTCGTCGATGCCCATCTCCTCCGCCCAT
>DAOUHY010000417.1:0-4184 GCA_034428435.1 Caldilineaceae bacterium | reverse complement strand
TTCTTATTCACTCTTGAAAACAAATGATCTGTTGCCGATTGGACGAGCACATCTAATATACTTCAAATAGAAAAAAAACCGAATCGCCAGAATTTTCGCAGGTGGCTCACATCCCGGTGTATATGCAGTCAGATGAGATAGCTGGAGGCGACTCGGCGAAAGGTGTCGGCCCGCTCCGCCACCACGTCCAGATCGTCGTTGATTGTCACGCCAAAGGCGGAGCCCAGCCCAGCGTCGGAGACGCCAATGCTGATATTGATCGAACGGTTCAGCAGGTCGTCGGTGCGCGGCAACATCCCTTTTGCGTATTGCGTCGAACCGCCAGCTTCGAGGTAGTGGGGACAACCGAACGAGCAGGACAGCGGGGTGGGCATGCGCTGTTCGAGCAGGTGTTCCATGTTGTTGTAGACGTGCCAGCCGGCTTCGGCTACGACCTTGTTGTCCAGCTCTGCGGCGATCTTGGCGGCCACATTTGCGTCCGGGAGGATAACCGTAAGTATGGTGGCGACCTCCTCCTCGGGATCGAGGACTTCGCGGAATTCCAGGCCTGGCAGATCGGATATAGCGGCCTTGAAGTGCCTTTTACTGGTCTGTAGACGGTCGATCAAGGTGGGCAGTTTGCGTAGTTGGGCCAGCAGCACGGCGGCCTGCAGTTCTGTGCAGCGAAAGTCGAGACCGAGGAAAGGGCGCCGGCCGATTTCGACGCCGGTCCGCAAAGGGGAATGGCCCTGATCGTGAAAGGCGAACGCCCGTCTGTACAGCTCCTCGTCGTCGGTGATGATCATGCCGCCGTCGCCCGAGGTGATGGTCTTGTAAATGTTGAAGCTGAAGGCGCCCACATGACCGATAGAGCCGATGGGGCGGCCGCGGTAGGCGGCGCCGAAGGCCTGGCAGCAGTCTTCGATGAGATACAGGTTGTTTATGTCTGCGACGCGCCTGAGCTCCTCCAAACGGGCCGGGTTGCCCATCATGTGGACGGCCATTATCGCTTTGGTACGGGGGCTGATCTTTGCTTTCACGTCGTCAGGGTCAAGGTTGAAGGTACGATCGATCTCTGCCAGGACTGGCACGGCACCGGTGTAGACGATGGCCGAGATGCTGGCGACGAAGGTGAAGCCGGGAACGATCACCTCGTCGCCGGGACCGATGCCCAAGGCTGCCATCGCGGCCAAGAGGGCGGATGTACCGGAGTTGACGGCCACCGCGTACTTGACTTGCGACAGGGCAGCGATCTCCCGCTCCAGCTGGTAGACCTTTCCCTGGAAGCGCGGGTCAACTCCGTCGGGGGTCGTTACGCCGTAGCGATAGAGATAGCCTGCCCGCAAGACCTGGAGGACTTCCTCTATCTCCTCTTCACCGACCAGTTCCATGCCGGGTCCGGCCATTCTAGTTCTCCTTGATTTCAGCGAACCGGCCGCAGAGTGACCGGTTACAGCATTGCACGTCTGCGCGCTGCGATGTCTGCTGGTCTATTCATTGCGAAGTCAGCCACCGTATCCCGCGACATTCGTAATCACGGGGGACCACGCAAAGTCTTCGTCCAGGGGGAAGATCGGACGGGTTACGTATCTGTAGGGCAAACGCGTGAAGTCCAGATCGGAGTATCCCTGGGTGAGGGCCAGGATCTCCCGCGGCGCGGCGTCGCGAAGTTCCGGCATGAGATAGCCAAGTTTCACGACAACGATCTTATGGTCCAGGGGCTCGACTCCGGCCCTACGGAAGTCGTTCAGAGATGAGAAGTAGGTGCGCCTGTCGGTGATGAGGACACGAACGCCGTCCACCTGTACCGTAGCGATGGCGACTTCCTTCGAATCCTGATCGGGTTGGCAGAAATGCTCCACAGTGCCTGTGACTTCCAGGGGAGCGCCGTACTCGGTGTCCAGCTTTCCACCGAGGCTGAGCGAAACGGTGGCTCCGACTCCGGCTTCGAAACAGATGCGGGCAGCCTCGCTGTCGGGAATCCCGGCCAGAATGGCGTCGGGTACATCTTTTGCAAGGAGTCGCGACAGAAAGTAGGGAACATCGCCGGGTGTGCCCGCGGTGGGGTTGTCGCCAGAATCTGCGATGAATACGCAGCTTTCCTCTGCAGCCAGAGCGAGGTCGATGGCCTCGTCGGCGGAGGCGGCGACCTCCTGATCGAAGGTGAAGTTATGGCGCTGGTCCCACATGGCCCGCGCCAGGCGTTTGGCTTGGCGCCGTGCGTGGGGCAGGTGGGGCTCGTCCTCGGCGATGACCACGACACTGCTGGCGGAATGGGGTGCGTCGGCCCAGCCGAAGCCGACCAGGATTTCGGCGGTCAGGATGCCGGGCTGCCGTCCGATTTCTATTGCCAGTTCCAAGAGCGATTTCATTGGCTCAACGTCGGTCGTGGCCCTCTCGCCGGGAAGCAACATCGGTAGGCGGACGAAGACCGGGCGCGGGCGATGGCCGCCGCGAATGCAGTGCGCGAGCAGCGTCATGGCCCTTTCCAGCGTTTGCGGCGCGTCGCGATGGGGGGCGGTGCGATAGACGGTCCAGATGTCGGTCTTGTTGGCGAACTCTTCGGTGAGATTGCCGTGCAGGTCAAACCGGGCTGAGATGAGGATGTCGTTGCCGACTGCGGCTCTGATTGAGCGCACGAGATCTGTTTCACCGCTCCAGATGTGTTCGACGAGGAGGGCGCCGTGGAGGACCAGGCAGATGCCGTCCAGGGGACCCGCCTGCTGGATGCCGTCGATGATCTCGTCCCTCAGCTGGAGGTAGGTGTTCAGGTCCACGGTTCCTGACGGCGCCAGTCCGTTTGCACATAGGATGGGCACAGGTTCCGCCTCCAGGTCATTCATCATTTGAGAGATGGAAGCGTATTTTGGTCCTGCCAGGCCACCTGTCGCAGCGCCGGCAGCATAGGGGGCGAATTGGCCTTCGCCATTGAGGATCTCATCGCCGCGCCAGACCTGGAAGTGTTCAAGTGTGGTCGGAAGGGGGGATGTATTCAAGGCTTCATGGCTTATGCCAGCGATTGCTATGCGCACTTCGTTTCTCTCCCTTTGAACTTAACAGATGGAACCGGCCGCATTCCAGATGAAACGATCCGGTTCGTAGAAAAGTCGGACATGGTCGGGGCCGAGAAGGCCTTGTCAGAGTTGCCCAGAAGTCACTGGACCAACCGCTGCCGCCTCCCCTCTGGTTTGCTTAGGGTGATTCAACTGATGTGAGCAGCGGCCGTTGCACTGAAACGGTAAACAGGAAATGAGGGCTATTTGACTGCGCCGCTCGTCATGCCCTGCACAACCCAACGCTGAAAGAGGACAAAGATGATCATCAGCGGGATGCTGGTGATTGTCGAGAGTGCCATGATGGAATTCCAGTCCCTGACGAACTGGCCAAAGAAGGCGGCCAGGCCGATCGTGAGAGGCTGAGATCCGGGTGAGTCTGTGAGTGTAACGGCAAGCAGGAATTCGTTCCAGGCAAATACGAAAACGAAGGTGCCTGTGCCCACGATCCCCGGTACGGCCAAGGGTACCAGAATCTTCTGCATGGCCTGGAGGCGGGTGCAGCCGTCTATCATTGCCGCTTCTTCAAGATCTACAGGGATGGCGTCCATGTATCCCTTCAGGAGCCAGATACAGATGGGCCGAATAAAGGCAGAGTTTACGACGATGAGCCCAAAGAGTGTGTCGTAGAGCCCGACAAGGTGGGCCAGACGGAAATAGGGAACGATCAGGGTAACGGTAGGCAGCATGAGCAGGGCCATGATACCCAGCAGCATGTACCGCCCGCCCACCATTTTGAAGCGCGAAAAACCATAGGCCGCGAGCAGGCCAAGAACGAGAACGATCGCGAGCGTGGACAGAGAGATGATCGTACTGTTTACGAAGTACCCACGATACAGTTCATTTTCGATCAAGGAAGCCATGTATTCGAAGGTGAGCTGGCTGGGGTCGAGCCGGGGAGGATATGTGAGAACCTCCTTTATCGGCCGCATAGCGGCATTGATCATCCAGACAACCGGCGTAAGGATTATGATGGCCGAGAGAGTCGTGAGTGATACGACAAAGACTTGATGTATCAGATACCCGTACCTGAATCTGAGATCAGAAGCTCGTTTCACCTGATTCGCTCCCTCGAGACACCAGCCTCAAATAGACGATGATAAGGATAGCCACCATGATCAGCATCAGGGTGCTGACCGCGGCGCCGTAGCC
>DAOUHY010000416.1:0-5590 GCA_034428435.1 Caldilineaceae bacterium | reverse complement strand
GTTGTGGGGCGAGTCGAGGGCGGGTCAGATCTTGCCCTTGGCCTTCATATCTGCGGCGAGCATTTTCTGGTAGGCGGCGTGGGCTTCTTCGTCTTCTTTGGCGCGTTCGGAGTAGTAGATGAAGCCGAGAGCCTGGCGGGTGCGCGTTGGACTCTTGTTGCCGTCAGCGCGGTGGATGGTGAGGGCGTTGTGGATGAGGAGGTCGCCGGGTTGGGCGGGGAAGGCGACTTCGTCTGCGAGGTCCTGGGGTGTGCCGTAGTCGGTTACGCCCTGGGAGAAGCCGAGGGTTTGGGTGCGGCCATGGGGGCGCAGGGGGAGAAGGTGTGAGCCGCGCACGTAGCGGACGCAGCCGTTTTCTTCGTCGACTTCTTCTAGGGCGAGCCACATTGTGAGGGCTTCGCAGGGGTGGAGCATGAAGTAGTAGCCATCCTGGTGGGGCGGGGTGGCTTTGCCGATGCGGGGGGGCTTGTTGAAGTACTGCATGTTTTTGCCGACGACGGGGCCCTGGAGGAGGAGCTCGGCGAGTTTTTCGAAGCGGCTGTTGAACATGAGGCGGTGGAAGAAGGTGTCGTGGTTGAAGAGGCCGATGATCTGTTTGAGGGTGTCGGGCTGGCCGAGGTTTTCGTAGAAGACCTGTTCGCGGGGGAGATTGGGGACGGAGTCGGAGATGAAGCGGGCGACGGATTGGCGGGTTTCTTCCACTTCGTCGGGTGTGAGAAAGCCTGACAGGGCGACGAAGCCGTCACGGGTATATGAATCGAGGGTTTGTTGGGGTTGGTCCTGCCAGTGTTGTCCGTTGAGGGTATTGGTCATTTGGGGCTCCGGGGTGGGTCTTGGACTATCAGCGAATGGTTAAGGATAGCAGCTTTTTTTTCCGCGAAGGGGCGCGAAGAACACCTTTTTGTCAAGTAGGGTGGAGAATTGGAACTGAATGGACGCATTACTCCAGGATGCCGAGGTGGCCTAGATTCATGCCGACGCGGCCGCCATCTACGTGGATGGTGGTGCCGGTGATGTAGGAGGCGTCGTCGCTGAGGAGGAATGCGATGGCGCCGGCTATTTCATCCGGGCCGCCGCGGCGCTGCATGAGACAGGAGTCGATGGGCGTTTCTTCGAGCACTTTTTTGTAGGCGGCGGGGTCGGGGTGGTCGGCGAAGTGCATTTCGGTCACGATCCAGCCGGGAGCGACGGCGTTGACGCGGATGTTGTACTGGGTAAACTCCTGGGCCATGGTCTTGGTGGTGGAGACGACGCCGGCTTTGATGGCGTCGTAGACCCACATGCCGGGGCGGCCGAGGTAGCCGCCTTCGGATGAGAGGTTGACAATGGCTCCGCCTTCCTGTTTGATGAGGGGGAGGAGCAATTGGGTCATCATAACCCATCCGCGCAGGCCGATGCGGGTCTCTATTTCCCAGTTTTCAATCCAACCGCCGTCTTCGATGCTGCCCTGGCGAAGCAGGGCGGCGTTGTTGACGAGAATGTGGAGAGAGGAAGCCTTCTCTGCAACTTCGCGCGCGCAGTTCTCCACCGAAGAGTCGTCTGCGAGGTCAACGTTGACATAGGCGGCGCTGCCGCCTGCTGCGCGGATGTGCGACACGGTTTCAGCGGCCAGGGCGGCGTTCAGGTCGGCGATGAAAACGTGCGCGCCTTCGGCGGCGAGGCGTTGGGCGGTGGCGCGTCCGATGCCGGAGGCGCCGCCTGAGACGAGGGCCGTTTTGCCCCGGAAGCGGGTCATTTCGTATGGGTTGGGGGTCATTGCGATTGGCCTGTCAGTTCCTGGAGGAGGGAGAGGGCGGCTTTGGCGGAGCGTGCGGCGGCGTCGAACTTGCCGGTCTCGAGGACGACGTAGCCGTCGTAGCCGGCCTGCTTCAGGGCGGTGAGGACTTCCGGTACGGGCACGTCGCCTTGGCCGAAGGGTCTGGTGTTGAGGCCGTCGAAGTGGGGTTGGGCGGGCGTGCCGGGGGGCGCGTCGCCACGGTGGTATTCCTTGGCGTGGACGCGCACGATGTGCCGGCCGAGTTGTTCGATCTCTTCGAGGGGATCGTAGCCGAGGCCCATGCAGTTGGCCATGTCCCAGTAGTTGCCGACGGCTGGGGAGTCGACGCGTTCGAGGAGGGCGGCAGTTTCATCGCCCCGGAGTGTGTGCTCGATGGCGAGGGTGACGCCGGCTTGTTCGGCTGCGGGGCCGAGGAGGCGCAGGTTGGCTTCGAGGCGGGCGACGGATTGGTCGTCGCGCATCATGGCGGGGCCGAAGAAGGGGACGAGGAGAAAGGCTGCGCCGAGGTCGGTGCAGAGGCGGATGCCGGCGCGGACGGCGTCGAGGCCGAAGGCTTCCTTTTCGGGGTCGGCGAGGCCGCCGCGGTTGAGGAAGTGGGCGGCGACACAGGGGATGTCGACGCCGGTCTGGGACGCGTTCTGGCGGATCGTGTCGCGGTTTTCGGGGGCGAGTGGGCCGCCGGGTAGGGCTTCGGTGAAGTCGTACCAGTCGAGTTCTACGCCTTGGAAACCGAGGTCGGAGGCGACTGTGAAGACGGTTGACAGGGGCTGTTCGATAACGTTTTGAAGTGTGCCGAATTTCATCAGTTATTCCACCGTTTCGACTTGGCCGGATTCGAGGGAGCGGTTGGCTGCCAGGGTAACGGCGAGGGAGTTGACGGCGTCGGCGTAGGAGGAGCGGACGAGGTTCTGGTCGTGGGCTTCGACGGCGGCGAGGAAGCAATCGATCTGGCGGTAGTAGCCGCGTTCCTGGCCGTGGAAATCGATCTCCTCCTGGTCGACGTAGCCGGAGAGGTGGGTGTCCATGGCGAGGCGTAGGTAGAGGTCGCGGCCGCAGAGCTCGGTCATGAAGCCGTCGCGGACGCGTGCGGAGCAGGTGCTGACGACGTTGCCGACGGCGCCGCTGGCGAACCTGAGATTGACGGCGGTGCTGTCCTCGAAGTCGGCGATGGTGTTGTCGGGGCCGTCGTGGCCGAAGGCCTGGACGGATTCGATTTCGCCGAGGAAGAAGCGGAGCCAGTCAAAGACGTGGGTGCTCTGCTCGACGAGCTGGCCGGCGCTTACTGCGAACTTGCCCCACCAGGGATGGGAGGGGGGCATGCGGGTGAGGAAGCGGCCGATGCCCATGCCGAGATCACGGCCCTGGACGAGCTCTTTGGTGCGCTCGGTGATATCGGAGTAGCGGGCCATGTAGCCGACCTGATTGATACGGCCGCTGGCGGCGACGGCGACCTGCGTGCGGCGGGCCAGGTCGAGGTCCATGGCGACCGGTTTGGCGACGAAGACGTGTGCCCCGGCCTGTACGGCGTCGATGGTGTGCGTGTCGTGGGCTGCGGGGGGGATGGCGACGAAGACGACGTCGAGGTTTTCGCGGTCGAGCATTTCGCGGTGGTCGGTGTAGCCGGTGCAGTTGAGCTCGTCGGCAACGCGGGCGGCGGTCTGGGCGTTGATGTCGCAGACGGCGGCTACGGGCCGGTCCAGTTTTTCGAGGCTGCCGATGTAGTTTTGGGCGATTCCGCCTACTCCGATAAAGGCGATCTGCATCGTGTGTGTTCCTTGCTTGCTGTGACGAATGGTTTTGGATTGCCGTTGTTGCGGACGCGGGCGTGTCAGCCGAGGCGGACGTAGAGCGAGTTGCCGCGGCGTTCGACAGGGTAGGTCTCCAGGTGGTCGCAGGCGGGGGCGCGCAGGGCGCGTCCGGTGGCTATGTCAAAGCGGCCGTTGTGAAGCGGGCACTCGATGACGCCGTCGAAGACGAGGCCGTCGGCAAGGTAGGCGTATTCGTGTGTGCAGAGGCCGTCGGTGGCGTAGTAGCGGTCGCCTTTGAGGCGGTAGATTGCGAGGGTACGGCTTCCGTGGTCGAGGCGGATGACGTCCTCTTCTTCGATGTCTGCGACGGGGCCGATTTCGATCCACTCGCCGGAGGACTCGGGTGCGGCATGTGCTTGGACGTCTTCGGTTTCAGGGTCCTTGGGAACCGGTCGAATCACTCGATAGTCGGGGTCGCCGGTGGCTTGTTTGATGAGGGCGGGAATCAGCTCCTTGTAGGCTGCCCAGAGGCTGGTGTAGGGCGGGGGCATCTGGTCCTTGACGGCTTCATGCAGCTTGGGCAGGGCGTGGAAGGGGGTCATGGGCATGGCGTGATGCTCAAGATGGTACTGCATGTTGACGTAGAGGAAGGCGAAGACGGGATTGACGTAGATGGTGCGCGTGTTCTGGCGGTGGTCGTAGGTGTCTTCGCCGAGGCCGGCGTGCTGGGGGAGGCTGAGGAGCTGCTGGAGCCAGCCGCCGTAGAAGCGGGGGAGGAGGACGAACATCATGGGCAGGATGCTGCCGATGGCGATGGACCAAACGATAAAGGCGGCGTAGATGGCGACGTGGACGCGGCTGGACCAGTACATTTTTTTCAGATCGCGATCGGGCACGAAGTCGCGCACGTCGGCGTTGGGGCGGCCGCAGGCGTTGCGAATGAGGCGCCAGACTTCGGGCGGGCCGCTGCGCAGGTAGAAGAAGTC
This sequence comes from Caldilineaceae bacterium, assembly GCA_034428435.1. Classification (GTDB taxonomy): domain Bacteria; phylum Chloroflexota; class Anaerolineae; order Caldilineales; family Caldilineaceae; genus Bin5. Next base: position 1,079 of record DAOUHY010000416.1, on the reverse strand, counting down.
CATGAGGAGCTTGACAAGGTCGGCGGGACGCTGCACCTGGATTTCGGGGTCGCGACCGACGAAGTAGGTGTGGGTGTGGTGGCGGGAGTGGCTCCAGCGCCACATGTAAGCCTCGCGAATGCCGAGGAAGGAGGCGACGGCGTAGACGAATTCGTTGAGCCAGCGGGTGCGGAAGGGCGTGCCGTGGCCGCTCTCGTGCCAGCGGGAGTCGGCGGAAGTGTAAATGGTGCCGTAGACGAAGAAGGCGGGGACGGCCCACCAGGTGCCCCAGGAGATGAATGCCAGGTAGGCGCTGACGCCAAGTAGCAGGAACCAGAGACCGAAGTGCCAGAGCCCGGGTCCGTCGCGGCGCTGCATGATTTCGCGCATCTGCCGGCGGGACAGCCTGGGCTTCCACCATTGCTCTTCGAGGCGGCCCTGGATGCGATCGCCGTCGAGTGCGACGGCGTCGCGGTTGCCGCCGGAGAGGCTGTAGTCCCTGGGAATCGCTTGCACGCTCATGGCTGATCTCCTGTCGAAATCGGTCCAATCGGGGAGCCAATGCGCAATGTGTTGCGTCAAGCGACGCGAACGAAAAGCGAGTTGCCGCGGCGTTCGACGGGATAGGTCTCGAGGTGGTCGCAGGCGGGAGCGCGCAGGGCGCGGCCGGTGGTGATGTCGAAGCGTCCGTTATGGAGCGGGCACTCGACGACTTCGTCGATTACGAGACCGTCGGCGAGATAGGCGTATTCGTGGGTGCAAAGGCCGTCGGTGGCGTAGAACCTGTCGCCTTTGAGGCGATAGACGGCGAGCGTGCGGCTGCCGTGGTCAAAGCGAATTACGTCTTCTTCGTCGAGGTCTTCGATCGGGCAGACTTCGACCCATTCGGCTGAGGACTCGGCGGCGGCAGGGGTTTCAGCGATCTCGGTATCCGGGTCCTGCGGGATCGGTCGCATGATCTGATAGTCGGGGTCGCCGGTGGCCTGTTTGATGAGAGCGGGGATCATTTCGCGGTAGCACTGCCAGAGGTTCTTGTAGGGCGGGGGCATCTGGTCTTTGACGGCTTCATGCAGTTTGGGCAGGGCGTGGAAGGGGGTCAT
>DAOUHY010000415.1:0-13488 GCA_034428435.1 Caldilineaceae bacterium | reverse complement strand
CGTTGCGGGGGCGGAGCCCCCGCACAAGGGAGGGCCGAATAGGCCCGACCGCCCAAATGATCACAGGCAGTAGTGGGATCAGGGGTTGAGCAGTTTGATCAGTTCGTCGTGGATGCTGCCGCCGCTGGCAATGACGCCGTTGCCGTAGAGGGGGTCGCCGCCCTGCCAGTCGGTAATGCGGCCGCCGGCGCCTTCGATGATGGGGACGAGAGCGGCGCGGTCCCAGAAGTTCATCACGGGGTCGGTCATGACGTCGGCGCCGCCGACCGCGACGAGGTAGTAGCCGTGGCAGTCGGCCCAGGTGCGGTAGAGGGCGGCGCGCTGGGCGACCTGCTCGAATGCGGGTCCGTTGTGGAAGTTGGCGACGTTGTAGTGGTCGGTGGTCAGGAAGACGGCGTGGTCGATGCTGGGGCAGTCGCGTACGTGTACGGGGTCGCGGTTGAGCCAGGCTGTTTCGCCGTCGCCGATGAGCAGGTCCTGCAGGATGGGCTGGTGGATGGCGCCGAGCAGGGCCTTCTGTTCGTGGACGAGGGCGATGAGGGTGCCGAACAGATAGCCGTGGCAGATGAAGTTCTTGGTGCCGTCGATGGGGTCGAGCACCCACTGGAAGGGGGCGTCGGGCTGATGGTGGCCGTACTCCTCTCCGAGAATGCCGTGATCGGGGTAGCGCTGGCAGATGAGCTCGCGCATGCGCTCTTCGGCCTGGCGATCGGCGATTGTTACGGGCGTCTCGTCGGACTTGCTGTCCACAGTGTAACCGCTGCGGAAGTAACGGCGGATGATGGCCCCGCTCTCGTCAGCCAGAAGCCGAATGAATTCGATGAGGGCGCTGTGTTCTGAGGGGGACAGGATGGATTTGGGCATGGAAGATCACCTGCTGTTACAGTATAGTATCGTTGGGTAAGGGTGGGATTGACTGCATGGACTATTGGTGGAAAGAATTTCAGGGTATGATAGCTTCTTTCGGGCGGATGGCGAAAAGTCGAATGACAAGTCGTTGGGTCATTTCAAGAGCGGAGGAAAGGGATGTCGATTCTCGATAAGTTCAGACTAGACGATAGGGTTGCTTTGGTTACAGGCGGCAACCGGGGCCTGGGCAGGGAAATGGCCCTGGCGCTGGCGGAGGCAGGCGCTGCGGTGGCGCTCACGAGCAGGGACCAGGCGCGGGCGGACGAGGCGGCGGGGGAGATTGCGGGCTCGCCCACGGTCAGCGCGGCAGTGCGGGGCTACGCGTGCGAAGTGAGTGACTATGCGCAAACCGCCCAGGTGGTCGAGCAGGTGATCGCGGATTTTGGGGGTCTGCAAATTGTGGTGAATAACGCGGGCATCAATATACGCGGCCCTATCGATGAGTTAGAGCCGGAAGAGTTCCAGCAGGTTATCGATACGAATCTTACCGGTGTTTGGAACATGTGCCGGGCGGCGGCCGGTCATTTGAAGGCGCAGAGGTACGGGCGGGTGATCAACGTTGGGTCGACGCTGTCGATCATCGCCTTGCCGGAGCGCACACCCTACGCATCCAGCAAGGGGGCGGTGTGGCAGCTGACGAAGGTGCTGGCGCTGGAGTGGGCGCAGTACGGCATCACTGTCAACGCGATGCTGCCAGGCCCGTTTTCAACGGAAATGAACGTGGCTCTGGAGCAGGACCCGGAAAAGTACAGGGAGTTTATCGCGCGGATCCCACTGGGACGCTGGGGCGACCTGGACGAAATCGGCGGGTTGGCGGTTTTTCTGGCGAGCGACGCGTCCAGCTTTGTGACGGGGGCCGGGATGACAGTCGACGGAGGTTGGACGGCTCACTAGCTCCGGGCTGGCGCAGCGGGGAGCAGGGAAGAGGCGTGAGTTTGGCTGGGAATCGAAACAGGGTAGCGCCTCTTGCGTCTTTCAGATTCGGACAACAGATTGGGAGGAAATGTAAGCCGTGAGAATCGTTTCTATCTCCACATTGATCGTACATGTCAATCACAGAGGCGATTGGCTGCATGTTGTGGTTGATACCGACGCGGGGATCACCGGTGTGGGCGAGGCGAGTCACAGCGGCAACGACGCGCTGTGTGCGGCGGCGGTCGCGCAGTTTGACGGGATCCTGGAGGGTGACGACCCGAGGGAGATTGCCCGCATACGTCAGGCGTTGCGGCGCAAGGATGGCGGGCGCGCCTACAATACGGCGCTCAGTGGACTGGAGCAGGCGCTGTGGGACGTGCTGGCGCAGTCGCTGGGGGTACCATTGCATGTCCTTTTGGGCGGGGCGGTCCGCGACCGTCTGCGGCTTTACGCCAATATCAACCGGCATGTAAAGGACCGGTCGCCGGACGGGTTTGCGCGTGCGGCGCGGCAGGCTGCGGACGAAGGATTTACGGCCATAAAGATGGCGCCGTTTGACGAGTTGCGGCATCCGTATCGGTATCGGACGGGCCCGAATGCGGACTGGCAGGCGGGCGTGGAGCGGGTGCGGGCGGTGCGCAAGGCGATCGGGGACGGTGTGGAGCTGGCGGTTGACTGTCACAGCCGGATGGAGGTCTCGGAAGCGGTTGTGGTGGGGCAGGAGCTAGCGGAGCTCAATCTGTTCTGGTATGAGGAGCCGGTCACGCATAGGGACACTGAGGGACTGGCAGTGGTGGCAGACGCGGTCCCACAGCCGATTGCATCGGCGGAGAGTGTCTACGGCATCGAGGGCTTTTTGCCCTTTACTGCGGAGCGATGTGTGGACGTCATCATGCCGGACGTGAAACATTGCGGAGGGATCTTGGAGCTGAACGAAATTGCGGCGGCGGCGCGAATGCGGCAGGTCCTGGTGGCTCCGCACAACCCGGCGGGGCCGCTCTCGACGGCGGCAACGGCGCAGGCGGCTTCTACCTGGTCCAACTTCTATATTCTGGAATATGCCTGGGGCGAAGTTGACTGGCGTTCGGAGTTGCTGTCGCCTGCGGAGCGGATCGAGGAGGGTCATTTGATCCTGTCGCAGGAGCCGGGGACGGGTCACCGGCTGAACGCGCAGACGGTGGAGGCGCACCGCGTTGCGGGCGCAAGCATGGCGGACTCATCGAAAGTTCAGTTTGGCTAGCGGGCGAATTTGCGCAGGTGGTGAAGGGTTCAAAATGTTTACCGCCTGGTCAGTGCGATTCAGGGCAACTTAGCCACTCACTCAACGGCCAGCCAGTCGATTTCCAGCCATTGGGCCTCTTCCTTTGGCACCAGACCCCAACGGATGCGACCCCAAGGAGCAAACTGGAGAAACTGGTTGTCCAGCCAGATGACCAGCCCCAGCGGTCCTCTCGGCGAGTGGTCTGATTCCAAGAGCAGTCTTCCATCCAGATAGAAACTGACGCTGGCGCGCTGCCAGTCGATGGTGTAGACGTGCCATTCTGCCATAGGCGCGGGAACGAGCTTCTCGGCGATTCCGGCTGCCTTTTGGACGGAAGGCCACAGGCTGCGATAGAGGCTGGGCGCGAGAAAGAGGGGCGAGGTGAGGGCGAAGAACGGCACGCGGGCCAGGAAGCGGGTGGTACGTGTGTCGATGGTTGAGGCCTTCCATCCCCAGCCGGGCTGGTCGAACGCCAGAGGCATGTCGGAGTCTGGGCCGGCGTAGAAGAACCAGAGGGCCTGTGGGAGCGCGAGACTGCGCGGGCGGGCCAGGCGAAGCGGGTGATTCCAGAATCCGAAACCGGCGGTTCCGGTGAGGTGACCACTGTTGTGGGAAAGGCGGGCCCGGATAGACAGGCGCAAGGGTGGGCGCCAGGGAAAGTCTTGCCGGGGGAGCGCGTGGTAGTCGTCGATCTGAGCGTTTGTGTAGTCCTGATTCGACGCCCGATGGTTGCCGAGGAGAAGACCGGAGGCCCGAGTTTGCAGAAGGGCGGAGCCGCTCGCGGTCCGGCTCCAGTATGGGGAAAGCCCGTCTGGAAAGCGTGCGTGGAGGCCGGGCTGGGTCATTCTGCTGCCAGCTTTTCGGCGACGATGACGAGGGGACGGACCCTCCCGTCGCCCACGACATGCTCCTCCCGGCTGAAGCCTGCATCGCGTACCGCCTTGTCAACTATTCGGAAGGTGTCAGCAGTGGTCGGGAACACCAGATGGAACAGCAGGTTGAGCAGAGGTCCGGGCTCGGCCAAGGTGACTTCGACTATGACGGTCCGTCCTCCGGGACGGAGACAGCGAGCGAATTCCCGGTGCGTTCGGGGGTCGAGGATGTAGGATGCCGGGAAGGCACAGACGATCGTGTCGAAGGCGGCGCCGGCGAAGGGCAGTTTCTGCGCGGTGCCCTGAACGAGAGGTAGTTGCAATTCTCTGCTGGTGAGCTTTGCCGCTGTCAATCCCTGCATGGCGGCGGAGGGTTCGATGCCGATGACGCGGCGCTGCCCGCTCAAAAGGAGGGGCAGCAGCGCGCCGGTCCCGAAACCAACTTCGAGGATACGATCTCCGCGGACATAGGGGAGAGCGGCGCGGCGCCAGTCATCCCAGCGGCCGAAGCTGACGGCCCAGCTCACGGCGTCATAGGCCCAGGCCAGCTCATTGTAGAGGAGCCGGTAGAGTAGCAGGTAGATCTGACGCATCGGGCCGCGGATTCGGCGGGCGAGAGCAGAGCTTCGCCGTCGCGGTCAGGCGAATAGCGGTGTCATACTCTGTTCGGCGACCATGGCGGCCATCTCTTCGTCGCTGGGGCCCTGGCCGTCGAAGCGGCTGGCGGCGTCGAGGACTTTGGGCAGCAGGTTGATATCGCCGGCGGTGTTCAGGAAGAGGTCGCCCTGGGCGAGAATCCAGTGAACGGCGCGGTCGATGTCCGGTTGATTTTCCAGCGGCTGGTACCAGGTTGAGCGGGTTTTGGGCGTGGTTGCCCAGGGCCCGCGCACGAGCGATTTGATGGTCTGCACGGCGATGCCCCGTTGGCGAGCGAGGCCGGCGACGCGGTCAAAGTCGGCGGCGTACTGGGGGTTCTGCTTCATCTGGATGTTCCAGGGGAGCAGGATGGAATCGAAGTCGAAGGCCTGCAGGCTGCGGTTGTGGAATGCCGCGATTTTGAGGCCGTGGCCGGTGACGCCGATATACTTGACGAGCCCCTGGTCACGGGCCTCTTTGGCGGCCTCGAGGGCGCCGTTTTCGCCCATGGCGGTGTCCCAGTCGTCGGGATGGCCCAGGTTGTGGAATTGGATGAGGTCGATGTGGTCGACTCGCATCCGCTCCAGGGAAAGTTGGATTTGGGCCTTGGCTGCGTCATATTCGCGTTCGTTGGTCTTGGTGGCCAGGAAAAAACGGTCGCGGTGCTTTTCGAGCCAGGGACCGAGAAGGAGCTCGGCATCGCCGTAGCTGGCGGCGGTGTCGATGTGATTGACGCCGTAGTCGAGAAGCAGCTCCATGGTGCGGTCGGCGTCGGCTTGGGTGACACGGCCGATGGCGGCGGCGCCGAATAGGGTTACGGTGCTGTTGTGGCCAGTGCGGCCGAAGGGTCGTTGCTGAATCATGAAGATATCTCCTTGAAATGGTCTGACGTTGTGATCATAGTTGTTCTTCTTCCTGCAACCGCCGGCGGAGGAAGAACAGGGCGCGTCGAAAGTCGGCGTGCCAGCCGCGGCCTGGCGGCTCATTGAGCTTGTGCCAGAAGAAGTCGAACAGGTGCCCGCCGCCATCCTGGGTAAAGAAGGACCAGCGATCGGGCAGTTTACCGGGAACATGGCACAGATAGAAGTGCCAGTGCTGTCTGATGCCTCTGAAGGAGAGCTGGCCGAGGGCTTTGACTACGTTAGCGTTCTCGATGCCGGATTCCTCGGCCAGTTCGCGCAGCGAGGCATCTTCCCCGTTTTCACCGTATTCCCACGTTCCCTTGACCAACTGCGTACCGGCGCGGGGATGGCGGAAGGCGAGGATTTCCAGCTCTTCCCGACGCCGCAGGACGACTGGCGCCACCTTTTGCACGAATTTATCCATCTCGGGCAACCTCGCTTCCTTCCTCTTTGGCATGTGGACCGGAGGGGTGGTCGACCAGAGGCGATGCGGCTGCGAGAGCGGCGGCGTACACGGCCGGCAGCGGTGTGCCGGTGGCTTCGGCCAGGGCTTGACAGTCTTCGAACTCGGGTTTGGCGCCGACGACCTTTCCTTCGACGCGCTTCAATTTAATTCGCATGGGTCCGTAGGCGGTGTCGACCGTCTTCATGATCCGTTCGGCCACGTGGCGGCGGACCGGGTAGGCGCGAACGCCTAGTGTGGTCGTCTCGCGCAGGAGAAGTTCTGCGAGTCTGGATTCAGCGGCAGGGGAGGCGAGGACACTGAGAAGCGTTCCGGGCCGGGCCTTCTTCATACCGATGGCTGTTGTCCAGACGTCGAGGGCGCCGGCGTCGAAGAGGCGGCGCTGCACGGGTTCGTAGAGCTCCGGATTCATGTCATCGATATTGGTTTCGAGCACGAGGAGAGACTCGGTGGGTTCGCGGGCGTTCAGATTCGGCGCTTCGGCCAGCTCGTCTCCCAGCCAGATTCTTGCGACGTTGGGCCAGTCGAACTCCTTTTGGCCGGCGCCGTAGCCGATCGTGCGCGGACGAAGTTGCGGCTGACGGAAGAGCGCCAGCTCTGCCAGGAGCGCGGCACCGGTAGGGGTCACCAGCTCGCCGGGGCCAGGCGCGGGAACTGTAGGGGCGTTGACGGCGGCCAGCAACTCGAGAGTGGCCGGCGCGGGCAGGGGGATGCGGCCGTGCATTGAGTTCGCCCATCCGGGGCCGAGGGGGAGCGGGGACGCGTAAAGAGTATCGACGGCGAGCTCATGCAGTCCGGCGCAGACGCCGACGATGTCGATGATGGCGTCGAGGGCGCCGACCTCGTGAAAGTGGACGGCTTCGGTTGTCGTGCCGTGGATGTGGGCTTCGGCCTCGGCCAAACGAGTGAAGACGGCGCCGGCGCGGCGCTTGACCTCGGCAGGCAGTGTTGCAGCGTCGATAATCTTCAGGACGTCGGCCAGATGGCGTTCGGCGGTCTCGTCACTTACGTCGACTTCAACGCGCGTGGCCCGGATTCCTCTTTGCATTGCCGGTTGGGTTTTGATGCTCCAACTGCCAGAGGGAAGGTTCAGGCTGTCGACGGATTTGTGGAGTGAGTCGAGCGGCCAGCCGGCGTCTACAAGGCAGCCGAGGAAGATATCGCCGGAGATTCCTGATGGGGTGTCGAGGTAGGCGACAGGCATTGCGGGGAGTAGTCGAACGTCAGTGGTTAGTGGGGTAATACAGTTTACTGGCGAAAAGACATCAGTTCGTCGACTGAAATGAGGGTGGTATCGGCGTGGCCGTTGGCGGTTGCGTTGAGGCCACCGCTGCGGAAACCGGCCAGGTCGAGGGCGACATAGCGATAGCCGGCGGATTTGATGCCAGCGTCGATTTCTTCGAAGTGGGCGAGGACGGTTGGAAAGTCTTCGGGCGGCAGTTCCAGGCGGGCGATCTCGCCGTGGTGGCGGACGCGGAACTGGCGCAGACCTAAGGCGACGAGGACGTCTTCGGCGGCTTCGATCTGGCGGAGCAGTTGCGGGTCGATCGGAGTGCCGTGGGGCACACGGGAGGAGAGGCAGGCCATTGCCGGCTTGTCCCAGACCGGTAGGCCCAGGTATCTGGCAATGTCGCGAACTTCGGCCTTAGTAATGCCCGCCTCCAATAGAGGGGAGCGCACGCCGCGCTCGCGCGCAGCAGTCATGCCGGGACGGTCGTCGCCCACGTCGCTGGCGTTGGTGCCGTCGCAGACGATTCCCCAGTCCTCCTGCTGGAGGATGTCGTGGAGTCGATTGTGGAGCTCCGACTTACAGAAGTAGCAGCGGTTGTTGGGGTTGGCGGCGTAGTTGGGATCCAGGTACTCTTCGGTCTCCACCAAGCGGTAGGGCACGCCGATTTCGTCGGCGAGCGCAACGGCGTCGCGCATTTCGCGGGCCGGGTAGCTGGGGGAGACGCCGATGCAGGCGAGAGCGCCGCTGCCGTTGCTGGCCGCGGCAGACCTTCCGCCCAACTCCTGGAAGGCGACGGCCATGACTACAGCGCTGTCCACGCCACCGGAATAGGCGACGATGACCGACCCGTAGGCGCGCAGGGTTGCGCGCATCGCGTCCAGTTTGGCGGCTGTTTTGGCAGAGAGGGTTGGTGGGGTCGTATGGATTGCGTATGGTTTCATTTTGTCACTCTGGCCCTGACTGGTGTCCGGCTGCTGTGTGAACGTCGTAACTGGCTGGCGCGACACCGTTTGTCGAAGAAGAGGAGTTGTTCTCGATCTTGTCGTTAATCAGTGCGGCCATGTGGGCTGCGCCGTAGCCGTTGTCGATGTTTACCACGGCCATGCCCGATGCGCAACCGTTGAGCATGGCGAGAAGGGCGGCGACGCCGCCGAAGTTGACGCCATAGCCGACGCTGGTCGGCACCGCGATTACCGGAGCCTGGGTCAGCCCGGCCACGACCGATGCGAGTGCGCCTTCCATGCCGGCTATAACGATGACGACGTTTGCCTGTTGCAGGGCGGGGATGTGGGGGAAAAGGCGGTGGAGACCGGCAACGCCCACATCGGTGACCTTGTGGGGGTCATGGTCCATCAGACGCAGCGTAAGGGCGGCTTCTTCGAGAACTGGCAGATCGCTCGTGCCTGCACAGACAACCATGACGCCGGATTTCAGGTCGGAAGCCGGTTCGCGATCCAGCCAGAGACAGCGCGCCTGTTCATGCCAAGCCAGATCGGGCAACCGTCGGGAGGCTGCTTCAAACTGCGCCTCCGTTGCCCGGGTTCCGAGTAGCCGGGGAGACTGGGCTGCCAGGCGTTCGGAGATCAAGGCGACCTGCCCGGCGGTCTTGCCCTCGCAGTAGATGACTTCCGGAAAGCCGGTGCGGAGCAGGCGGTGATGGTCCAAGGTCGCCACGCCTTCGAGGGTCTCGAAGGGCAATGCACGCAGCCGGTTGAGGGCGGCATCTATGGTCATAGATCCGGCGGCTACATCGGACAACAGGGCTTCCAGCTGCGTCTCATTCATGGAATCAGGCGAGAGTCAAAGTCCGACCATCAGCTTGGAACAGGTTCAGACAGGCATCAGGGGCTGGGATTGTCCTGCGCGGAAGCGAACTCACAGCAAATGACTTATATTTTCGTCAAGGCTAAGCGCGATGCCGGGCCTGGTCGATCAGACTAAAGAGCGATGTTGACTGGAGCTAAAATCGGCCTCGTAGAAGGGACTGACCATGCGGCCCGGCGGGACCAGTTCGTCGATACGCTGGCGATCCTCGTCGGTTACGGTGACGTCGAGCGCGCCGAGGTTGTCTTCCAGCTGTTCCATGGTGCGGGGGCCAAGGATTGGACTGGTGATTCCCGGCTGGTGAGCACACCAGGCAAGCGCCAGCTGGGAAATGGTACAGTTTTTGGCTTGTGCCAGCGGCAGCAGGCCCTCGTTGACACGATAGACATCTTCGTTCAGGCGGCGCAATTGGGGCGGCGCGTCCTCTGCGGAGGCATAGCGCGAGCCTTGCGGCGCGGTTCCTTCCCGGGTGTACTTGCCGGTGAGAAGTCCGCCGGCGAGGGGGCTCCAGGGAATCAGGCCGATACCGTAGGTCAGGGCCATTGGGACCAGTCCTCTTTCGATGCGGCGGTCCAGGATGTGGTATGGCGGCTGTTCGGATACGAAGCGGTTCAGGCCCAATTCCTTAGCGACCCAGAGTGACTCGACGAACTGCCAGGCTGCGAAAGTGCTACTACCGAGGTAGCGGACCTTACCCGACCGGACGAGGTCATCAAGGGCGCGTAAGGTCTCGTCGATGGCTGTGTCGGGGCGGGGGCGGTGGGTCTGGTAGATGTCGATGTAATCGGTCTGCAGCCGTTTGAGGCTGGCTTCGCACTGTTCGATGATGTGGCGGCGGCTGCTGCCGGCGGCGTTGGGGTCGTCGTCGTCCATTCTGCCGTGGAATTTTGTGGCAAGGACGATACGGCTGCGACTGCCGTTTCTTTTCAAGGCCTCGCCGGTGATTTCCTCGCTACGGCCACGGCCGTAGACGTTTGCAGTATCCAGGAAGTTCAGGCCGGCGTCCAGGGCTCGGTCCACAATTGCATAGGAGTCCTCCGGGGAGGTACGCATTCCGAAATTCCAGCAGCCCAGGCAAAGCGGGCTGACCTTCATTCCCGTTCGCCCATAGTTTCGGTACTCCATCTGTAAGTCCCTTTCAGGTGGGGAATCGCATCTGACACTTTAGCATCTGGCAGCTTGTGGATTCAGGTCCGGTCTACAGTGTACAAGCAGTTTGGACGGTTGTTAAGTCCATTCCGGGTGCCGACAAGGGGGGTTAGGCGATAGCTCGATGCCGATTTGGTCCAAAGTCGGCCTCGTAGAAGGGGCTGACCATGCGGCCAGGAGGGACAAGCTCGTCGATTCTCTGGCGGTCCTCTATTGTGATTTCGACTTCGAGGGCGCCGAGGTTGTCTTCCAGCTGCTCCATCGTGCGGGGGCCGATGATTGGACTGGTGACTCCCTGTTGCTGTGCACACCAGGCCAAGGCCAACTGGGACAAGGTACAACCCTTGGCTTGTGTCAGGGGCAGGAGGCCTTCGGTCACGTCAAAGACGCCATCGGTATAGCGTCGGGCCAGACGCGCCTCAAGGGTTGTATCGGAAAAGCGGGCGCCTTCAGGGGCCGGCCGGTTGCGCGTATAATTGCTTGTCAGAAGGCCCCCGCCCAGCGGGCTCCATGGGATGAGGCCGATGCCGTAGGTCCGGGCCATCGGGATCAGTTCGCGTTCGATGCGCCGGTCGAGGATGTTATAGGGCGGCTGCTCGGATACGAAGCGGTTCAGGCCCAGCTCCTTGGCGACCCAGAGGGACTCCACGACCTGCCAGGCGGAGAAGGTGCTGGTGCCGAGATAGCGAACTTTGCCGGATCGGACGAGATCGTCGAGGGCGCGCAAGGTCTCGTCGATGGCGATTTCCGGGCGGGGCCGGTGAAGCTGATAGATGTCGATGTAGTCGGTCTGCAGGCGTTTGAGGCTGGCTTCGCACTGTTCGATAATGTGGCGGCGGCTGCTGCCGGCGGCGTTGGGGTCGTCGTCGTCCATTCTGCCGTGTACCTTGGTCGCGAGGACGATGCGGCTACGGCTGCCGTTCCGTTTCAGGGCCTCGCCGGTAATCTCTTCGCTGCGGCCGCGACTGTAGACGTTGGCGGTGTCCAGGAAGTTGAGACCTGCGTCCAGCGCCCTGTCGATAATGTCATATGCGTCTTCCGGCGTGGTTCTTCTGCCGAAGTTCATGCAGCCCAGGCAAAGAGGGCTGACCTTCATGCCTGTTCGACCAAAATCACGGTACTCCATTGGGCTCCTCGGTCTTGGAATCGTAGGACATCGATGTGTCCGGTGGCGTATTTTAGCCGGACGCGCTGCGCCCACAGTGTACAAGTGAATTGAAGCGATGTAAAATTTTCTCCGGGAGCCATTTGTGGTGGGCGCCAGTTTTGGAGAAACCTGAACTGGCTGGGGCGGCTCCTTCGCGGTGGGAGGCTGTCGCAGGGGCGGCGTGAATCGCGGCGACAAGGAGATCAGAGGCAAGAAGGGGAAATCTCGGAAGTGGCCACATCAGAAACATTGCGCCAGATTCTGAACCGCATCGACGGCAGAGGATACAAGGCGTATAAGGATATAGCCGGCACGTACCAGTTCACCGATTTCACGCTCGCAGTGGACTACGTTCAGGGGGACCCATTCGCTGCGCCGAGCCGGTTGCTGGCGTTGATCCCGTCTGCGGTGGCTGATTTTTCCGATCGGCTCTACGCGAATGGAAGTCGCGCGATCGGGCTAAGCTGCTTTCTCGCCAGGGCGTTTGCGGCGGAGACGCACAGGAGGTCGACGCGGCGAGGGAGCGGTAAGAGCGGCGAGATTCGAATCGAGGCGCCGGGCCAGCAGGTGCTGGCCAACACGGCGGTACAGGTACATAGCGACGGGACTGTCGAAGCGCGCTTTACGGTCGGTTTGCCGGCACAGGGGAGGAGGGTGCTGGGAAGGCAGGCTAGCCAGATGCTCTTGGAGGAGCTGCCGCGGATCATAGAAAGCAGCCTCTTGGCCAGCAGTCATCAGGAGGAAGAGCTGTGGCGGCATGCAGCCGCGAACGAGGACGCTGACGCGTTGCGTTCGATGCTTGCGGAGCGAGGTCTGATTGCTTTCGTTGCGGATGGCTCGATTTTGCCGCGTTCGAGCGGGGTCGATGACCGCCCGATGCGCGGCGAAGAGGTCATTCCTTTCGACTCGCCGGAAAGCCTACGGATTAGGTTTTCCCTTCCCAATGCGGGAACCGTAGCAGGGATGGGGGTTGGGGAGGGTGTGACGCTTATCGTCGGGGGCGGCTACCACGGCAAGTCGACGCTGTTGCGGGCGATGGAACGGGGCGTGTACAACCACCGCCCGGGGGACGGCCGCGAGCTTGTGATTAGCGCGCCGGACCTGGTCAAGATACGGGCGGAGGACGGGCGGGCGGTCAGCGGAGTTGATATTTCGGCCTTCATCGGGGATCTGCCGCTGGGGAAGTCGACGCACCGTTTTTCAAGCGAAAATGCAAGCGGTTCGACAAGCCAAGCGGCAGCGATTGTTGAGGCGATGGAGTCGGGGGCAAGCGGGCTGCTCATTGACGAGGATACGGCCGCTACGAACTTCCTGATAAGGGATGCGCGGATGCAGGCACTGGTGCCGAAGGAAAGTGAGCCGATCACACCGTATATCGACCGAGTGACCCGGATGTACAATGAGTTTGGCGTCAGTACAGTGCTCGTGGTTGGCGGCAGCGGTGATTATCTGGATGTAGCCGACACGGTTGTTGCAATGGAGACGTTTCGGACCCACGATGTGACTGAGCGCGCAGCGGCGGTTGCCGAGGACTATCCAACCGGCCGGATCATCGAGGATGACAGCCGGTTCGATGTCAGCCTAGAACGCATGCCGCGGCCTGGGAGCGTCGACCCAAGGAAAGGGCGAAGAGAGTCGAGTATCAGGACGAGAGGCATACAGACGATCCAGTTCGGTAGAGAAACGCTGGACCTGGCGGCAGTGGAGCAGATCGTGCATTGGGGACAGACTCGGGCAATCGGGGCGGCGCTCGACTACGCCCGGCGCCGGTATATCGATGGGCGTCGTTCTCTGTCTGAGATTATGGACCTGATCATGGCCGATATCCAAGCAGAAGGATTCGATGTGCTGGAGCGCCGCCGGACAGGGGAGTTCGCCCAGTTTCGACGCCACGAGTTGGCGGCGGCATTTAACCGACTGCGCTCATTCAAAACGTAAGGAAAGAAAAACATGACGCAATTTCCAGCGGCTCCTGCCGGCGAGTTGGGGGCCGAATACGCTGAAAAACTGCGCAGAAGCTATCTCAATTATCGATGGCCTCTGTTTTTGCTGGAACCTGAGGAGTACACGCGACCCTGTCTTGAAAACGGGTGGACTCCACTGGCATCGGCGGCGCACATTGCATACTGGGACAGTTTCCAACTGCGACGAATGCAGTCGGCGATCGATCCTCACGGGG
>DAOUHY010000414.1:0-2718 GCA_034428435.1 Caldilineaceae bacterium | reverse complement strand
ATGGCCAGGCGGATTGAGAAGGCTGCCTTGCGCTATGATGAGCGCGTCGTGCTGACGAACCGCTGCACGCTGATAAGCCAGCACGGGACGGTGGCGATCGCCAACTCGAAGGGCGTCGCGGGCAGTTACGACAAGAGCTTTATCGGCGGTTTTGTGATGGCGATGGCGGCGGACGAGAATGACCGGTCGGTGGCGTTTGGGTTCGACTTTGGCTCGCGGCTGGCAGACTTCAAGCCGACGGCGATCGGGAAGGATGCGGCGCGTAAGGCGGTGGGGATGTTGGGGGGCAAGCCGGTGCCGACGCAGCGGGCGTCGGTGGTCTATTCGCCGATGGCGGCGACGAGCGTGCTGGGCGCGCTTTCGCGGGCGCTGGGCGCGGACGCGATGCAGCGCAACCGGTCGTTTCTGGAGGGTAAGGTCGGCGAGACGGTGGCTGCGGATCTGGTCACTGTGCTGGACAACGGGCGGCTGCCGGGCGGGATCGCGACGCGGCCGTTCGACGACGAGGGGGTACCGACGGGGGCGACACGGCTGATCGACGAGGGTGTTCTGCAGACGGCGCTGCATGATCATTACACGGCCACACGCGACGGGACGGCCAGCTCGACTGGCAATGCCAACCGCCGCGGGCACGCGTCTATGCCGACGCTGGATGCGAGCAATTTCTACTTCCAGCCGGGGCAGGAGACGCCGGAGGAGGTTATCGGCGGGGTGGAGCAGGGGCTGTACGTTGAGAGCGTGATGAATACGGCCAGCATCAACCCGATCAGCGGCGACTATTCGATCTCGGCGAAGGGGTATTGGATTGAGAACGGCGAGTTGAGCCATCCTGTGAACGAGGTGACGATTGCGTTGCCGATGCAGGAGTTGCTGCACAATGTCAAGTCGGTCGGGAACGATCTGACGTTTGTGCCGATGATGGGGGCGTTGGGGTCGCCGACGATACGGGTGGATGGGGTGATGATTGGGGGCAGTAGTTAGTTTTTAGTTGCTAGTTTCTAGTTTTTAGTGAACTGCTGCGGGTCATTGTGCGAAACATATGAGAGATTTCGGAGTGTCTGCGAGTCCAAGTTGCCCTGCTGTAATTTCAGTCGAGTGTGGGGAGGACTATATCGTGTCGGTAGCCTTTGAGAGTGGAGAGAAGGGGCTGCTGGATATGAAACCGTACCTAGATTATGGAATTTTCGGGAAGATCAGAGACCCGAAGGTTTTTGAGACGGTTCGTGTCTCTTTTGATACTATCGCCTGGGAGTCCGGCGCTGATCTCGATCCTGAGTTCGTTTACGAGAAGTGTCGCATCACACAGCGAAAAAGTTCGGCTGATCCGTAAAAGGGATAGCAATCCGCCGAAGTCGCGGACGGGGCGGTTGATGCCGGAGGAATCGTACGGAGGCACGTAAGAGTGGCTTGGTCAGTGTGCAGCGCAGCCGCTCCCCTCTCTTCTTTCTTGTACGATCACCATCATATTTGAGAGTACGACCACGCCCTGCAGTGCTGGCATCGCGCCTGCGCGCCCGTGTCCGGTTGGACATGCGGGGCGTTTTGGCGTTCAATAGGGGTCTGCCCGCCTGTCCACCGGAGTTCTTCTTTTGTCTCGCTCGCACGACCCCTATGCCGCACTCCGCATACACGACTACCGGCTGTACGTTGTCGGCTGGGTGGTGGCGCGGATGGCGACCTATATCCAGAGCATTGCTATCGCGTGGGAGATCTACCAGCGCACGGGTGAGGCGCTCTCGCTGGGGCTGGTGGGGCTGGCGCAGGCGCTGCCGCTGATGGTGCTGGCGCTGCCGGCGGG
Organism: Caldilineaceae bacterium; assembly: GCA_034428435.1. Taxonomy (GTDB): domain Bacteria; phylum Chloroflexota; class Anaerolineae; order Caldilineales; family Caldilineaceae; genus Bin5. The sequence continues at coordinate 920 of DAOUHY010000414.1, read as the reverse complement.
GTTGCTGGCTGACCGGTATGAGCGGCGGCGGCTGTCGATCTTCAGTCTGCTGGGGATGACGGTGACGTCGCTGGCGCTGGCGGCGTTCTCGATCATGGAAGGGCCGGTGCTGTGGATGTATGCTCTGCTCTTCCTGGACGCGAGCATGATGACGGTGGGACGGCCGGCGCGGACGGCGCTGCTGCCGCAGCTGGTGCCGGCGGAGGTGTTTCCGAACGCGGTGACGTGGAACATGAGCCTGATGCATATCGCGTCGGTTGTGGGTCCGGCGTTGGGCGGCATCGTGGTTGCCGTCAGTGTGCAGAGTGCGTATTTTGTGGCTGCGGCAGGTTCGCTGTGGCTGGCCTTCATTTTGACCCGCATCCAGTTCCGGCCGGTGGACGAGAAGCCGGAGCCGGCCAGTTGGCAGACGCTGCTGGGCGGGATCCGGTTTGTGTGGGACAAACGGATTCTGTTCACGATCATGGCGCTGGACCTGTTTGCGGTGCTGCTGGGCGGGGCGGTGTATCTGCTGCCGATTTTTGCCGAGGATATTCTGAATGTGGGCGCGACGGGGTTCGGGTATCTGCGAGCAGCGCCGGCGGTGGGTGCGTTCCTGATGGCGGTGGCGATGATCTATCTGCCGCCGATGAAGCGGGCCGGGCATGCGCTGCTGCTGGCGGTGGCGGGTTTCGGGGTGGCGACGATCGTTTTCGGCTTTTCGCAGAATTTCGCGCTTTCGTGGGTGATGCTGTTTCTGACGGGCGCGCTGGACAATATCAGTATGGTGGTGCGACAGACGTTGACGCAGTTGCTGACGCCGGACCGGATGCGGGGGCGGGTGTCGGCGGTGAGCGGGATTTTTATCGGGGCGTCGAATGAGCTGGGCGGGTTTGAGTCGGGGTTGGTGGCGCAGTGGTTCGGGCCGGTCATTTCGGTGG
>DAOUHY010000413.1:0-3282 GCA_034428435.1 Caldilineaceae bacterium | reverse complement strand
GGTTTCACCCCTTCTACTCCGACCTTCTGGAACCGACGCAGAGCTGGATCCACTACCGCATGCACGACCAGCACGCCAACTGGCCGCAGGATGCGCTCGCCAAGATCGAGCCCCTCATCCCCGACTATCACGGCGCCGTCGAGCCGATGCAGCAGAATCGGACGCCCGACGAGCGCCTGCGCTGGCCCGACGCCGTGGCCGCCGGATAACCGCAACGCGCCAGCGCCGGGCGAAATTGCCCATTTTTCCAGCGATTGAGATCCGACTGTACTGGACTTAACAGATTACAAAACTCCCCACCAGGAGACAGCGATGAAGATACTAATCACCGGCATCACGGGCAAGATCGGCCGCTATCTGGCGCCGGTACTTGCACGCGACCACGAGGTCCATGGCATTGACATTCTCCCCTCGGACTGGCCCAACGCCACCCAGGCCGACCTCTGCGACCCCGATGCGTTGCCGCCCGTCTTCGAAGGCATGGACGTGGTCATCCATCTGGCTGCCGACCCCCGCCACGAGGTCGAGATCGGCTGGGATGAACTGACCAACCCCAACCTGATCGCCACCGCCAGAATGTACGACGCCGCCCACGATGCCGGCGTGCGCCGCGTCATCTTCGCCAGTTCGATGCACGTCATGGGCGCCTACGAGTGGGATGAGCCGTACCTCTCCATCCTTTCCGGCCGCCACGACGGCCTCGACCCGGACTCGATCCCGCTCGTCAAAGGTGATGATCCCGGCAGGCCGGACAGCCGTTACGGCGCCACCAAGATCTTCGGCGAGTCGCTGGGCCGCTACTACACCGAGGGCGGCAACATCGACCGTCCCGACCAGCGTCCGATGGAGGTCATCTGCGTCCGTCTCGGCACGCTGCCCGCCTACGACCGTCCCGGTCGCGACTATCGCTCCCTGGTAAGCTGGTTCAGCTATCGCGATGCCGGCGGCTTTTTCCAGGCCTGCGTTGAACGCCCCAACATCGGTTATGAGATCATCTACGGCGCGTCCAACAACAAGTGGAAGATCTACGACACGCCCTACGCCTGGAAGCTGCTCGATTTCATGCCCGTCGACAGGGCCGAAGACCACTGGCGCAAAGAGTAACCTGCAGCGCTCCGCCTCAACCGGGGCGCAAAATGGGAGGATAACCGATCATGACAGTTGGATATGGCGACTTCCACTACGAGTTGGACGATTCCTGGCCGACCCTGCCCGAAGGCTGGTCGCTCGGCTCCGTGCCCGATCTGGCCATCGACTCGCGCGATCGCGTCTTTGTATTCTGCCGCCACAAACATCCTGTGGTGGCGTTCGAGGCCGACACTGGGAAGTTCATCACCTCCTGGGGAGAGAATGAGTTCACCGAACCGCACGGTATCTTCATCGACGCCGACGACTATGTCTGGGTCACCGACCGCCAGGAGCACGTCGTCACCAAGCACACCCAGCACGGCGAGAAGCTGCTCGAGCTGGGCCGCCGCGGCTGGGCCATGATGACGGTGACGCCCTACGGCACCTCATTGGACCCGCCCTTCAACATGCCCGCCGGCGTGGCTACCGCCCAGGACGGCAGCATCTTCGCCGCCGACGGCTACGGTAACCGCCAGGTCCACCGCTTTTCCCCGGAGGGTGAGCTGGAAGTCTCCTGGGGCACCTCCGGCCTCGAGCCGGGCCAGTTCGCGCTGGTGCACAACATCGGCATCGACACGCAGGGCCGCGTCCTGATATGCGACCGCGAGGCCAACCGCATCCAGCTCTTCGATCGCGACGGGAACTACATCACCATGTTTGAAGACGTTCACAGGCCGGGCGACGTCTACTGCAGCCCCGACCAGTTCGTCTACGTCGCCGAACAGGGCAGCGCCATGGGCAAAGGGCCTCTTCCCTGCGGCGTCTCCATCTTCCACGAGTCGGGCGAGCTGGTCTGCCGCTTCCGCGGCCCCGAAACCGGCCTGCGCATGCCGCACGGCATCTGGTGCGACTCGAAGGGAAACATCTTCGTCGCCGAGCTGGGCGAAGAAGGCAATCGCGCCCGCAAATTTGTCAAAATCTGAAAACGAACGGAGCCGGAGCACGACCTGTCCATAATCTGCGAGCACTGCATACCTGTCGTTGCGAATTCTGAATCCGAAATTCAAGTCAAATTCATGAAACGCCCTCCAGGAGACAATTGATGAAAATCCTTATCACCGGAATCAGCAGCACGGTCGGCAGCCTGCTGGCGCCGGAACTCGCTCGCGACCACGACGTCCACGGAATCGACCTGCGCCCGTCCGACTGGCCCAACTTCACGCAGGCCGACCTCTGCGATCCGGACGCGCTGCCGCCCGTCTTTGAAGGCGTGGACGTGGTCCTCCACCTCGCCGCCGACCCCCGCCACGAGGTCGAAATCGGCTGGGAAGAGCTCACCAACCCCAACCTGATCGCCACCGCCCGCATGTACGACGCCGCCCATGACGCCGGCGTACGCCGCGTCATCTTTGCCAGCTCGATGCACACGATGGGCGGCTACGAATTCGATGAGCCCTACGCCTCCATCGTCTCCGGCCGCCTCGACGGCCTCGATCCGGCCTCAATTCCCTTGGTCACGGGAGATGCCCCGGCCAGGCCCGACAGCCGCTACGGCGCCACCAAGATCTTCGGCGAGTCCCTCGGCCGCTACTACACCGAGGGCGGCAACATCGACCGCCCCGACGAGCGCCCCATGGAGGTCATCTGTGTCCGTCTCGGCACGCTGCCCCGCTCCAACCGGCCCGAAAAGGACTACCGCTCGCTCGTAAGCTGGATCAGCAAGCGCGACGCGGTCGGCTTTTTCCGCGCCTGCGTCGAAAAGCCCGGCATCGGCTATGAGATCATCTACGGCGCTTCCAACAACACCTGGAAAATCTACGACACGCCCTACGCCTACAATCTACTGAACATCACGCCCGCAGACGACGCTTTGGAACACTGGGGCAAGGACTAACAGGAGGAAAACCGATGCTGACAGTTGGACACGGCGATTATCGCTATCAGCAGGACGATTCGTGGCCCACACTGCCCGAAGGCTGGGTGATGGATCACCCCTCCGATCTGGCGGTGGATTCGCACGATCGGGTCTACGTATTCAATCGCAACAAGCACCCGATGATCGCCTTTGAGGCGGACACGGGCGAGTTTGTAACCTCCTGGGGTGAAGGCGAATTCAAGGAGCCGCACGGCATCTTTATCGACGTCGACGACCATGTGTGGACGGCAGACCGCAACGACCACACCGTCGTCAAATACACCCGCTATGGCGAGAAG
>DAOUHY010000412.1:0-2175 GCA_034428435.1 Caldilineaceae bacterium | reverse complement strand
CTCGTAGTGGGCGCGCCAGTTGGCATCGTTGTTGTACTGGTCTGCGTAGAAGTAACGTTCGGGGTCCGCGGCGACGATTTGCCTCACCATACGGATCGCCCCGTCTGAACCTTCCAGCGGGTCCGATTCTATCAGGGTTGCGCCGTACGCCTTCACCAGAGCCTTGCGCTCACGGCTTACATTCTTTGGCATCACGAGATGGACAGGGAATCCACGGACAGCGCCTACCAGCGCGTATGCGATGGCCGTATTGCCGCTGCTGCTGTCGATCAGCGTCTGACCGGCACCCAACTTCCCATCCGCTTCGGCCTCTTCTACGATTTGCAGGGCTGCCCGCGCCTTTACTGAACCGCCAGGATTCGCCCACTCTGCCTTGGCGTACAGATGTACGTTATCCGAGACGCCGCAGTTGTGAGCGAATTGGGTTAGATCCAGCAATGGCGTGTTGCCGATATCGTCCAGCAAAGAGATCGCGCTATCTGCAGCGTGACTCTCTGCAACAACGGGTAACAGAGACTGGGCAATCATTGGCGGCTCGAACGTCAGTGGATAGTGCTGAACACTATCCACTGACTTGATTTCATTCTATGCCTTCACCAGTTCGGGCTGACCGGCGCCATTGGCAGCGACCGTCTCGGCAAATGCCTCGGCTACGTTCTCTGTCGCATGTTCGTCAAAGCTGGGCATGCCGCAGAACTGTTCATAGTCGATTAACTCGATTACGGACGGGTCATCGCCGCAGACGGGGCAGTCGACGGACCGGTTCACGGTGAGGGTGCGGAAGGTCATGTCGAGCGTGTCGATCATGAGCAGCCGGCCAGATAGAGGTTCCCCAATGCCGACGATCAGTTTGATTGCTTCGATCGCCTGGATGGAGCCTACGATGCCGGGCAGGACGCCCAGCACACCGGCTTCGGCGCAGCTTGGCACCTCGCCAGGCGGCGGCGGGTCGGGGTAGAGGCAGCGATAGCATGGGCTGCCGGCATCTGCCAGTTCCGGCTGATATACGGTCACCTGGCCCTCGAACATGAAGATACTGGCGTCCACGAGGGGGATGCCGAGCATCTGGCAGGCGTCGTTTACCAGATAGCGGGTCGGGAAGTTGTCCGAACCGTTTATGACGACGTCGTAGCCCTGCATAATCTCGAAGGCGTTGTGGCTCGTGATTGGTTCACGATAGCCCACGACTGTGACATCGGGATTGATTTCAGCGATGCGGTCGCGGGCAGATTCAACCTTGGGGCGGCCGACGTCGCTTTCCCCGTGGAGAACCTGGCGTTGCAAGTTGGAAACGTCGACCACGTCAAAGTCGATGATGCCGAGCTGGCCCACACCGGCCGCGGCCAGATAGATGGCGGCCGGGCTTCCCAGGCCTCCGGCGCCGATGAGAAGCACCTTGCCGTCAAGAAGCTTGATCTGCCCCTCTTCTCCAATTTCGTCCAGAATCGTGTGACGGCTGTAGCGTATGCCCTGCTCGTCAGACAGTACCGTGGGCACCTTGAAAGGCAAACCTGCGTTTTTCCACCCGCCGAATCCACCATTAAGTGAGTAGACGTCGGTATAGCCCATTTCCTGCACATTGCGTGCGGCCAGAAGTGAGCGCACGCCGCCAGCACAGTAGATCACGACCGGTTGCGAGCGGTCCGGCTGGTGTTGCTCGATTTGCAGCTCCAGATGACCGCGCGGCAGGAATGAGGCGTCAGGGATGTGCCCCTGTACCCATTCATCGCGCTCACGAATATCAATGAGCGTCATGTCATGGCCGCTGTCGACCCGGTTTTTAACCTCGTTGACAGTGATCTCCTGGACTTGGCTCCTTGCCAACTGCAGCAGTTGATCTCGGTTGAGTTGCGCCATAGTTCACCTGCTCCCGCCGGCCATCGCCGGCACAATTGATATCTTGTCGCCATCGTCGACGGACGTCGCCAGCCCGTCTAGGGTGCGAATCTCGTCGTCGTTGCGGAACACGTTAATGAACCGTTTAACGTTACCGTTTTCGTCCAGAAGCCTCTCACCGATGCCCGGGTAGTTGCCTTCCAGTTGACCTATCACTTCGCCAACCGTTGTTCCGGTCGCTTCCACCTTCGACTGCCCGGCGGTGAAGCGGCGCAGTGCGGTCGGCACGAACACAGTTGCCATTCTTCGGCTCTCCTTTTCTAGATCGTTTCAGTACAG